>JBQTJE010000074.1:0-10999 GCA_052387455.1 Pseudonocardia sp.
CCGAAACGGCGATCATGGGCCGGGCGGGGCGGGCGGGCGGGGGACGAGGCCCGTCAGCGACCGCGCAGGTCGAGCCGGCGCGGGGTGGTCGCGGCCCCGGTCGCCGCCGCCAGCAGCGACACCACGACGACGGCGGCCGCGATCCCGATCACCGGCGGGTCCGGGCGCAGGCTGGTGCCCGCGATCAGCAGTAGCACGGTGCCTCCTGTCCCCGCGGTGGCGCCGAGCACCGTCGCCACTGCCGCCACCGTGCCCGCGGCGACGGCGTTGGCCCGGCGGCGAACCCGCGACGGCGCGCCGAGGGTGGCGAGCACCGTCGCGTCGTCGCGGCCCTCCGCGATCGACAGCGCGACCGCGACCATCGTGACCGCCAGCGCGACCGCCGCCGCGGCGCCGAGAACGACGGCGATGACGGCCCGCAGCAGCGCCGCGTCGTAGCCGCGCTCGACCTCGATACCGACGGCGGCGCCCGCCCGCCGGTCGAGCACGGCCGCGGCGGCGCGTTCCTCGTCGCGCGTCGGCATCCGGACGGTGTCGACCAGGTATTCGCCGGTGATCGGGGCGGCCACCAGCCCGAGGTCCTGCACGGTGGCGGCGGCGAGCAGCGCGACCGGGTAGTCCGTGGGCAGGTCGCCGGCGACGGCGGCGGCCGGCACGCTCGGCGGCACCACCCCGGCAGGCGCGTCGCGGGCGTCGAGCCGCAGCCGCCCGTCGCCGGCGAGCGGACCCGGGTCCAGGACGACGGCCAGCCCGGCGTCGAGGTTCGCCACCACGGCCGCGGGTGGCGAGCCGCCGAACGCTGCGCGGAGCAGGTCGGGATCCGCGACGCCGAGCAGCGCCGGACGCCCGCCCGCCGCCGGCACGCCGACCGGCCGTGGCTCACCGTCCGGCCCGATGACCGACACGTAGCGGGGTACGACCACCGCGCGCGCGGGAAGCTGCGCGGCGACGGCCCGCAGGTCCGCGGGACCGAGCAGCGACCGGCTGTCGGAGATGCGGACCTGGCCGGGGTGGCGGCGCGGCTCGTAGCGCTGCTGGTCCGCGGTCAGGAACGTGCCCAGCACCGTGGCCAGCGCGGCCGATACCAGGACGACCGCGCAGATCGCCGCCGCGACCAGGACCGTGCGGTCGGCGCGGCGGTCGAGGTCGCGCAGGCCGATCCGCACCCCGACGCCGGCGCGGGCCGCGAACCGCGCGGGCGTACGCAGCGTCGCGGGCAGCGCGCTGACCAGCGCGAGCACGCCGAGCACCGCCGAGGCGGCCAGCAGCGGGCCGCGCGGACCCACGGCCGCCCCGACCGCGGCCACGCAGGCGAGCAACGCGGTCACAGCCGGGACGAGGCCGGACCGTCGCCGCCGGGCCCGCGCGGTCGCAGGAACCTCGCGCAGCGCCTCCAGCGCGGAGACCCGCACCGCGACCCGGGACGCCGCCAGCGCCGCGACGGCACCGGTGAGGACCCCGAGCGCCCCGATCGCGGCGACGCCCGGCCACGGCACCCCAGGCCCGGCCGCTCCATTCCTCCGCGGCGGACCGGGTCAGTGCGACGGCACCCGCTCCGGCCAGCATCGCGGGCACCGTGCCCGCGGCCCCCAGCAGCACGCCCTGTACCAGCACGATCCGCCGGACATCGCCGCGGCGGCAGCCCGCGGCCCGCAGCAGCGCCGCCGTGCGCCGCTGCCGCCGGAACAGCGTGATCATCGCCGCCGCCGCGACCAGGGCGACCCCGGCCAGCGGGAGCGTGGCCAGCAGCAGGATGACCTGCTGGTCGGTGATCCCGCCGACGTCGGTGGCCGCCCGTCGCTGGTCGAGCACCGCAACCCGGCCCGTGACGACGTACCCGTGCGGGTTGACGGCGTCGGCCAGCACGCGGTGGTCGGCGGTGGCGGGCAGATCGACGAGCCACCGGCCGGGCGCGAGAGCGGGGGCCGCAACGGGCCCAGAATCGTCGGGCCCAGAATCGTCCGGCGCCGCCCGGACGATCACCTCGGCGTTGAGGTGGGCCGGGTCGTCGACAACCGCGGCCACCCGCAGACGGGTGCCGTCGGAGGTCGTGAGCGAGCCACCGACCGCGACCGCAAGCCGGCGCGCGAGCGGCACGGTGAGCGACACCGTGCCGGGATCCGACGACGGCACGCCGTCACGGACCCGGTAGAGCCCAGCGGTGAGCGAATCGGCGAGATCGAGCGACTGGACCAGCACCGTCGCCGCGCCCCCGGGCCCGCGCACCTCGCCCGGCACGGGCGCGCCGACGGGCACGGCACGGGAGCCCGGCGGCAGCACGGCGGGCAGCGGATCTCGCCCGGCCTGCCCCGGCAGCAGCGTGAACGTGGGGTCGACGGCGTCGGAATCCTGCCGCACCGGCGACTCGGACACGCGCTGCACGATCGCGTCGGCCGATCCCATGAGCTCGTCGGCGTGCTCGGCGGGCGAGCGCACAACTGTGGCGTAGAGGATCGACAGCGCGGTGGTCACGAGGATCGGGACCGCGACGAGCACGACGACCAGGACGCCCGTCCGGCCGCTGCGGCGCAGCTCGCGCATCGCGATGCGACGCAGGGCGCGGCGGGCGGCACGGGGGCGGCTCATGGGGCGGCTCATGGGGCGATGACGCGGCCGTCGGCCATGCCCACGATCCGGTCGGCGGCCGCGGCCCGGCGTGGATCGTGGGTGACCATCACCACGGCGGCGCCCCGCTCGGCCCGCGCCCGAAGGGCCTCGATCACGACGTCCCCCGATGCCGAGTCGAGCGCGCCGGTCGGCTCGTCGGCCAGCAGCAGCGGCTTCGCGGAGGCGAGTGAGCGGGCGATCGCGATCCGCTGCCGCTGCCCGCCCGAGACCTGATCCGGGAACCGCCGACCGAGATCACCGATGCCGACCTGCTCCAGGGCGGCGCGGGCCCGCGAAGCCGCTTCACGGGCCGCCGTGCCGAGCAGCTCCAGCGGCAGCGCGACGTTCTCCGCGGCCGTGAGCGCGCTGATCAGGTTGTACTCCTGGAAGACGAATCCGACGTGGCGCAGCCGCAGGTCGGCCGCTGCGTCGTCGGTGGCACATACCGCGACGCCCAGCACCTCGACGGCCCCGCCCGACGGGGCTTCCATCCCGCCGGCGACGGCCAGCAGGGTCGTCTTCCCCGAACCGCTCGCGCCGGTGACCGCGACGAACTCGCCACGGCACACCCGCAGGTCGACGCCGTCGAGCGCGACGACCTCGCCCCCGCCGCCGTCCGGGTACCGCTTCGCCACCGCGCGCATGTCCAGCACGACGTCGTCGGCGCGCACCAGCAACCCCCTCGGTCGGCAGGGCCACGGTATTCGATCATTGTCGACGGCGGCACGCTCGCCGCCCCGGTGGGGTTCGTCGCCGTGCCCGCAACGCCGGGTGGGGCGGCTACGGCCGCCCCACCGTCATTGACGACCGGGAATTCGCAGGAACCCGTGCGAGGAGACATTCATGACGTATGCCACCGCAACGCTTGCCCACACCGGTCACGCATCCACCGAACCGCGAAGACGGCTCGGAGCGAGCCTGGTCGCCGCGACCTTGAGCCTTGTCCTGGCGGCATCTGCATCAGCCGTCGTCGACGGAAGCGGCACCCCCCGACATCACCGCTGAACTCATCGCCGCCGTTGCCCCCGAGCAAGGCAGGGTGACGAGCATGGCCGCCGGGGCCGACGGGATCGCGAGGGCGTCGACCCACGCCGGACACTTGACGGTCCCGCTCGACGCGACCGGGGCGCTGACCCTGCTGCCGCACGATCCGTCGACGGCTCCGGTCACGCTCGGGCTGCCTCTGGATACGGGCGCCGCCGCGGCGACGGCCGACGACGGCACGCTCGTCTATCGGACGCCGGGAGCGGACCCCGAACTCGCCGTCCAAGTCATGATGAACGGCGGGCTCAGGCTGCAGTCGATCATGCATGGCGCCGCGTCGCCACGAGCGTTCCCCTTCGGTTTCGGAGCGGACGTCGTCGACACTGTCCGGCCCGACTGAGGCTTGGACTTTCGACTAGAGACCGCCGGGGGTGTGGAGTCGCTGGGCGGCCTCGCCCCACCGTGGGCGCGAGACGCGAACGGTCGGCCGGTGCGGACCTGGTACACCGTCGAGGGCGGTACCGTCACCCAGCACGTCGCACCAACCGCCGCACACGTCTACCCGATCATCGCCGACCCGTTCTGGATCCCGCTGCTCGCCGTCTTCGCCCGGTTCACCGCACACGCCCTCCAGAGAATGGCCGTCAAGAAGATATCGGAAGACCTCGTGAAACAGGTCATCCTGAACGGCAGGAGCGCTCCTGGCAACGTTGCCGGCACCACGAGATTCAGCCAAGGCCGTGGCGCAAACCAGATCAACGTCGTCGTCGACAACAAGTCAGGCAACATCATCACCGTTACCCGGGGGCACTAGTCCAGCCATGCAGCTCACCTATTGTCCCGAGACGAAGCTGGCGTGGGCCGCGCTCGTCGACAGGGTCGAGGACGGCGAGATCGAGCGGGACATCGGTCCCCAGCTCACGCCCACGAGGGACTCGATCATCATGAGCTACGACGGCGTCGGGAACCTCCTCGGCATCGAGATGTTCGACGCCACCCGCATCCTCCGTCCGGAACTGCTGGCCGGAGGACGGCTGCGACTGACCTACGACCCGACCGAGGACACCGCCCGTCTGTACTTCACCGACGAGCGGCTCGACGAGTCGAAGATCATGGAAGTAGGGCCCCAGCTGACGCCCACCGGCGACGCGCTCGTCCTCGGCTACGACCAGTCCGACTACCTCGTGTACCTCGACGTCTTCGGCGGCAGCCGGGTGCTGCGGGAGGACACCCTGGCTCAGGCCGACCGCCCCTGAACCCGAGACGGCCGTGCCCGCGGCGGCGAGGCCGAGCACCGGTCCCCGGGGCGCGGCACCACGGTCCATCATGACCAGCGGCGGCCAACCCGCCGCGATCACACGCTGGGGGCGAGCCTCGTCATCGCGGCGATGACCCGATCGCTCGTCGAGCCGTCGCGCGGGTCGTAGAGGTTGGCGAGCAGCTTGAGGATGAACCGCATCAACGTCTTGCGCGGCAGCCCGTGCCTCGTGGCCAGGCCCATCACCGTCGGGTTGCCGATCAGCTTGGAGAAGACGTTGCCGATGCGGTAGTAGCCGCCCAGCGCCTGGCTCATCGCCTGCGGGTAGTAGGCCAGCGCCGCCTCCGCCGCGTCCCCGGACCGGGCCAGCGACTGGATGCCACAGCGCGCCGCGATCGACGCCGACTCCATCGCGTACGCGATGCCCTCACCGTTGAACGGGTTGACCATGCCGCCCGCGTCACCGACCAGCAGCAGGCCGGGCCGGTAGTGCGGGGTGCGGTTGAACCCCATCGGCAGGGCCGCGCCACCGACCGTGCCGACCGCGTTCTCGTCGCGATAGCCCCACTCCTGCGGGGTGCCCTCGAGCCACGAGCGCAGCAGCTTGCGGTAGTCGGTGTTGCCGTAGGCCTTCGTGGTGGACAGGATTCCCAGCCCCACGTTGGACGTGCCGTCGCCCATGCCGAAGATCCAGCCGTAGCCGGGCAGCAGCTTCGGATCGGCAGGATCCGATCGGTCCCACAGCTCGAGGTGGCTCTCCAGGAAGTCGTCGTGCGTGCGGGGGCTGGTGTAGTAGCGGCGGACGGCCACGCCCATCGGGCGGTCGTCGCGCTTGGCCATGCCGAGGGACAGCGCCAGGCGCGCCGACACCCCGTCACACGCGAGGGTGAGCGGCGCCCGGAAGCTGACCGGGCGCTTGTCGCGGCCCCGGCCCACGTGCCCGGACACCCCGACGACGCGGCCCCGGTCGGTGACCGCCTCGACGACCGTGGTGTCCTCGTGCAGCCGGGCGCCCGCCTTCTCGGCGTGCTGGGCGAGCAGCTCGTCGAAGTCCTGGCGGGGGCGGACGGCGCCGTAGTTCGGGAACGTGGCGAGGGTGGGCCACTCCAGCTCCAGGGTGACCCCGCCGCCGACCACTCGCAGGCCCTTGTTGTGCAGCCAGCCGTTGCGCTCGGAACAGTCGATCCCGACGTCGATGAGCTGCTTCATCCCGCGCGGGGTGAAGCCGTCGCCGCACACCTTCGGGCGCGGGAACGTCGACTTCTCCAGCAGCAGGACGTCCAGCCCGGCCCGGGCGAGGTAGGTCGCGGCGGTGGAGCCTGCGGGGCCGGCGCCGACGACGATCACGTCGGCCGTCCCGTCGGTGCTCCGGGCGGGGGTGGGCGCGGCCATGCGGGCTCCTTGTGAACGGATTCACGAAGTGTCGGTCAAGTGTACGGGCCGGGCCCGGGAGGGTTCGGGCGTCGCTGCGTTCGTCGTCGCTGCGTTCGTCGTCGCTGCGGCCGCCGACCGTGCACCCACTCCACTACCGACCGGCCGCAACGCACGCTCGCCGGGTGAACGCCCAGCGGTGGCGGGTGGTGGTGGTGGTGGTGGTTCGGCGGCCATGATCAGCGTGCGTGGACGCCGGACCGTTTCCAGCACGGCGGGGCGTCCCCAAATGGTGATCATGATGGCGGGGCGTGCGGCCGCGTCGCCGGTCACGGGCGGCGGGGTCAGGGGCGGCGGGCGCGGTGCAGCGCGACGGCGCCGCCGGTGAGGTCGCGCCAGGCCACGTCCCGCCAGCCCGCGGCCGCGATCCGCCCCGCCAGCTCCCGCTGCGACGGCCACGCGCGGATCGACTCGCCGAGGTAGCGGTAGGCCTCGGGGTTGCTCGACACCCGGCGGGCCACCGCGGGCAGTACGCGCTCCAGCGCGGTGTGGTAAGCCGCCCGGAACGGCGCCCAGGTGGGCGTGCTGAACTCGCAGACGACGAGCCTGCCGCCGCTGCGGGTGACGCGCGCCATTTCGCGCAGCGCCCGGTCGGGGTCGGCGACGTTGCGCAGGCCGAAGGAGATCGTCACGGCGTCGAACGCGCCGTCGCAGAACGGCAGGTGCAGCGCGTCCGCGGCGGCCCTGGGGACGGCGCGGTGGGCGCCCGCGCGCAGCATCCCGAGGGAGAAGTCGGCCGCGACGCACCAGGCGCCCGAGCGCGCCAGCTCCACCGTGGACACCGCCGTGCCCGCGGCGAGGTCGAGCACCCGGTCGCCCGGACGCAGTTGCAGGGCGGCGCGGGTGAGCGCGCGCCAGCGCCGGTCGAGACCCGCGGTGAGCACGGTGTTGGTGAGGTCGTAGCGGCGTGCGACGCCGTCGAACATCGCGGCGACGTCACGGGGGTCCTTGTCGAGGTCGGCGCGGCTCACGTCGCCACGCTACGCGCGGGCGGACGTGCGGGCAGGCGCGCAGGGCCGCCGCTCTCGCGCGCGCCGGGCCGCCGCAGGCGCCCGACGGCGCCCAGCTCCTCGCGCCCAGCTCCTCGCGCCCAGCCCGCCGCCCGTGCGAAGCGGCCACCGCCCGCCGAACGGCCCTTGTCACCCGGGCCGGTGCGGAGTAGACCTGACCTCACGGGACGACCGGTAGGCCAAGGCCGGACCGGAGGAGAAGGTCCGTCCTCCCGGCCGGGGATCCCCAGCACGAGCACCGGGAACCCACGCGGAGCATGCCGCGAGGAGGCACAACGTGCACCGGGTCTGCGTCGGCGGCCGATCACCGGCCCTCGACGCCGAGACCACCCACGGGGCACACGTTGCACGCTTGGTACCCCGGCCGCTCGGCTCTCGGACGCCGCCCCGCTCGTCGGGGCGGCGTCCGGCTTTCCAGGCCGGCACCTCACACGCCCCGGGAGCGCAGATGACCGAGACCGACTACCCCGTCCCGCCCCGGCACGTCGGCCGCGACGCCGTCTTCGTGCGGCACCGCACGAAGAGCCCACAGGTGTCGGAGTCGGCGTACGTCGCCCCGACGGCGGTGCTCTGCGGCGACGTGACGATCGGCCCGCACAGCCGGGTGCTGTTCGGCGCGGTGATCACCGCGGAGGGCGGGCCGGTGGAGATCGGCGCGAACTGCGTGGTGATGGAGAACGCGGTGGTGCGCGGCGTGCCCGGCCACCCCACGCTTCTCGGCGACCACGTGCTCGTCGGGCCGCACGCCTCGCTCACCGGCTGCGTCATCGAGGGTGACACCCGGATCGCGACCGGGGCGATCGTGTTCAACGGCGCCCGCGTGGGGGTCGGGGCGGAGATCGAGTTCCACGCGGTCGTGCACGTCAACACGGTGGTGCCGGCGGGGGTCGCGGTGCCGATGGGTTGGTTCGCGGGCGGCGACCCGGCCGAGCTCGTCGCGCCGGACCGGTGGGAGCGGATCCGTGAATTGATGGGCCCGCTGGACTACGCCGGCACCGTGTTCGGGGTGGGCGGGAGCGGCAACGGGATGCCCGACATCGCGCGCCGCTACGCGCGGTCGCTGGCGCTGCACAGCCGCGACACCGTGCTGCCGCCCGGCCAGCACGACCGGCTGCCCGAGAGCGCCACCGGCTGACCCGCCACGTCAGGCCGTCAGCGTCACCAGCATCCGGTCCACCGCCGCCGGCCAGCCGAACTGCTCGGCGCGGGCTCGCGCGGCCCCGCGGCGCGAGCCCTCGTCGGCGGCGAGCAGGGTGGTCACGCCCGCGGCGAACGCGGCCGGGGAGTCCGCGGCCGCCGCACCGCAGCCCGGCGCGACGATCTCCGGCAGCGCCGAGGACCGCGACACCACCACCGGCGTGCCACTGGCCAGCGCCTCCAGCGCGGAGAGGCCGAAAGTCTCGTGCGGGCCGGGGGCCAGCGAGACGTCGGCGGAGGCGAGCAACCGGGCCAGCCGCGCCCGGTCGGGCACGAACCCCATGAACGTGACGGGCAGGCCGGTCGCCCGCCGTTGCATCGCCGGGCGCCGCGGCCCGTCCCCCACCACGACGAGCCGCGCGTCGACCCCGGACCGGCGCAGCGCGGCGAGGGTGTCGACGCTGCGTTCGGGGTGCTTCTCCGGCGAGAGCCGCCCGCAGTGCACGAGCAGCGTCCCAGCCCCTTCGGCGAGGCGTTCGCGCAGCTCCACGTCGCGGTGGCGTGGGGAGAACGTGGCGAGGTCCACCCCGAGCGGCACCTGGGCGACGTTGCGCGCCCCGATCCGGTCGAACTCGGCGCGGGCGAAGGCGGTGGTGCACACGACGGTGTCGTACGCGGCGGCCATCCGCGCGTTGGCCCGGTCGGCGACGCGGCGGGCGGGCCCCGCGGGGAGCAGGAACTGGGTGAGCAACCGGTCGAGCCGCTCGTGGGAGACGACGACGCTGGGCAGCCCGCGCCGCGCCGCCCAGGCGCCGAGCCCGCGCAACGTGAGGCGGTCGGAGACCTCGATCGCGTCGGGCGCCAGCGCGGCGAGCAGCCGCTGCACCCGCCACGGGTCGACGGCCCGGTAGCCGCCGGTGCCGGGCCGCTGCGGGGCGGCAACGGTGACCCGGCGGATACCACCGGGCAGTTCCTCGTCGGCGCCGCGGCTGCCCGGCACCACCAGCACCACCTCGTGGCCGCGCTCGACGTAGCCCGCGCCGAGGTGGTGCAGCGCCGTGCGCAGGCCGCCGGACCGGGGGCCGTAGAAGTTGGCGAGCTGGACGATGCGCACGTCAGGCCGCCCGCGGTCCGCGAGATCCGCGTCCCGGGCGGCCGAACGGCGCGACTCGCGCTGCCGTAGACCCCGACTCGCGCTGCCGAACAACCCGACTCGCGGGGGTGTCGAACAGCGGGCCGTCGGCGACCACCTCGGCGTAGTGGGCGAGCAGCTCGTCACAGACCGTCGTCCACGTCCGACGCAGGACCGACCGCCGGGCCGCGGCCCCGAAGCGGGCGCGGACGTCGGCATCGCGCAGCGTCGCGACGGCCGCGCGCAGGGCGTCATCGGCCGCGCGGGCGGCGGGGCCGTCCGGGTCGTCGGGCCGGGGCGGGACGAGGAAACCGGTGCGGCCGGGCAGCACCAGGTCGCGCGGCCCGCCCGCGTCCGGCGCCACCACCGGCAGCCCCGAGGCCAGCGCCTCCTGCACCGCCTGGCAGAACGTCTCGGACGGGCCGGTGTGCACGAACACGTCGAGGGAGGCGTAGACGCGGGCGAGGTCGTCCCCGCCGCGGAAGCCGAGGAACGCCGCCCCGGGCAGCTCCGCCCGCAGCCGCGCCTCGCTCGGCCCGGCGCCGACGACGACCAGCCGCGTCCCCGGCAGCCCGGCCAGCGCCGCAAGCCGCTCCACCTGCTTCTCCGGGGCGAGCCGTCCCACGTACCCGACGAGGATCTCGCCGTTCGGGGCGAGCCGCGCGCGCAGCCCGGCGTCGCGCTTGGACGGGGTGAAGCGGCGGGTGTCCACCCCGCGGGCCCACTGGTGCACCCGCGGCACCCCGCGCTCGCGCAGCGCCTCGGTGGCCCAGCTCGACGGGGCGAGGGTGCGGTCGGCCTGGGTGTGCAGCCGGCACGTCCAGCGCCACGCGGCGCGGGCGGTGAGCCCGAGACCGTACGAGCTCGCGAAACCCGCCACGTCGGTCTGGTAGATCGCGACCGTCGGGACCCCCAGGCGCCGTGCGGCAACCAGCCCCCGATGCCCGACGACGAACGGCGCGGCCAGGTGCACCACGTCGGGCCGGAACGCGCGCAGCGCCCGCAGCACGCGGCGGCCCGGCACGCCCACCGGCATCGAGTTGACCACCGGCAGCTCCACCGCGGGCACGCCGACGACCGGCACCCCCGTGTGCTCACCGTCCGTCCCGGGGGCGATCACCAGAGCCTCGTGGCCGCCGGCGCCGAGGTGCTCGAGCACCCGCAGCACCGAGTTCGTGACACCGTTGACGACGGGAAGGAAGCACTCGGAGACGATCGCGACACGCACGGTGACAACGTCCCCCGCCGACCCGTCCGGCGGCCCGTCGGCGACCTGACACGTCGCGGAACTCGCGGACAACACCCCGTGCCGACGCCGGCGCTCGCGCCGCCGACCGCGCGCCGCTCGCCCGCGCCGTCCTCGACCGCACTTCGGTGCCGAAATGCTGCTGCGGGGGTGGCATTCACAGCATCCAGGTCACGAAGTGCGGTTCGTGGGGT
>JBQTJE010000075.1:0-31823 GCA_052387455.1 Pseudonocardia sp.
GTCGGCTTCGTCGCCGACGTCGAGCGCCCCGGCCAGCTCGTCATCCGCTGGCTCGCCGGCCACCGCACCGACGCGCTGTGCGACCTCGTGGTGCCCGAGGGGCGCGGGATCGGCGGCCGCGCCCTCGCTCTCGGCACGCCGGTACGGGTGCGCGACTACGTGTCCTCGCCGAGCATCACCCACCACTACGACGGTGAGGTCAGCCGGGAGGCGCTGTCGGCGATGCTCGCCGTCCCGGTACCCGCGCCGGGCCCGGCCGGCACTGCGGCAATCGTGTACGCGGCGCTGCGCCGTCCGGGTGAGTTCGGTGACGACGCCGTGCGGTCGGTGCGCGACGTCGCGACGCAGGCGTCGCGGGCGCTGCTGCTGGCCGCGCGGGCCGAGGCGGGCCGCACCACCGCCGTCGCCGCCGAGCGCCTGCGGATGCAGACCTCGCTGCACGACTCCGTCGGGGCGATGCTGTTCTCCATCGGCGCCCAGGTGCGCGACCTGCGCACGACGCTGCCGGACAACCCCCTGCTGCGGACGCGGCTGGGCCGGCTGGAGTCCGACGTGTCCGAGGCGTCGCGGGCGCTGCGCGAGGCGCTGCTGGCGCTGTCGGAGACGAGCCCCGAGCGGGCGCTGCCGATCGAGCTGGCCGAGCACTGCCGCAGCTTCTCCGCGCGAACCGGGGTGACGGCCCGGTTCGTGCAGCTCGCCGAGGTGGCGCCGCTCGACGCGGAGCGCACGACGTTGCTGGTCGCGGCGGTGCGCGAGGGCCTGGTCAACGTGGAGAAGCACGCCGTGCTCGGCGGGGCGGGCACCGTCGTGGTGAGCCTCGGCGAGGTCGACGGCGGGTTGCAGGTCGCGATCGCCGACGACGGCGCCGCCCGCCCCGGCGCCGACGAGCCGCCCGGAACGGGCCTGGGCATCCGGTTGCTGGCGGAGCGGGCGGCCCGGCTGGGCGGCCGCGTCAGCCTGGTCCACGACGAGGACGGCGGAACGACGTTGCGGATGCTCCTCCCCGCCCCGACCCCGGGCCCTCCGTCGTGACCACCGCCGTTCCCGCCGCGCCCACCGCCGCGCCAACCGCACTTAGTGACCTGGATGTTGTCGGACAGCCCCTTTCCACAGCACTTAGGTCACCAAGTGCGGTTGGGGGGCGGCCGTGACGGCCGCGCGGGTGATGGTGGTCGATGATCATCCGGTGGTGCGTGACGGGGTGGCGCTGCTGTTGCGGGGGGATCCGTCGCTGGTCGTCGTCGGGGCTGCGGAGAGCGGGCGCGTCGCGCTGGAGCGGGTGGCCGCGTTGCGGCCCGACATCGTGCTGCTCGACCTGCGGTTGCCCGACATGCTCGCCCCCGAGGTGGTGGCCGGGCTGCGGGAGCGCTGCCCGGCTGCGCGCGTGGTGGTGTTCACCGCCCACGGCGACCATCACGGCGTCCGGGCCGCGCTCGACGCGGGCGCGCACGGGGCGCTGCTCAAGGACGCCGCCGCCACCGACCTCGTCGCCGCGCTGCGGCGGGTGCTGCGCGGGGAGCGGGTGGCCGATCCGCGGATGGTGCCCGGCGTCCCGGGCAACCCGGCCGCGCTCGCGCGCAGCGGGCTCACCCGCCGCGAGTACGAGGTGCTGCGCCTGGCCGCCCAGGGCCGCACCAACCCCGAGATCGCCGAGACCACCGGGCTGGCCCGCAACACCGTGAAGACCTACCTCCAGTCCGCGCTGCACAAGCTCGGCGCCCGCAACCGCGTCGAGGCCATCGGCAAGGCCAGCGAGGCCGGCCTGCTCTAGGAGGGGGGTCGTGGCTACCCTGCTGGAGCCCACGCCGTGGTCCCGGCCCCCGGCGGGCCGGACGGGAGGCGGCCGTGACGGATCGGCGATTCGGGCCCTACGTCCTGCTGGAACTGCTCGGCCGCGGCGGCATGGGCGAGGTGTGGCGGGCCCACGACGAGCGCCGGGACCGTGACGTCGCGGTCAAGCTGCTGCTCCCGCAGCTCGCCGCGGACGGCGAGTTCGCGGTCCGGTTCCGCGCCGAGGCCCGGCTCGTCGCGCGGCTGCGCGACCCGCACGTCGTCCCGATCCACGACTTCGGGGAGATCGACGGTCGGCTGTTCCTCGACATGCGGCTGGTGGAGGGCGAAGATCTCGCAACGGCGATCGGTCGCGGCGGCCCGCTCCCACCGGCCCGCGCGGTGGACATCGTCGGTCAGGTGGCGGGGGCGCTCACCGCGGCGCACGCGGACGGGCTCGTCCACCGCGACGTCAAGCCCTCGAACATCCTGCTGACCCGGCCCGGTGGCAGCGTGGGCCAGGACTTCGCGTACCTCGTCGACTTCGGGCTGGCACGCTCCGTCGACGCCACCGGGCTGACCGTCACCGGGCAGGTCGTCGGCACGCCGGCCTACATGGCTCCGGAGCGGCTGGACGGACGGGCGGACCACCGCGCCGACGTCTACGCCCTGGCGTGCGTCCTGCACGAGTGCCTGACCGGCCGGGTTCCGTTCCCGGTCGACGACCCGCTCGCGATGATGTTCGCGCACGCCCACCGGCCGCCGCCGCGCCCATCGACCGGACGACCGGAGGTGCCACCCGGCCTCGACGCGGTGGTGGCACGTGGCATGGCGAAGCGGTCGGAGGATCGCTACGCCTCGGCTGCGGACCTGGCGGCGGCGGCACGGTCGGCCCTCGGCGGTCCGCGGGCTGCGGGCGCGGGACCGGCCGCGCTCGTCCGGGACACGCCCGGAGAACGGGCGCCGCGCCCCGACAGCCCGGCCGGTGAGGCTGTCACCGCGGTGGCGGACGAGGCGGCCGCGGGCGGGCGCACCACCGTCGCCGCGCCTGCCCCGGGACGCTCCGCCCTCGGCTTGCACCCGGGCGAGGCATCGCCCACCCGGGCCCGCCGCCGCTACGTGCTCCTGTCCGCGATGGCCGCGGTGACGATCGTGGCCGGCGTCCTGCTGGCGCCGCGGCTGGTCGGTGCAACCGGCGGCGGGAGCTCGCCAGGTGTGGTGCGGACCGGTGCCGGGGTCACCGCGGACACGATCACGCTCGGCGTGCTGAGCGACACCTCGGGCCCGTTCCGCAACCTCGGCACCGGTCTCGTGCAGGGCAACCAGATCTGGGCCGACGACGTCAACACCCGTGGCGGTATCTGCGGCCGGCAGGTGCGCCTGCTGGTCGGTGACACCGGCTACCGGGCCGACACCGCCGCGGCGGTGTACCGCGGCCAGCAGCCCGACGTGCTGGGCTACCTGCAGGTGCTCGGCTCGCCGATCAACTCCGCGCTGGAGGGCGACCTGGTGTCCGACCAGGTCATGTCGCTGGCCCTGTCGTGGTCGTCGTCCATCCTCGACAACGAGTACCAGATCGTCCCCGGCACCACCTACGACCTCGAGATGATCAACGGGCTGGCGTACCTCCAGCAGCAGGGGCGCCTCGCCGACGGCGACACCCTGGGTCACATCTTCATCGGCGGTGAGTACGGCGAGAACGGGCTGCTCGGGGCCGAGACCTACGCGCAGCAGCACGGCATGACCGTCCGCGAGGCCCGGATCGCGGCCACCGACACGGACATGTCGGACATCGTCGCGGGCTTCCGCTCCGCCGGCGTCGACGCGATCCTGCTGACCACGACGCCGGCCCAGACCGCGTCGGCGCTGAACGCAGCCGCCGTGCTCGGGCTGGACCTCCCGGTGCTCGGCAACAGCCCGACCTTCGACCCGGCGACGAACCTCGCCGGGCCCGCAGCGGCCACCGCCTCCGACCTGTTCGTGACCACCAGTTCCGCGCCGTACTCCTCCGCCGTCGCCCGGGCGGGCGAGGTGCGGCAGGCGTTCGTCGCCAGATACCCCGACGCGGGCCGGAACTCCGGCGTTCCCTACGGCTACGCGGGCGGGCTGGTCTGGGAGCAGATCCTCACCTCCGCCTGCGATGCCGGCGACCTGACCCGGGCGGGCGTGCGCGCGGCCTTCCTCGACAGCGCCGACGTCGGCACCGACGACCTCGTCGCGGGCTCGCTCGACTTCTCGCAGACCGGCGCACCACCGAGCAGGTCGGTGTACGTGGCACGGGCCGACCCGACGCAGGAGGGCGGGCTGCTGCAGGTCACGGACGTGTTCACCGCGCCGGAGGCGCAGCGCTACGTGGCCCCGCACCAGAAGCCGAGCTGAGGTGTCGGGCCGCGGGTCAGCCGTGGTGCTCGTGGCGGATCGCGTGGCGCTGTTCGGAGTAGCGGCGGGTCTCGTACCCGACCAGCGCGCTGAGCACGGCGGCGAGGACGAACAGCGTGGCCAGCGCGGGGATGGTCGCGACGGCCGGGACCAGCGCGAGCAGCAGCACGATCACCACCATCCGCGCGCGCGAGGGCAACCCCGCGACGTAGCGATTGAAGCCGACGTGCGCGAGCAGATAGAGCGCCGCGCCGCCGTAGAGCGCGAACAGGGGGATGCCGTAGAGCGGGTCGGCGAGCGTGTGCCCGTCGTCGCCGCCGACGTAGCCGAGCACCTTCTTCAGCCCGAGCGCCATCATGATCACGCCGATGATCATCGGGAGGTGCAGGAACGAGTAGCCGCCGCGGGCGAGCCGGATCTGCCGGGCACCCTCGGCGGTGGCCAGCGCCCGCTCGGCGATCAGCGCGGTGACGTCGAAGTAGGCCCACCACAGCGTGATGCAGACGATCAGCCCCAGCGCGGACGCCAGCACGATCGGCCACGAGACCGGTAGCTCGGCGACCCCGATTCCGATCGAGACGATGCTCTCCCCGAGCGCCACGATCACGATCAGGCCGTGCCGCTCGGCGAAGTGCGAGGCGGCGCCGAGCCGCCAGCGGGTGCCGGCGAGCTGCGTGCCCAGATAGTCGCCCGCGAGGGCGGCGACCCACAGCGCGGTCTGCAGGGTGCCGGAGGTCTGCGACGCGGCGAGCAGCAGGCCGGTGCCGGCGAGCACGGACGGGATCCAGCGCACGAGCTGCGCGCGCAGCTGCGGGTCGTCGCGGCTGACCAGCCAGAACAGCCCCAGGTGGATCGCCCGGACCGCGAAGTAGGCGACGGCGAACACGACCGGGCCGGGCAGGCCACCCGCGTCGTCGTCGAACGCCTCCGGGATCGCGATCGCCCCGACGAACACCGCGATCATCGCCGCGAACATGCCGACCCGGCACACGCCCTCGTCGGCCTTGACGACGTTGCCGATCCACGAGTAGCCGACCCAGCTCCACCACATCACCGTGAGGATCAGCACCCCGCGCAGGACGTTGACGGCGGTCGGGTCGTCGGCCATCCAGTCGGTGACGCGGGTGAGGGCGAACACGAAGACGAGGTCGAAGAACAGCTCCAGCGGGGTGACCGACGCGCCCTCCCGCACGGCCTCGACCCGACCCCGGCGTGGTGTGACCATGCCGCGATCGTGCCCGACTGGCGGCCCTGCCGTCGACGCCCGGCCGTCGGAGCGGCCCGTCGTGGCGCGCGGATCGACCCGACACGCCGCAGGGGCGGCACCCCATCGGGGTGCCGCCCCTGCGGGACGTGCTGCGGGTCAGGCTCGACTCAGAAGTCCATGCCGCCCATGCCGCCGGTGGGGTCGCCCCCGCCGCCGGCCGGGGCCTTCTCCGGCTTGTCGGCGATGACGGCCTCGGTGGTGAGGAACAGCGCGGCGATGGAGGCCGCGTTCTGCAGCGCCGACCGGGTGACCTTGGCCGGGTCGATGATGCCGGCCTCGATCAGGTCGATGTACTCGCCGGTGGCGGCGTTGAGGCCCCAACCGGTCTGCAGGCCGCGGACCTTCTCGGCCACGACGCCGCCCTCGAGGCCGGCGTTGATGGCGATCTGCTTGAGCGGAGCCTCCAGCGCGACCTTGACGATGTTCGCGCCGGTGGCCTCGTCGCCGTCGAGGCCGAGGCCCTCGAACAGGCCCGCGGCGGCCTGGATGAGCGCCACGCCCCCACCGGGGACGATGCCCTCCTCGACGGCCGCCTTGGCGTTGCGGACGGCGTCCTCGATGCGGTGCTTGCGCTCCTTGAGCTCGACCTCCGTCGCGGCTCCGGCCTTGATCACCGCAACCCCGCCGGCCAGCTTGGCCAGGCGCTCCTGCAGCTTCTCGCGGTCGTAGTCCGAGTCGGTCTTCTCGATCTCGTTGCGGATCTGGTTGACCCGCCCGGCGATCTGGTCGGCGTCGCCGGCCCCGTCGACGATCGTGGTCTCGTCCTTGGAGACGACGACCTTGCGGGCGCGGCCCAGCAGCGACAGGTCCGCGTTCTCCAGCTTGAGGCCGACCTTCTCCGAGATGACCTCGCCGCCGGTGAGGATGGCCATGTCGGCCAGCATCGCCTCGCGGCGGTCACCGAAGCCCGGCGCCTTGACGGCGACGGACTTGAAGGTGCCGCGGATCTTGTTGACGACCAGGGTGGCCAGGGCCTCGCCCTCGACGTCCTCGGCGATCACGGCGAGCGGCTTGCCGCCCTGCATGACCTTCTCCAGCAGCGGGAGCAGGTCCTTGACCGTCGAGATCTTGGAGCTGACCAGCAGGACGTAGGGGTCCTCCAGCTCGGCCTCCATGCGCTCGGCGTCGGTGACGAAGTAGGGCGAGATGTAGCCCTTGTCGAAGCGCATGCCCTCGGTGAGCTCCAGCTCCAGCCCGAAGGTCTGGGACTCCTCGACCGTGATGACGCCTTCCTTGCCGACCTTGTCCATGGCCTCGGCGATGAGGTCGCCGATGGACTGGTCGGCCGCGGAGATCGAGGCGGTGGCCGCGATCTGCTCCTTGGTCTCGACCTCCTTGGCGGTCTTCAGCAGCTGCTGCGAGACGGCCTCGACGGCCTTCTCGATGCCGCGCTTGAGCGCCATCGGGTTGGCACCCGCGGCCACGTTGCGCAGGCCCTCGCGCACGAGCGCCTGGGCGAGCACGGTGGCGGTGGTGGTGCCGTCACCGGCGATGTCGTCGGTCTTCTTGGCAACTTCCTTGACGAGCTCGGCCCCGATCTTCTCCCACGGGTCCTCGAGCTCGATCTCCTTGGCGATGCTCACACCATCGTTGGTGATGGTGGGGGCACCCCACTTCTTCTCCAGCACGACGTTGCGGCCACGCGGGCCGAGCGTCACGCGGACGGCGTCGGCGAGGACGTTCATGCCGCGCTCGAGCCCGCGGCGTGCCTCCTCGTCGAAAGCGATCATCTTCGCCATGGGGGTGTGGTCCTCCGATATGGGGATGCTCTGCCGAAACAAGAGCTGTTCGTCGGGCTCGGCGCCCGCGACGGACGACCGGCAACCCTGCGCCGGTCTCACCGGCCCGACACTGACCTGGCTGGCACTCACGACATGCGAGTGCCAGCGGATGTCACTGCCGGTTTTAGCACTCGGGCCCGTCGAGTGCAAGTTCGCGGGTCGGGGAGGATGCGGGGGTGTCGAGCCCCGCAGAGCCGCCGCGCACGCCCCTCCGATCCGTCGACGAGCACCGCGCCGTGGTGGCCGCGCTGCTGGCGGCGTTGCCGGTCGAGGAGGTGCCGCTCGCGCATGCCCGCGGCCGCGTGCTGGGCGCCGACCTCGTCGCCGCCGTGTCGCTGCCGTCGTTCGACAACTCCGCGATGGACGGCTACGCGGTGCGGGCCGTCGAGGTCGCCGCCGCCACGGCGGGCACGCCGGTCGCGCTGCCCGTCGCCGCCGACATCCCGGCCGGGCGCACCGACGTGCCGTCGCTGGATCCGGGCACCGCCCACCGGATCATGACCGGCGCGCCGTTGCCGCCGGGCGCCGACGCCGTCGTGCAGGTGGAGCACACCGACGGGGGCACCGCGACGGTGCACGTCCGGCGCGCGGTCGCCGCGGGCACGTCCGTGCGCCGGGCGGGTGAGGACGTCGAGGCGGGCCAGGTGGTGCTGCCCGCGGGCACCGTGCTCGGCGCCCCGCAGATCGGCCTGGCCGCAGCCGTGGGCTCGGGCACGCTGCCGGTGCGCCGCCGTCCCCGGGTGCTGGTGCTGTCCACCGGCTCGGAGCTCGTCGCCCCCGGCACGCCGCTGCTGCCCGGGCAGATCTACGAGTCCAACGGCCCGATGCTCGCCGCGGCGGTCGAGGACGCCGGGGGGTGCGCGGAGTTGCTGCGGTTCGTCCCCGACGACGTCACCGAGTTCACCGCGCGGCTGGCGGGACGGCTCGGGCGCGGCGACGTCGATCTGGTGCTCACCTCCGGCGGGGTGAGCGCGGGCGCCTACGAGGTGGTGAAGGACGCGTTCGCCGGGCGCGGCGTGGAGTTCGTCCGGGTCGCCATGCAGCCGGGCGGGCCGCAGGGCGCGGGCCGGTACCCCGCACGCGGTGCTGACGGCACCGGCGTGGGAGTGGTGACGCTGCCCGGCAACCCGGTCAGCTCGCAGGTGTCGTTCGAGGTGTTCGTCCGGCCGGCTCTGCGGGCCGCGCTCGGCCACCCGCACGTGCACCGCCCGGTCGTGACGGCAGCGCTGGCGGACGCGCTCACCTCGCCGGCCGGGAAGCGCCAGTTCCGCCGGGGCGTGCTCGACGCGGTGACGGGCCGGGTGCGCGAGATCGGCTCGCCCGCCTCGCACCTGCTCGGCTCGCTCGCCCTGGCGGAGTGCCTCGTGGTCCTTCCGGAGGACCTCACGCAGGCCCCGGCGGGTACGCCGGTCGAGGTCTGGCTGCTCGACCGATGATCCGAGCGGGCGAATGTGGTGGACGTCACACTCCGATGCTGCAACACTCTGGGCCCGTCGAGCGTCGTACTTGATGAAGGTTCGGCCGTTCGGTGCAGATTGCCGGCATCCTCGCCGGTGATCTGGACGAAGGTCGTGACGCTGGGGATACTTCCCGTGGATCTGGGTAACCAGGTCATGGAAGTCAAAAGGCCCACCGCCCGTCGCTGGGGAGCGGACGAGCGGTTCCACGGCCGGGGTCGTCGTCTCGGGGGATGGCGGCCCCGGCCCTTTTGTGCGCCCGGTCTGTCCGTCGTGGCCCTGCGGACCCCGGCGCCGCGGGCCCGGGAACGCGCGTAGCGTAGCGGTCCGTGCGCCCCGACACGTCTGCGGCCGACGCCCCCGGCGTGTCCGATCCCGCCGCGGCCGGGGTGTCGATCACGCACCTGGCCGGCCTCGTCCGGGCCGCCGTGCCCCCGATGCACCCCGGTGGCCGCCCGATCGTCGCGGGTGTCGGCGCGGCCGCGCTGGCGGCCCGGCTGCTCACCGGCCGCGGCGCGCTGGTCGGTGCGCTGGTCACCGCGGGGACCGCCGCGTTCTTCCGCAACCCGCACCGCGTGCCCCCGGCGCGCACCGGTGTCGTGCTCGCCCCGGCCGACGGCACCGTCGCGACCGTCGCCGACGTGCTGCCCCCGCCCGAGCTCGACCTCCCGCGCGAGCTCGGGCCGCGGGTCAGCGTGTTCCTCTCCGTGCTCGACGTGCACGTGCAGCGCGTCCCGGTCGAGGGCCGGGTGCTGGCCGTCGAGTACCGGCCCGGCGTGTTCCTGTCCGCCGACCTCGACAAGGCCAGCGACGACAACGAGCGCAACGCCGTCCTGCTGGAGGCCACGGATGGTCACCGGATCGGGGTCGTGCAGATCGCCGGGCTGATCGCGCGGCGGATCGTGTGCGACCTGCGGCCGGGCGCGGAGGTCGCCGCGGGGGAGACCTACGGGCTCATCCGGTTCGGCTCGCGGGTCGACACCTACCTGCCCGCGGGCTCGCGGGTACTGGTCGGCGTCGGGCAGCGCACGGTCGGCGGCGAGACCGTGCTGGCCGAGCTGCCCTGACATGCCACCCCCGTACCCGTCCCAGGTCCGGCTGCTGCCCAACGCCGTCACCGTGCTGGCGCTGTGCGCGGGCCTGTCGGCGGTCCAGTTCGCGCTGGCCGGCAACTTCCAGCTGTGCGTGGCCTCGGTCGGGGTCGCCGCGCTGTGCGACGCCCTCGACGGGCGGTTGGCCCGGTTGCTCGACGCGACCAGCCGCATCGGGGCGGAGCTGGACTCGCTGGCCGACCTCGTGTCGTTCGGGGTGGCGCCCGCGTTGGTCCTCTACATCTGGCAGGGCCCGGCCGCGGGGCGCTTCGGCTGGGTGGTGGCGCTGGTGTTCGCGGTGTGCATGGCGCTGCGGCTCGCCCGCTTCAACACCCTCATCGACGCGACGGACCCCTACCCGTTCACCAAGGAGTTCTTCGTCGGCGTCCCCGCCCCGGCGGCGGCGCTGGTGGCCGGGATCCCGCTCTACCTGTTCCTGCACCTGGGGCCCGGCTGGTGGTCGGCCGCACCGCTGGTCGGCGGGTGGGCGCTGGTCGTGGCGATGCTGATGGTGTCGAGGCTCCCGACGATGTCGCTCAAGACGCTGCGGGTGCCCCCGCAGCTGATCGCCCCGCTGCTCGGCCTGGTCGGGGTGGCCGCCGCGGTGCTGTTCACCGCGCCGTTCCTGGGATTGGCGGTCGTGTCGGCCGGCTACGTGGCGCTGCTGCCCTACACCCTGTACCGCTACCGCTGGCTCGCTCGGCACCCCGAGGCCTGGGACGTCCCGCTGCGGGAGCGCCGCGCGGTGGCCCGGGCCGCCCGCTCGGCGCGCCGGCTCGGGCTGCGGCCGCCGCTGCGCCGCCGGGTGGCGGGGCGGGCCACCGCGATGGCTCGGGCGGTGCGCCGCCGGTCCGACGAGAACGGGGCCGTGCCCGACCTCGGTGGCGGCCCGGCCGGCCGCGCCCGCCGTGGCCGGCTCGGCCTGCGCCGCGCCCGGCGCCGCTGACCGTCCCCTCCGATAGCGTCGGCACGTGACCACCCCGACGATCACGCTCGTCGCCCGGCTCTCCGCCTCCGCCGCCGACGCCCGCCGGGGGGTGGTGCGGCTGCACCCCGAGGTGCTCGACGCGCTCGGGCTCAGCTCGTGGGACGCGGTGCACCTCACCGGCGCGCGGGTCACGACGGCGGTGGCGGCGCCCATCTCCGGTCCGGCGGGCCAGGCCACCCTCGACGACGTCACGCTGTCCAACGCCGGGCTCACCGACGGCGCGAGCGTCGTCGTCACGCCCGCCCGGGTGGCGCCGGCCCAGCGGGTCCTGCTCGCCGGCTCGCGCCTGGCCCGGGCCGCGCTCACCCCGGAGACGGCCCGGCTGGCGCTGCTCGGGAAGGTCCTCACCGCGGGCGACGCGGTGTCGCTGCTGCCCCAGGACCTCGAACCGGCCGCGGGCCTCGACGTGCCCGCCGCGCGCAGGCGGCTGGCCGGGGCGGTCGGCAGCGCGTGGACCAGCGAGCTGCTGACGGTGGCGGTCACCGAGCCCGCGGGGGCGGTCGCGGTGCGCCCGTCGACGGTGGTCGGGTGGCAGGGCGGGGCGGTGACAGGCGGGGTGGTGGCCGCAGTGTCCGGTGCCCCCGGCGAGCCGCGAACGGCGCTTCAGGGACAGCCGGGTACCCGAGCGGCGGCCGGGGACGCGGCGGCGGGGAGGGCGGCCGAGGCGGTCCTCGCGATCGACGAGCTGGTGGGCAACACCGCCACCGCGCGCCGGCTCGTCGAGTGGCTCGACCTCACGCTGCACCATCCCGAGCTGCTCGCCCGGCTCGGCGGCGAGGCCCGCCTGGGGGTGCTCGTCACCGGGCCCGACGGGGCGGGCAAGGCCACGCTGGTGCGCAGCGCCGCGGCGGCCGCCCGGGCCTGCGTCGTGGAGCTCGCCGCGCCGGGTGCGGCCGCGCTGGAGGCCGGGGCCGCGTCCGCGCGGGTGCACGAGGTGATCGAGGCGGCCCGCGCGTCGGCGGGGCGCGGCGAGCCGGCCGTGCTGCTGCTCACCGACGTCGATGCGCTGCTGCCCGCGGCCGCGCCCGCGCCGCTGGGCGCGCTGGTCCTCGACGCGCTGCGGGTCGCCGTGGCCACCCCCGGGGTCGCGCTCGTCGCCACCAGCGCGGCGCCCGAAGCCGTCGACGCGCGGCTGCGCGGCCCCGACCTGGCCGACCGCGAGCTGGGCGTGGGGCTACCGGACCTGCGCACCCGCACCGAGCTGCTGCGCCGCCTGCTCGCGAGCGTCCCGCTGGCCGACGGGGTGGACGTGGCGGCGGTCGCCGAGCGGACGCCCGGTTTCGTCGTGGCCGATCTCGTCGCCGTGCGCCGGGAGGCGGCCGTGCGGGCGGCGCTGGGGCGCGCCGGCGGCGACCTGGCCGGTGCCGACGGCCCGCGCATCACGCAGCAGGACCTGCTCGACGCCGTCGCGTCGGTGCGGCCCATCTCGATGTCCACGCAGGCGACGCTGAACACCGGCGGCATCACCCTCGACCAGGTCGGCGACATGACCGAGGTCAAGCAGGCGCTCACCGAGGCCGTGCTGTGGCCGCTGCAGTACCCCGACTCGTTCGCCCGCCTCGGCGTGGCCGCCCCGCGCGGGGTGCTGGTGTACGGCCCGCCCGGGTGCGGCAAGACGTTCCTGCTGCGCGCGCTGGCCGGGTCCGGGCGGCTCAACGTGCTCGCGGTGAAGGGCGCGGAGCTGCTCGACAAGTACGTGGGGGAGTCCGAGCGGGCGGTGCGGGAACTGTTCCGCCGGGCCGCCGATGCCGCGCCCGCGCTGGTGTTCCTCGACGAGGTGGACGCGCTGGCGCCGCGCCGCGGCCAGTCCTCCGACGGCGGCGTTACCGACCGGGTCGTCGCTGCGCTGCTCACCGAGCTGGACGGCGCCGAGCCGCTGCGCGACGTCGTCGTCGTCGGGGCCACCAACCGGCCCGAGCTGATCGACCCGGCGCTGCTGCGCCCGGGGCGGCTGGAGCGGCTGGTCTACGTCCCCCCGCCGGACGCCGCCGCCCGCGCCGACATCCTGCGCGCCGCGGGCCGCAACACCCCACTCGCACCCGACGTCGACCTCGATGCGCTCGGCGCGGAGCTCGACGGCTACTCCGCGGCCGACTGCGCGGCCGTGCTGCGGGAAGCGGCGCTCACCGCGATGCGCGCCAGCCTGGACGCCACCGAGGTCACGGCGGCGCACGTGGCCGCGGCTCGCGAGGTGGTGCCGCCCTCGCTCGACCCGCTCCAGCTCGCCACCCTGGAAGCGTACGCGCAGCGACGTTCCTAGCAGCGACGTTCCTAGCAGCGACGTTCCTAGTTGCCGTACTCCCGGGTGACGATCACGACCAGGTTGCCGCCGCCGAATTGCAGCCCGGAGAAACCGGGTCTGACCCGCATCCCGAACTCGGCGGCCAGCGCCTCCGCGGCGTCCTGCTCGCCGTCCTGGTAGTACACGGTGCTCGTCGGGATGACGCCCGAGCTGTAGTTGCCGACGGAGTCGACCTGCCAGCCCGCGGTGCGGAAGTCGTCGGCGGCCTGCTCGGCGAGACCCTTGATCCGGCTGTTGTTGTAGACGCGCAGCGGGGCGCGTACCGAGCTGAGCGTAGCGTCCGGTTCTGATGCCTCGGGGCTGAACGGCGCGATCGGCTCCTCGGCCGGCGCGGGGGCGGCCACCGGGGGCTGGGCGGGGGTGGGTGCCGCGGGATCGGCGGCGGGCGGCGCGGCCGGATCCGCCGGTGCCGGGGCGGGGGCAGCGGGATCGGGGGCAGCCGCCTCGCCGGTGCTCGACGTGGGCGCCAGCGCCTGGTCGGTGCTCGGTTCAGCACCGACGGTGAGGGTGAACAGGCCGACCAGCGCGGCCACGACGGCGAGCCCGACGAGCGCGAAGCCGCCGATCCGCATCGGCGAGGATCCGCCGGACGGTGCGGGTGACGTCACGAGAACCTCCGGGGTGTCGCGGGGGCTGACCGAGCGCGGATCATCGTGCGCCTACCAGGGCTCGATTCCCAGCCGACGCGCCGCACGCGTGCGTGCTCGACCCGATCGCAGCCGGCGCAGCCGCTTGACCAGCAACGGGTCGGTGGCCATCGCGGCGGGTTTCTCCAGGATCGCGTTGAGCACCTGGTAGTAGCGGGTGGCCGACAGGTCGAACAGCTCGCGGACGGCCTGCTCCTTGGCGCCCGCGTACTTCCACCACTGGCGCTCGAACGCCAGGATCTCCAGCTCGCGCAGGCCCAGCTCACCGGCCGGCGTGGCGGGGGGTTCCCGCCGGGGTTGCATGGCGGACGTCATCCAGGGACCCTCCGGCTCACCGTCGAATCACACACGTGTCATTCGCGGGGCCCATTGAACCACGGGGCCCCGACAAACCCGGGGAGCCGAGCGGGGCTCTAGGGTCCGCGGGTGGCCGTCCGTCCCATCCGCATCGTCGGCGATCCCGTGCTGCATGCCCCGACCCGGTCCGTCGAGGCCTTCGACGGCGCGCTGCGGGAACTGGTCGCGGACATGTTCGACACGATGGCCGCCGCCGATGGCGTGGGGCTCGCGGCCAACCAGGTCGGGGTCGACCTGCGGCTGTTCGTCCTGGACTGCCCGGACGAGGAGCGCGAGGTCATGGTGCGCGGCGTGGTGGTGAACCCGGTGCTGGAGACCTCGCCGCGCCCGGAGACCATGCCCGACCCCGACGACGACGAGGAGGGCTGCCTGTCCGTCCCCGCCGAGGCCTTCCCGACCGGCCGGGCCGACTGGGCACGCGTCACCGGCGTGGACGACGAGGGCCGGCCGGTGCTGGTGGAGGGCCGCGGCTTCCTGGCCCGGTGCCTGCAGCACGAGGTCGACCACCTCGACGGGCTCGTCTACACCGACCGGCTTGTCGGGCGCCACCAGCGCGAGGCGCGGCGGATGCTCAAGCGCAACGGGTGGGGCCGCCCGGGCCTGGCGTGGGACCCGTCGGCGCAGGACGCGACGGACGTGTAGCTACCGCAGCGTGTCCAGATCGAGCTCGAACGCGAACGGCTCGGTCGTGGCGAACGTGCCGGTGAACTCCCCGTCGTCGGCGTAGCCGAACTCGCCGGCCAGGTGGCAGGACAGCAGCGAGACGGGGCGTTCGAGGTCGACGATCCAGTAGTGCGGGATCCCGGCGTCGGAGTACTCGTGGCGCTTGGCGACCCGGTCGGTGTGCTTCGAGCCCGGCGAGACGACCTCGACCGCGACGACGACCTCGGATGCGCGCAGAACACCGCCGTCGCGGCGGACGCGGTCCAGAGCACCCTCGCGCGCGACGATCACGTCGGGGCGGCGTGCGAAGCCGGGCTCGTCGGACGGGGCGAGCTCGAGGTCGACGTCGACGTAGGTGATCGCCTTCAGTCCCGCCGGCAGTTGCAGGCGCAGCGCGAGCCACATCTCGTTGGCAGCCAGGTTGTGGTCGGGAACCGCGCTCGGCGAGTGGACAGGGCCAGTCTGGCACTGGTCCCCCGACAGGACCGGCGCCACGGCGGGCGGCTACCGCAGCGTGTCGAGGTCCAGCTCGAACGCGAACGGCTCCGTGGTGGCGAACGTGCCGGTGAACTCGCGGCCGTCGGCGTAGCCGAGCTCGCCCGCAAGGTGATAAATGAGCAGCGAGACGGGTTCGGTGAGGTCGAGGATCCAGTAGTGCGGGATGCCGGCGTCGGCGTACTCGTCCCGCTTGACGAAGCAGTCCCTGCGCCCGGAGCCGGGCGAGATGGTTTCGACGGCGACGACGACGTCGGGCGCCCGCACGATGCCACCTCCGCTCCGTATGCGCTCCCGCGCCGCCCGGTGCACGACCACCACATCGGGGCGGCGGACGGTCCCCGGTGCGTCCGGCGGGGCCAGCTGCAGGTCGACATCCATGTCGGTGACGGCCAGCAGGTGCGGCGGGATCTGCTGTCGCAACGCGAAGCACAGGCTGTCGCCGGCGTAGTTGTGGTCGAACTCCGGACCCGGCACCTGGCTCAGCAACCCTTCCACGAGCTCGGTGTAGCCCGGCTCCGTCTCGCCGAGCGCGAGGTACTCGGCCACGGTGAGCAGGTGGGTCTGCGGCCACCCCAGGTTGCCGACGGGCTGCGTCGTCATCGCCCTCCTTCCGACGTCGGCCAGTCTGACACGGGGGTCCGACACTCCCCGGTCATCCGGCCGCCCGCCGGAACCGCGCGCCCCACTCGCGGGCCAGCTCCACCAGCTCCGGTGGCGTGCGCACCGCGAACTCCGCGCCGACGCTGCCGAGCGCGAGCAGCGGCCAGCCCAGGTGGTCGGTCGACATCCGCAGGACGCAGCGGTCGGCGTCGACCTCCTCGATCTCGGCCCAGCGGCCCACCAGCTCGCGCACTGTCGACGCGGGCGCGTGCACCAGCACCACGACCGCGTACGCCGTGGGCAGGTTGCGCATCCCGGACCTGACGAACGCCGCGGCGTCCTCGGCGGGCAGCTCGCGCGGGCGGAAGCGGGCGCCGGTGCGCCGTGGCGCGGCCAGCCGGTCGAGGCGGAAGCTGCGCCAGTCGTGGCGGTGCAGGTCGTAGGCGACGAGGTACCAACGGCGACCCAGCGCGACGAGCCGGTGCGGCTCGGTGAGCCGGTCCGAGTGCGTCCCGTCGGCGCTGGTGTAGCCGAACACCAGCCGCTCGGCGTCGCGGCAGGCCTGGGCGACGGTGGTGAGGACGTCGGGGTCGACGGCCGGGCCGCCGCCCCACGTCGGCTGGTCGGTGACCGCACGCAGCGTCTCGATCCGCCGCCGCAGCTTCGGCGGCATCACCTGGACGATCTTCGCCAGCGCCCGCAGCGACGCCTCCGCGACCCCGGCCACGCCGCCCTGCGCGGCGGCCTGCAACCCGACGGCCAGCGCGACGGCCTCCTCGTCGTCCACGACCAGCGGCGGCAGCGCGGCCCCGGCCGCGAGCTGGTAGCCGCCGTCGACGCCCCGCTGCGCCTCGACCGGGTAGCCCAGCTCGCGCAGCCGGTCGACGTCGCGGCGCAACGTCCGCACCGAGACGCCGAGCCGGCCGGCCAGTTCGCCACCGGGCCAGTAGCGGTGGGTCTGGAGCAGCGACAGCAGCCGTAGCGTCCGGGAGCTGGTGTTGGCCATGCCCGGATTCTGCCGGGAATTCAGGACGGAAACTGTCACCAGTGGCCCGTAGCGTCGATCCCATGATTGAGACGCGAGACCTCGTGAAGGACTTCACGGTCGGACGCCGCCGCACCGTGCACGCCGTGCGCGGCATCAGCCTGCGGATCGAGCCCGGCGAACTGGTGGCCGTCCTCGGGCCCAACGGCGCGGGCAAGACCACCACGATGCGCATGCTCACCACGCTGCTCGTCCCGACCTCGGGCACGGCGCGGGTCGCCGGGCACGACGTCGTCGCCCGGCCCGGACAGGTGCGCCGGAGCATCGGCTACGTCGGCCAGGGCAACGGCGCGGGCCACAACCAGCGCGCCCGCGACGAGCTCGACAGCCAGGGCGTCATCCACGGCCTCACCCGCCGCGCCGCGCGCCGCCGCACGGGCGAGCTGCTCGACGCCTTCGACCTCGCCGAGCTGGCCGAGCGCAAGGTCTCGGCCCTGTCCGGCGGGCAGCGCAGGCGCCTGGACGTGGCGATGGGGCTGGTGCACGCGCCGCCGCTGCTGTTCCTCGACGAGCCGTCCACCGGCCTCGACCCGCAGAACCGCGCCAACCTCTGGGACCACATCGCCCGCATGCGCGCCGAGCACGACATGACGATCGTGCTCACCACCCACTACATGGACGAGGCCGACACCATGGCCGAGCGGGTCGTCGTCGTCGACCGCGGCGAGGTGATCGCCGACGACACCGCCGACGCGCTCAAGGCCGAGCTCGCCGGCGACCGGATCGTCGTCATGTCGAGCGCGCCCGGCGAGCTGGCGCGGCTGGTCGGGCAGCTCCCCGGCGCCCGCGACGTCGTCGTGGACGGCCAGCAGGTGCAGGCCCGGGTCGCCGACGGGCCCGCTGCGTTGCCCGAGCTGCTGCGCGCCGCCGGTGCGCTGCCCGTCGCCACCGCGCAGGTGCACCGGCCCACCCTCGACGACGTCTTCCTCGCCCTCACCGGGCGCAGCCTGCGGGAAGCCGAGGGGGAGGGCGCCGACGACCCCGCCGCCGCCACCGCCGAACCCGCGACCGGCCCCAGCGCCGACCTCGCGATCACCGGGAAGGACGCCCGATGACGACCACCCTCGCCCCGGCCGGCCCGCGCCGCTTCGCCCGTGACACCGGCATCGTGCTGGTCCGCGAACTGCGCCCGGTGCTGCGTGACCCGTTCTCGGTGATCTTCGGCCTGCTCCAGCCGCTGGTGTTCCTCGCGCTGTTCGGGCCGCTGCTGGTCGGCTCGCTCGGGACGCAGGCCGGCGCGCTGGGCGGCAACGTCTGGCAGTGGTTCGTGCCGGCGATCCTGGTGATGACGGCGCTGTTCGGTTCGTCGACCGTCGGCGCGAACCTGCTGTGGGAGTTCCAGACCGGCGCCCACGAGCGGATGCTGGTCACGCCCCTGTCGCGGCCGTCGCTGCTGGTCGGGCGCTCGCTCAAGGAGATGGTGCCGCTCGCCGCGCAGGCCGCGGTGATCGTCGCGGTGATGACGCCGTTCTCGTTCGAGCTGCACCTCACCGGCGCCGTGCTCGGGCTGGTGCTGCTCGCCGTCTTCGGCGTCGGGCTCGGGTCGCTCAGCTACGCACTGGCGATCGCGGTGCGCAAGCAGGACTGGATGTTCTGGGCGGTGCAGCAGACGCTGCTGTTCCCGCTGATGATCCTGTCCGGGATGCTGCTGCCGCTGGAGACCGGGCCCGGCTGGATGCAGGCCGTCGCCGTGGCCAACCCGCTGGCCTACGTCGTCGACGCCGAGCGGGCGCTGTTCGCGGGCGAGATCGCGTCCGCGACGGTGACGTGGGGCTGGGTCGCCGCGTTCGGCACCGCAGCGGTGGGGCTCGCCGTCGGGATCCGCGGGATGGTGCGCAGCGCGGAGTGACGCCGTCGCGTCGGGTTACCGTTCGAGGCATGGAGCAGACGGTCGGGACGACGCCGCCGCGGGTGCTGACGATCGCCGGCACCGACTCCGGTGGCGGCGCGGGTGCGGCCGCGGACCTGCGCACGTTCGCCGCGTGCGGCGTCCACGGGTGCCTGGCCGTCACGGCGGTGACGGTGCAGAACACGGTCGGGGTCACCGGGGTGCACACGATCCCGCCGGACGTCGTCGCGGCGCAGATCGAGACCGTGGCGGGCGACATCGGGCTCGACGCCGTCAAGACCGGGATGCTGGCGACCACCGGCATCATCGAGGCGATCGTGGCCGCGTGCGACCGCGCGGGGATCGGCGGGAGCGGCGTGCCGCTCGTGGTGGACCCGGTGGCCGCGTCCATGCACGGCGACCCGCTGCTCGCCGACGCGGCCCTCGACGCCTACCGGGAGCTCCTGTTCCCCCGGGCGCTGGTCGTCACCCCGAACCTGGACGAGGTGCGGCTGCTCGCCGGCGTCGACGTCCGGGACCGGGCGGGGCAGCGCGACGCCGCGCGCGCCCTGCACGCCCTGGGCCCCCGGTACGTGCTGGTCAAGGGCGGGCACCTGAAGTCCGACGCGGACGGCTGCCTCGACCTGCTCTTCGACGGCACGGAGTTCGCCGAGCTGCCGGGCCCCAGGTTCGACACCGAGCACACCCACGGCGGCGGCGACAGCATGGCCGCGGCGATCACGTCGTTCCTCGCCCGCGGCCGCGCCCTGCCCGAGGCCGTCGCGCTGGCGAAGCGGTACATGGTGGAAGCGGTGCGCCAGGCCTACCCGCTGGGCGCGGGGCACGGCCCGGTGTCGTCGCTGTGGACGGTGCGGCCGTGGTGGGCGGCGCCGGTGAGCTGACCACGCGGGAGCCGCTCGGCTGATCTTCCGGGAAACGCCGCGGGCGCCCGGGTGGGTCTGTCACGATCGCGGCATGAGTGATCATGACGTTTCCGGTCCGCCGTCCCGGTACGGCTCGCCCGCGTGGCGGCTGGCCGCCGCGCAGGCCGAGCTGAACCGCCCGCTGCCCGCCGGGGGCCTGGGTGCGGGGTTCCTGGTCGATCCCGAGCGGGCCGAGCAGGCCGCGCGGCTGCTGGACGAGGCGGTGCTGGACATTCGCCAAGCCCTCCGAGACTTCAAACTCGGTCACGTGGTCGCGCCCGCGCAGGACCCGGTGAGCCTGAACCTGGCCGTGCAGATGCGCGAGATGGACCGCCGTGCGGTCGTCTACGTCGACACCTGGGCGGGGCACGTCGAGCAGGCCGCCGCTCAGATCCGGGCGCAGATCGCGGCGTACCGCGGGGTGGAAGCCGAGAACGCGGCGCGGCTGGCATGAGGTTCCGCATCGTGGTCGCGGTGCTGCTGGTCGCCGGGCTGTCCGGGTGCGCGCCGGCGGCGGCTCCGGCCGCGCCGCACGGGGCCCCGGCGGTGAACCCGCAGCGCCCCTACGACGGGCTGGAGTTCGACATCTCCCTCGTGCCGCCGGACATGCGGGTGCGTGATCCGCTGGACCTGCGCGGGGTGGAGGTGTGCGACCTGCTCACCGACGCCCAGCTCACCGAGCTGGGCCTGCGCCCCGAGACCGCCGACAAGAAGTTCATCGGGACGCGCGGCAACACCGACTGCGCCTGGACCTGGGCCGACGACAAGGGCAATTACGCCAGCGTCGGCGCAGCGATCAACCAGCCCAACCCGGTGCTGCCCGGCTACTACGCGATCCGCGACGGTCTGGCCGGGTTCGAGCAGGTGGAGATCGGCGGCTACCAGGCCATCCGCGCCGACACGTTCGACAACGGTTCCTGCGAGATCGTCGTGATCGTCTCCGACGACCAGTCCCTCGGCCTCGCCGACAACGCCGCCGGCCGCCCGATGGCCGACCCGTGCGCCCGCCCCCGCCGGATGGCCGAGCTGATCCTGCCCACCCTGCCCCCCCGGCCGCCGGCCACCGATCAGCAAGGAGGCCGATGATGCCCGGCCACTACCCCGGCACGCACGTCCCGTTCGCCGAGGACAGCTTCACCCCGGAGCTCTACCAGCAGTTCCTCGACGGCCCGGGCCATCCGGTGGTCGCGGACGCCGCGTACCGCTACCGCGTCGTCGGCAACCTCATGCTCGGGGCGGCCTCGACGGTCCGCGACGCCGCGGCGCGGTTGCGGGAGGGCTACGACGGCGCCGCGGCCGAGGCGGTGCAGGCGCATCTGGGTCGGCTCGCCGCGGCCGGGGAGGCGGGCGAGGCGCAGGCCCAGTTCGCGCACTCGGCGCTCGCCGACCAGACCGGGCACGTGTCGGCGGTGCAGAACGATCTGCGGTCGACGGGCGGGGTCGGCGGCTATCCGCGCGATCTCGGCTTGCCCTACGACCCTGGCGCCGCGCCGCGCGCGCAGATCGTGCACGCGGCGAACCGCTACCAGGGCAACACGAACCACGTCCTCGACGAGGTGTTCGCCCCGTTCGAGCCGCCGTCGACGCCGGCGATCGGCCCGGCGGGCGCGGTGCCCGGTGGCGGCTCGACGGGCGGCCCGGCCGGTGCCGGCGGGGCACTCGGTGGTCTCGGCGGTGGTCTCGGCGCCGGTGTCGGCGGAGCGGGCACGAACCCGGCCGCGACCCTTCCGTCCGGCGCGTCGCCCACCGCGCCCGGGGGCGCGCTGCCGCCGCCGGCCGGTGCGCCCGGGGTTCCGCCGGCCGTGACCGGTTCCGGTGTGCCGCCCGTCGCGGCCCTGCCGCCGAGCGGCCGCAGCGGCGACCCGCGCCCCCCGGCGAACCCGTCGCGGACCGACTCCACCAGGGGACTTCCCGGGACCGGGCCGGCCCGCCCCGGTGGGTCGCAGACCTGGCAACCCGGCCGGTCCGGGCTGCCGTCGCCGGGGGTGCCCGGCGGGCCGTACCGAGGTGGCGCGGCGACCGGCGGGCCGTACCGAGGTGGCGCGGCCACCGGCGAGTCGCGGCCCGGTGGTTCGGGGGCCGGTCCGGGGCGCGGCCCGCTGGTCGAGAACCAGCGCCCGGCGGCGGGCGGTCCGGGTTCGGCGTCGCCCGCGGGCGCCCGCCAGCCGGGTGCGGGGCACGTCCCGCTCGGCGCCGGCGCCGGCGGCGTCGGCGTCGGGCAGGACGACCGGCACGCCCGGCCGCCGTGGTTGCTGCAGGACGACCCGGACGCCATCTGGTTCGCGGGGCTGCCGGCGTACGTCGAGCCGGTCATCAGGGGGAACGGCCACAGCTGACCGGCACCGCCGACCCGGCCGGCGTTGATCGGTGGTTCGTGACCGCTCGACGCGCCTGGCGCGGTGCGGCGTCCCGAACCGTTGATCTCGGGCCCGCGCCGCGGCCGGGGTGACGGCGCGGTGTGCCGGCCTCGATGGTTGATCACGTGCCCGGCGTCCGGGTGGTGACCGGCACGTCGGGCCGCCCCGGCCGGCGGCCGCGGTGGCGCATAGTGTTGTCCGCGATGAGCATCATGGGCACGCGCGTCCGGCGCATCGAGGATCCGCTGTTCCTCAGCCGCGGCGCCGTCTACACCGAGGACCTCACCGATCCGCGCCTCGACGGCGCCGCGCACCTCACGCTGGTGCGCTCGCCGGTGGCGCACGCCCGGGTCACCGGCGTCGACGTCACCGCGGCCCGCGCCGCGCCGGGGGTGGTGGACGTCGTCACCGCCGCGGATCTCGATCTGGCGCCCGCGAAGCTGTTCCCGCTCAGGCGCCGGCCCGCCGACCAGATGCCGCGGCCGTTCCTGGCCGTCGACCGGGTGCGGTTCGTCGGCGAGCCGGTGGTGGCGGTGCTCACCGAGGAGGCCTACCAGGGGCAGGACGCCGCCGACCTCGTGGAGATCGACTACGACCCGTTGCCCGCCGTCGTCGATCTCGCGGCCGCCGCGTCCGACGAGGTTCTGCTCTTCCCGGAGGCGGGCACCAACACCGCCAACGGCTTCGCCCTGGACGAGGAGTTCGACCCGCACCTGTTCGACGGTTGCGACGTGGTCGTCACCCGGGAGCTGGTGAACCAGCGGCTCGCGGCGGCCCCGCTGGAATCGCGAGCGGGGGCCGCGGTCTGGGAGGGCGACCGGCTCACGCTCTGGTGCTCCACCCAGAACGCCCACGGCGCGCGCGACAAGGTGGCCGAGTGGCTCGGGATCGAGCCCGCGATGCTGCGGGTGATCGCCCCGGACGTCGGCGGCGGGTTCGGGGCCAAGATCGGCGCCGATCCGGAGCACGCGCTCGTGGCGTGGCTCGCCCGGCGCACCGGCCGTCCCGTGCGGTGGCACGAGACGCGCTCGGAGAACATGACCGGGATGCAGCAGGGCCGCGCGCACCGGCACACGATCACGATCGGTGGCACCCGCGCGGGCGACGTACTCGCCTACCGGCTCGACATCCTCGCCGACGCCGGCGCGTACCCGCGGATCGGCGCCCTGCTGCCGATGTTCACGCGGATGATGGCGCCGGGCGTCTACGACATCGGAAAGGTCGAGTCGCGCGCCCGGGCGGTCGTCACCACGACGACGTCCACCGGTGCGTACCGGGGTGCGGGCCGCCCGGAGGCGACGGTGTCGATCGAGCGGGCGATGGACCTGTTCGCCGCGGAGATCGGGATGGACCCGGCCGACGTCCGGCGGCGCAACATGGTCGCCCCGGAGAAGTTCCCGTTCACCACGAAGGGCGGCGCGCTCTACGACAGCGGTGAGTACGCCGCGGCGCTGGACCGGGTGCTCGACGCCGCCGATTACGCGGGGCTGCGGGCCGAGCAGGCTGCCCGGCGCGAGCGCGGCGACGCCGTGCAGCTCGGGATCGGCGTCTCGGCCTACGTCGAGATCACCGGCGGCGGGGAGTACGCCGAGGACGCCTCGGTGGAGGTGCACGCCGACGGCACCGTCACGGTCCTCACCGGCACCTCGCCGCACGGGCAGGGGCACGCCACGTCGTGGGCGATGCTGGCGAGCGAGCACCTCGGGATCGACGTCGAGAAGATCACGGTGCGGCACGGCGACACGGCGCTGGTCGCGAAGGGCGTCGGCACGTTCGGCTCGCGCAGCCTGCAGACCGGCGGGGTCGCGGTGTACCAGGGCGCGGGCGAGCTGGTCGAGCTCGCGAAGCAGCGGGCGGCCGAGCTGCTGGAGGCCAGCCCGGACGACCTGGAGATCGTCGCCGGCGCGGTGAGCGTGCGCGGCACCGGGGCGAGCGTCACGCTGGCGCAGCTCGCCGAGCGCGAGCCGCTGCGCGTGGACACCGTGTTCGACGCGGGCAAGCCGAGCTTCCCGTTCGGCGCGCACGTGGCCGTGGTGGAGTGCGACGTCGAGTCCGGCAAGGTCGTCGTCGACCGGATCGTCACCGTCGACGACGCGGGTCCCGTGCTCAACCCGCTGCTCTGCGAGGGCCAGCGGCACGGCGGCATCGCCCAGGGCATCTCGCAGGCGCTGCTGGAGGAGGTCGTCTACGACGCCGACGGCAACCCGCTGACGGCCACGTTCGCCGACTACGGCTTCCCGTCCGCGGCGGAACTGCCCAGCTTCACCCTCGTCGACATGGCGACGCCCACGCCCAACAACCCGCTGGGCGCGAAGGGCATCGGCGAGGCGGGCACGATCGGGGCCACACCCGCGGTGCAGAGCGCGGTGTGCGACGCGCTCGCCCATCTGGGCGTCCGGCACGTCGACATGCCGGCGACGCCGCTGCGGGTGTGGGAAGCGATCCAGGCGGCAGGGGAGCAGCGGTGAAGGTCGAGATCACGGTCAACGGCGAGCGGACCGCCGCCGACGTCGAGCCGCGGTTGCTGCTCGTGCACTACCTGCGTGACGTGCTCGGCCTGCGGGCCACCAACGTCGGCTGCGACACGACGTCCTGCGGCGCGTGCACGGTGCTGCTCGGCGGGGAGTCGGTGAAGTCCTGCACGTTGCTGGCCGCGCAGGCCGACGGGCTCGACGTCACCACGCTGGAGGGGCTCTCGCCCGCACCGGACGGGCTGCACCCGGTCGCCGCGGCGTTCCGCGCCGAGCACGGCCTGCAGTGCGGGTTCTGCACCCCGGGGATGGTGCTGGCGACGGTGAGCCTGCTCGCCGAGAACGCCACGCCCACCGAGCGGGAGGTGCGCGAGGGGCTGGAGGGCAACCTCTGCCGCTGCACCGGCTACCACAACATCGTGCGCGCGGTGCTCGTCGCGTCCGGGCAGGACCCGGACGCGGTGCGCGACCGCGCGATCGCCGCCGGGCATGCGGCCCAGGCGCCCTCGGGCGGCGTCGAGGCCGCGCCCGGCTTCTCCACCGGGAGCGCCTCGTGATCCCCGTCGGGTTCGCCTACGAACGGCCGGAGACGGTCGACGCCGCGCTCGCGCTGCTCGCCGAGCACGGCGAGGACGCCACCGTGCTGGCCGGCGGGCACTCGCTGCTGCCGGTGATGAAGCTGCGCCTCGCCGCGCCCGAGCTGGTGATCGACATCGGGCGGCTCGACGAGCTGAGCGGCATCCGGGTCGACGGCGCCGAGGTCGTGATCGGGGCGGGGACGCGCCACACCGATCTGGAGCGATCCGACCTGCTCGCCGCCGAGGTGCCGCTGCTCGCGGCGGTGGCGCGCACGGTCGGTGACCCGCAGGTGCGCCACCGCGGCACGCTGGGCGGGTCGCTCGCGCACGCCGACCCGGCGTCGGACCTGCCGGCCGCGGTGCTCGCGCTCGACGGCACCGTCGTGCTGCGCGGCCCGCGCGGGCAACGCACGGTGGCGGCCACGCAGTTCTTCACCGGCGTGTTCTCCACCGTCAAGGAGCCCGACGAGCTGCTCGTCGAAATCCGGTTTCCGCGGACGCCGGAACTGGGGTGGGCGTACGAGATGTTCACCCGCCGCGCCAACGACTGGGCGATGGTCGGGGTCGCCGTCGTCGACGGCCGGGTGGGGCTGGTCAACATGGGCTCCACGCCGCTGCGTGCCACCGCCACCGAGCAGGCGCTGGCGTCCGGGGCGTCGATCGCCGAGGCCGCCGCGCTGGCCGCCGAGGGCACCGAGCCGCCCGCCGACCTGGCCGGCACCCCCGACTACCGCCGCCACCTCGCGCGCCTGCTCACCCGCCGCGCCCTCACGACGGCGGCCGGCCGATGAACAAGAAGCAGCAGGCCACCGTCATCCGCGCGGCCGAGGCCGTGTCGACCGCCCTGCGCGACGCGGTGCAGGCCACCGTCGACGAGAGATCGCCCGAGACCGCGCGGGAGACGGTCGTGGCGATCGCCGAGACCGGCGCTGGAGCGCCCGCCCCCGATGGCGGCAACCCCGCCGCGATGATGACCGCCTACCTGCTCATGCACCGGCTGGAGCAGGTACGCGACGCGCTGGTCGACCGACCGGACCGGGTCGAGGAGATCCTCGCCTGGGTGGAGGAGAACCTCGGCCGGCGCTACCGGCTGCGCGCCCGCTACACCGCCGCGGCACTGGAGGGCCCGGAAGGCATGGAGGAGGTCGCCGTGTACGCCGAAGCGCTCGGCGCGGACTTCATGCCGTCGATCATCTGGCTGCTGGCCGGGGCGGTCGCCCGCTACGGCGACGGCGACGCCGACTGGCTCGCGACACTGCAGGCCGCCGAGGTCTCCTGAGTTCGGGCCGTCACGCGGGGCCACCGCTCACGGCACCAGCCCCGCGGCCTGCGCCGCGGTCGCCGCCTGCACCCGCGACCGCAGGCCGAGCCTGCCGAGCACCCGGGACACGTCAGTCGTCGACGGGCACCTCGCCGAAGGCCACCAGGCTGACGACGAAGTACGTCACGTAGAGGGCGAGCAGGACGATCCCGTGCCAACGGCGCAGCCGCCCGGTGGCCAGGAACGTCGCCGACAGCACCGTGAACGCCAGCAGTACCGGTAGGTGCCACGTCGCGACGTCGTCGTCGACGAGAATCGCCCCGCCCACGAGCAGGATGATCCCGAGCTTGCCGGTCACGGAGAACACGGCGCTCCCGATGACGTTGGCGATGCCGATCTCCGGCGCACCCCGGCGGGCGGGCTCGACGGTGAGGAGGATGTCCTCCAGGGTGAGCGCCAGCGTCGCGATCGTGACGCCGAAGACGGTGCCGCTGATCTCGAAGGTGTCGAGGATCCCGTCGGTGCCCTCTCCTGCGATCAGGGCGCCGGCGACGATGCCGATCAGGGCGAGGACGGCGAGCGCGAGACCGGCGCCGGGCGAATGCTGTCGGGCCTTGAGGAAGCCCTGGTCGACGCGCAGGTCGGGGGGCAGCTGGAAGCCGCCGTGACCGCGGCCGGCGGTACCGGTCGCGACGTCCCCGCCGTTGCCCCCGCCCTTCATGGTCGCCGTCGCCGTGCCGCCCCTGCCGACCTTCTCGAGCTGCTCGTAGAGCTCGGCGTTGCGCCACACCGGGCGCCGCGCCGTGTACTCGCGGTAGGCGACCCAGCCGACGAAGGCGACGAACAGCACGACCAGCACGATTCCGGTGACGAACGTCAGCGCCCCGGTGAGCGCGAGGGCGAACATCACCACCGGTGCGGCCACGAAGAGGACGAGGTAGTCCTTGGGCACGTCCACCGGGCCCGGTGCGATGATCGCCGCGAGGGCGAGCACGATGCCGGTGAGCGCGATCGTCGTCCCGATCACGGTGCCGAGGGCGACCTCGCTGAGATCCTCGAGGTTCAGCACGATGCCGAACGCGAGATCGTCGAACTCGATCCCGGTGAAGACGATCGCGATGAGGAACAGCGAGATCACCCACCTGCTGGCGACGCCGACCAGATACCCGATCAGCTTCTCGGCGCTGTAGACGAGCACCGCGATGCCCAGGACGAACTGGATGATCGGTATCACGAGCAGCTCCTCGCACGCAGACGTCGAAAAGGAGAGGCGATGTCCGTACCTGTCGAGCGCAACCCTGTCGTGCCGGGTTGACAGCTACGCCCGTCTGGCTCTACCCCGCCTGGTCCGGTCGTACTCAGCCGCGGATCGCCTGGGCGGCGCTGAGCCCGGCCAGGAGCACCAGGATCGCCACCGTCACCCGGATCACCCAGCGCACCGGAACCCAGCGCTGCAGGCGGGCGCCGCCGTACACCGCGACCGCGGACACCGCCCACAAGGCCGCGACGGCGCCGACACCCACGGGGAGCGGCGTGCCGTGCCGCGCCGCCAGCGTGGCGACGACGAGCTGCGTCGGATCGCCGAACTCCGAGAGCAGGGTGACCCCGAAACTGGTCGCCACCACCCGCCCGGCCCCCAGCGCCTCGCCGAAGGCCGGCTCGTCGTCGTCGTCCCGGATCAACAGGACCGCGCCGACCAGGAACACCACGGTGAGGACGGCCGCGAGCGGCCGTTCCGGCAGCAGCGTCGCGAGGCTCCCGACCGCGACGGCCAGCCCGACGTGCAGGGCCATCGCGGCGCCGACGCCGATGAGGACCGGCCGCGCCGGGAAGCGGCTGGCGAGGACGAGTGTCACCAGACCGCTGGTGTCGGCCAGTTCCACGAGGGCGACGATCCCGAAGGTGATGGCGACGACGGTCACGGGATGGTCAGCTCGGCCGGGCGGCGGGAGCGGTTCTCCCGCCCCGCAGGCGCGGCCGCGGGACGAGCGCCGGTCGGCGCTCGTCGTCCTCGTTGGCGGCGGCCACCGCGTCGGTGACGAGCCCGTGGTCGGGCGACAGATGGCAGACCGGGTCCGTGCGGGTGGCGTCGCCGGTGAGCTGGAACGCCTGGCAGCGGCATCCGCCGAAGTCGAACTCGCGGCGGTCGCAGCTCCGGCAGGGATCGGACATCCAGCCGGTGCCCCGGAACGCGGTGAACAGCGGGGCGTCGTCCCAGATCCGTTCCAGGGAGTCCTCCCGCACGCTCGCGCGGGGCAGCGGCAACGTCTGCGCGGCCGGGCAGGGCAGCGCGTCACCATTGGGGGCCACGGTGAGCTGGCGTGCGGCCCACCCGCCCATGCAGGGCTTGGGGTACTCGCTGTAGTAGTCGGGCAGGACGTGCACGACCTCCATCCGGCCCGCCAGGCGCCCGCGCGCGGCGCGGACGATCTCCTCGGCCCCCGCGAGCTGTTCCCGGCTCGGCAGCAGCGCCGCGCGGTTGCGCCACGCCCACCCGTAGTACTGGGTGTTGGCCAGCTCCACGCGGTCGGCATCGAGATCCTCCACCAGGGCGATGATCTCGGCGACCCGGTCGATGTTCTGCCGGTGCAACACCACGTTGACCGTCAGCGGCCAGCCCAGTTCCTTCACCACGGCGGCCGCCTTGAGCTTGCGCTCGAACGACGGGATCCCGGCGATCCGGTCGGACGTGGTGGGCTCGTCGGCCTGGACGCTGACCTGCACGTGGTCGAGCCCGGCGTCGCGCAGCCCCTCCGCGCGGCTGCGCGACAGGCCGATCGCACTCGTCACGAGGTTGGTGTACATGCCCAGCTCGGCGGCGGTGCGCACCAGGTCGACCAGGTCGCGGCGCAGCAGCGGCTCGCCGCCGGAGAGGTGGCACTGCAGCACACCCAGCTCCGCGGCCTCGGTGAACACACGCTGCCACTCGGCCGTGCTCAGCTCGTCGTCGTAGGCGGCGAGCTCGAGCGGGTTGGAGCAGTAGGCACACGCCAGCGGGCACCGGTAGGTGAGCTCGGCCAGCAGTCCGAACGGCCTGTCCGTTCCGTTGTCACGAGCCACCGTGGATCTCCACGCACCGTCTGGCGACGAGCCGGGCCAGGAAGGCCGCCACCTCGTCGAGGGCCACCTCGTCCTCAATGTCACGGTCGTAGCGCTCCTGCAGCACCGCCGCGACGCATGCCACGGTGCGCTGGCCGTCGCAGAGGCCGAGGATGTCCGCGCCGGTCGGGTTGAGCACGATCACCGACTCCGGCCCCAGCAGCACGTACCGCTCCCGGGTCGGGTCGAACCGCATCCGGACGTGCCGCGACAGCACCGGCCGGCCGGACGGCGGCGCCGGTCGGGGGGCCGCAGGGGCGCCGGCCGCACCGTCATTCGGCATGGGGCCGGTCTCCGTGGGCCCGGTCGATCGCATCCATCATCGACCAGAGGACGTCGCACTTGAACGACAGCGCGGCCACCGCGGCGTCCCGGTCCTGCGAGGTCCGGCAGTGTTCGATGACCACCTGGAGGGCGTGCTCGGAGTCGCGGGGCGCCTGCTCCAGGCGGGCCCGGAAGTAGGCCAGGCCGTCCGGCTCGATCCAGGTGTAGTACTTCTCGAACGCGGCGAGGCGCTCGGCCATCAGGTCCGGCGCGAACAGCTCGGTCAGCGACGACGCGACGGCCTCCACCCAGGGCCGGGTGCGGGCGAACGTCACGTAGGCGTCCACCGCGAACCGCACCCCGGGGACGAGGTGGCGGTGGTCGGCGATCTCCTCGCGGGTCAGGCCGCAGGCCTCGCCCAGACGGAACCACGCCTCGATGCCGCCCTCGCCGTCCGAAGTGTCGTCAGTGCCGTCGTGGTCGGTGATGCGGCGGATCCACCGGCGGCGCACCGCGGGGTCGGGGCAGTTGGCCAGGATCGCGGCGTCCTTGCGGGGGATCATCTCCTGGTAGTAGTAGCGGTTCGCTACCCAGCCGCGGATCTGGTCCGGGCGGAGCACACCCTCGTTCATCCGCAGGTGGAACGGGTGCGCGCTGTGGTAGCGCTGCGCGTGCGCGCGCAGCTGCTCGATCATCGTGGTCATCGTGTTGGGACCTCCACTTCGAGACCGTCGCCGGCCACTTCCATTCCCCTCTGCTCGACCTGTCGCCGTTGCGGCGAGTCCTCGAGCAGGATCGGGTTGGTGTTGTTGATGTGGATGTAGATCTTGCGCGCGATCGGCAGCCGGGACAGCTGCTCCAGGCTGCCGCCGGGACCGCCGAGGGCGAGGTGGCCCATGTCGTGGGCCGTCTTCTCGGCCAGGCCGAGGCGGATCAGCTCGTCGTCGTGCCAGCACGTGCCGTCGATGAGCAGGCAGGCGCAGTCCTCCAGCTCGGTGAGCACGGCCGGGGTGAGCTCCTGCACACCCGGCAGGTACACCGCCGCGGCACCGGTGGCATCGTCGGTGAGGCGGTAGCCCACGACCCGGCCCTGGTCGGTGCCCCCCTCGCCGGTGACACTGCCGAAGCGGTCGTGCTTCGCGGTGGGGACGTCGAAGGCCCGGTAGGAGATCCCGCCCAGCGACACGTCCTGCCCCGGGACGACGGGTGTCCACTCGACGGGGCAGTAGCGCTCCAGCGTGGTCAGCACCCCGGTGCCGGAGCGCAACGTCGCGTGCGTCGCCGCGGTGGCGTGCAGCCGGATTCCGCGGCCCTCCCGGAGCAGGAGCAGCCCCAGGGTGTGGTCGATCTCGGCGTCGGTGAGCAGCACCGCTTGAAGCGGCGTGGCCCGCCCGTCGCCAGGGTGCAGATCGGGACAGGCCTCGAACTGCGCCCGGATGTCGGGAGAGGCGTTGAACAGGAACCAGCGCTCGCGATCCGGGCTGACCGCGATCGACGACTGCGTTCGGGCCTGGGCCGGCCGGGTGCCGTCACGGACCGCCCGGCACGTCGGGCAGCTGCAGTTCCACTGCGGGTAGCCACCACCGGCCGCCGAGCCCAGCACCCGCAGCCACATGTGTCTTCTCCTCCGCTCCCTCGTCGGCCCGGACGGCGGGAGGGGCGCCGGAACCATCGCCGGCGCCCCTCCACGTCCTTGTTCTGCCGAGCCTTGTGTGCCGAGCCTTGTGTACCGAGCCTGGTGTCACTCGCCTCAGGCCTCGGACCGGGCGATGTACATCGTCACCTCAGGTGCGCACCCGATCTCCTCGAAGTCGGGCGCCTCCCACGCGGCAGCGGTGATGGTGGACTCCATGCCGTCACCTCCCTTCTGTGGTGTCGTGCCGATGTGCGGCAGTCCTAGTCCTCGGGCAGGGCGAACACGAACAGCGCGTCGCCCGCCGCGGATGCGAGCAACCCCGGGAGGAACCCCTCGACCCAGCCACCCCAGCCGGTCGGCACCGCGATGTACTGCCGGCCGTCGACGGTGTACGTGCTGGGGCTGCTGTGGTGCCCGCTTCCGCACTGGAACTCCCAGAGCTTCTCCCCGGTCTCGGCGTCCAGCGCGACGAACTGACCCGTCGGCGTCCCCTGGAACACCAGCCCGCCCGCCGTGGCGAGCGTCGAGGCGCACATCGGGTACTCGTTGCGCCAGCGCCAC
>JBQTJE010000076.1:0-19672 GCA_052387455.1 Pseudonocardia sp.
ACGAGCTCACGCGAGCTGTCGGCGATGCCGATCTTGACCTCCACCGGGGGACCTCCTGGTCGCGCACGTCGAACCTGTCGCCGCCCACGGTAGCCGAGCCCTGCCGCCACGGGCGTCCCGGCCGGTCCGCCCACAGCGAACCGGCCGGGTGGCCGTCACGCCGCCGACTGCCGAGCCGACGCACGCCGCCGCAACAGCGCGGTCGCCCCGACCACCGCGACCCACGCCGTGAACAGCATCGAGCCGGCGAACAGGTCGAGCGCCGCCTCGCTCCCCAGCACGTAGTAGCCGAACCCCGCGATCCCGAACGCGACGGCGCCGACCGCGCCCAGGACGTTGCACACCGGATGGGCGAGCCGCCGCCCGCCGAGCAGGGCGAGTGCGGCGATCGGGAACGTGACCAGCGGGTAGACGATGCCTGCGGTGACCGAGTGTGCGGTCAGGAACGGCGTCGGCTGCCCGGCCAGAAGCGCGTGGTGGTCGGTCGCGGCGAGCAGGTGCGGGATGCTCTCCACGACGAACGGGACCGCGGCGCAGCCCGCGATCAGGGCGACCGTCCGCGCCGCGCCGGACAGCACGCCGCTGCGCGCGAGGCCGAGCAGGCCCGGGACGAGCAGCGCCGCGAACACCAGGATGAGCACGTGCGACGGGACCCACAGCGGGTCGGCGAGCTCGGCAGCCTCCGCGGCGACACCGGACAGCGTCGGGTCGCCCACCGGGTGCAACAGGCTGCCCAGCAACCCGATGACCCCGGCGACGAGCAGCAGCCACGGCCACCGGTCGAGCAGCGACGGACGGGCCCCGACGTCGACCGCCGGGTTCATGTTCGTGGACATCGTTTCTCTCCCTCTCCTCGTCGGATCTCTGCCGGCACCGTCAGGCGACGCGGGCCTGGTCGCGCGACCCGGCGGCGACGGACGCCTCCCGGACGACCGCGAGCCCGAGCGCGGCGAACAGCAGGCTCAACCCGGTGACCGCGACCCAGAACCCCGCCTCGCCGGCCACGATCGCCAACGGCAGGAAGACCACGAACGTGTAGGCGCCGAGGACGAGCGGGACGTACCGTCGCCATCCGGACCACCGGCGGGCGCGCAGCACCGCGCCGCCCGCGAGCACCATGCCGAGCCCGAACAGCAGCGCGACGTTGTCGAAGATCACCGTGGCGGTCGCCGGGTCGAACGGCTCGACGAGCTCCCCGCCGATGAGCACGACGTAGCTCAGGATCGCCAGGCCGATCCCGGCCCGGCCCCACCACGCGGACCCGGTGGCGCCGAGCATGATCACCCCCGCCAGCCCGACGATCACCGTGACCTGGAACAGGACGTAGACCAGGTTCCGGGCCAGGCTCACCTCGCCGGCCCCGGCCACGAGCGAGTACACGTCGACGACCGCGCCGAGCAGGCCCCCGACCAGACACACGATCCCGGCGGTCCGCGCCGCCCCGTTGCGCTGGGCTTGGCTGGTGAACATGACTGCTCCTCGCTGTCCGGTCGTACCCGAGCCGCAGAGACCTCTGCCGGCACCGGGAACGCTACGAAGCGCCGTGACCTGCGACATCCGGGTGCGCACGGCACCTGCGCGGACGCCGCACGCAGGCGCGGTCAGTGCTGCCACTCAGGCGCGCGCCGCCCGCAGGTAGGCGAGCACGGCGTGCACGCGGCGGTGGCTGCCGTCGCCGTCGGGGATGTCGAGCTTGGCCAGGACGTTGCGCACGTGGGTCTCGACGGTGCGGCCGGTGAGCACGAGCCGGCGCGCGATCCCGGCGTTGGTGAGGCCTTCGGCGACCAGCGCGAGCACCTCGCGTTCCCGGTCGGAGAGCGCGGCCAGTGCGTCCCCGCCGCCCGGCGCCAGCAGGGTCGCCACGACCTGCGGGTCCAGCGCCGAACCCCCGCGGGCCACCCGCTCGGCGGCGGCCAGGAACTCCGCGACGTCGAGCACGCGGTCCTTGAGCAGGTACCCGAAGCCGCCCGCGGAGGCGAGCCCGACGACGCCACCGGTCTCGACGTGCTGCGACAGCACCAGCACCCCGACGTCCGGCTGCCGGGCGCGAAGCTCGCCCGCGGCGCGGATGCCCTCGTCGCTGAACGTCGGCGGCATCCGGACGTCCACGACGGCGAGGTCCGGCGCCAGCGCCGCGGCCATCGACAGCAGGCCCGCGCCGTCGCCCGCCGTCCCGACCACGTCGTGCCCGGCGTCGGCGAACAGGCGCGCGAGACCTTCGCGCAGCAGCACCTGGTCCTCGGCGATGATCACCCGCACGGCAGCTCCGCGATGACCCTGGTCCCCGCCCCTGGCGCACTGTCGATCTCCAGCCGCCCGCCCAGCGCGTCCACCCGGTCCGCCAGCCCGGCCAGCCCCGAGCCCGGACGCAGGCCGGCGCCGCCCACGCCGTCGTCGGCGACGACGATCCGCAGGCACCCGTTCTCCCGGCCCGCGGACAGCGACACCGCCGTCGCGTTGGCGTGCTTGACCACGTTGGTCACGGCCTCGCTGGCCAGGAAGTAGGCGGCGGCCTCCACATCGCCGGGCAGCCGCTCCACCATCGCGTCGACGTGCACCGGTAGCGGCGCGCGCGCCCCCAGGTCGGTGAGCGCGGCGGCCAGGCCGCGGTCGAGTGCCGCGGGGCCGAGCCCGCGGGCGAGCTCGCGCAGCTCCTCGATCGCCGCACCCACCTCGGCCACCGCGCCGTCGAGCAGCGCGACGGCGTCGTCGGGCGGGCGGCCATCGGGGCGCAGCCGGTGCTGCACGTGACGCAGCGTCAGCCCCACCGACACCAGCCGCTGCTGCGCGCCGTCGTGCAGGTTGCGCTCGATCCGCCGCCGCTCGGCGTGGGTCGCGGCGACGATCCGCGCGCGCGAGTCGCGCACCCTCGCGAGCTGGCGGCGCACCTCCACCCGCAGCCGGGCGATCTCGACGGCCAGCCCGAGCGTCTCCAGCACCGCGCGCAGCAGCGCGGGCCGGTCCGACGGCGCGTGCAGCACGACACCCAACTGCTGCACACCGCTGCGGACGGGCGTGCGCTCGCGGCCGTTCGCGGGCAACTCCCGGTACTCGACGCCACCGGCGTCGGCGAACACCCCGCCACCTGACACCGCGCCGCCTGACACCGCGCCGCCTGACACCGCGCCGTCGGACGAGACACCGTCGGGCAGCCAGAAGTAGAGGTCGACACTGTCGTCGCCCACGGCCTCCGCGAGCGCCCGGCCGACCTGCTCGGGCTCGGCCCGCCCCGCGCGCACGTCGCCGAGGAAGCGCTCGGCGCGGCGCAGCCCGTCGAAGCGGTCGCGGTCGAAGCGGCGGTCGACCACCCGCTGCACCCGCACCCGCAACGGCCGGAACGCCAGCGCGACGGCGAGCGTCGCGGCCGCGGTCGTCCAGCGTGAGCCGGTGCCCACCGCGACGCCCGCGACCAGCGCGATCGCGACGTAGACGGCCGCGAGCAGCCCGGTGAGCAGGCCGTAGACGGCCGTCCGGTTGATCAGGACGTCGATCTCGTAGAGCCGGTGGCGCAGGACCGCGACCGTGACCGCGGCGACGACGGCGACCTGCGTGACCGACGACGCGAGGATCGTGGCCGCGCCGACAGTTCCGGTGACCGTGTACTCGACGAGGCACGTCACGAACGTCGCCGGCACGAGCACCGCGGCGAGGGCGAACCAGCGCAGCTGGGCCCGGGGCAGGCCGCTCGACCGGCGGTAGCGCGCGACCACGGCGGCGATGGCGACGAGCAACGGGACCAGCAACACGTACTCGCCGACGGTCAGCACATCGGCAACGTCCGCCACCGGCAGCGGGTTGGACAGCATGTCGAACGGCGCGTAGAAGGGCCGCGGGTCGAACAGCGCCAGGGCGAGGAACCCGCCGTAGGCCAGCGCGACGGCCGCCGCGACCGGGCGCCACCGCGGCGAGGCCAGTCGCCCGTCGGGGAACAGGAACGCCAGCCCGATCAGCCCGGCGTAGAACGTCGGCCACCCGCTGTGCACCCACAGGGCGGCCCACGCGGTGAGCGGGGCGGTGGGCACACCGGGAGCCACCCCCTGTCCACCCACGTGCAGGGCTGCCGCATAGAGGGCCAGCGCGCACGCGCTGACCAGCAACAACCCGCCGACGCGGTGGCCCGGGGCACGCGTGACGATCACCAGGCCGGCCACCACGCTGGCCAGCACCGGCGCGCCGAGCACCACCGCCTGCGTCACACCGGCGTCGGGGGCCGGGCTCACCAGGGCGTGCACCACCGTGGCGAGCGCCGCCAGCGCGGCGCCCACCCCGGCGAGCCACGCGACGAGCAGCCCCACCCGCACGTGCAGAAGTGTGCCGGTTCGCAGCGGCTGCGGGGAACAGTGCTGGTACGTAACGCACCCGCCTGCCGCAGGCGAACCGGGCGGCTCGCGCCCACCGCGGATACCCTCGTGGCCGTGCCCGAGCGCAGCGATCTCCGCTTCTACTTCGACCCGGTGTGCCCGTTCGCGTGGATGACCGCCCAGTGGGTCCGGCAGGTCGTCGCGGCCCGCCACTACCGGGTCGACTGGCGGTTCATCTCATTGCGCCAGCTCAACGCCACCGTCGACTACGCGAGCCACTTCCCGCCCGAGTACGAGGCCGGCCACACCGCGGGCCTGCGGATGCTGCGGGTCGCCGCCCGAGCCCGGGCCGAGCACGGGCCAGGGGCCGTCGACCGGCTGCACGCCGCGTACGGGGCGCACACGTTCGAGACGCCCAGTTACCCGGCCCGCGAGATCATCGGGCGGGCCGACCACGTGGCACCGGCGCTGCGCGACGCGAGGCTTCCCGCCGATCTCGTCGACGCGCTGGACGACGAGTCGTGGGACGCGGTCGTGCAGGCCGAGACCGACGAGGCGCTCGCCGCCACCGGCAAGGACGTCGGCACGCCGATCATCCACGTCGAGCCGCCCGACGGCGTCGCGTTCAGCGGACCGGTGATCAGCAGGCTGCCCGCACCGGACGAGGCCGTCGAGCTGTGGGACGTCGTCGTGCGCCTCACCCGGTTCGCCGGCTTCGCCGAGATCAAGCGCAGCCTGCGCGAGCGGCCGCAACTGCCCGCGCTCGGGGTCGCCGCGGGTCAGGCCGGCCTGGTGGAGGACTGGCACGCGGGCAGCAGGCGGCTCAAGCGCTGAGCGGCCCGGTGGTGCGGGCTCAGCCCTTGAGTCCGAGGCTGGCCATGCGCCTGCCGTGGTTGACCTGCGCGCGCTTGATCAGCGCGGCGATGCCGGCGATGTCACCGGACCCGGTGACGATCAGGTGCGCTAGCTCGTCGCGCTGCGCCACGATGTGCTGGGCCTGGGTGACCGCCTCGCCGAGCAGGCGCCGCCCCCACAGCGCCAGCCGGTCGCGGACCTCCCGGTCCGCGCACGCGGCGCGCACCTCGCGCTCGGCGAAGGCGCTGTGCCCGGTGTCGGCGAGCACGAGCTTCACCAGCTCGCCGGTGGGGCCGGAGAGCCAGCTGGCGACCTCCCGGTAGAAGTCCGCGGCCAACCCGTCGCCGACGTAGGCCTTGACCAGCGACTCCAGCCACGTCCGCGGTGCGGTGTGGGCGTGGTAGGCGTCCAGCGGCGCGACGAACGGGCGCATCGCCTGCTCGGCGGGCACCCCCATCCCGTGCAGGTGCTCCTCGAGCAGGCGGTAGTGGCCGATCTCGGCGGCTGCCATCTTGGACAGCGCCGCGCGGCCGTCCAGCGTCGGGGCCGTACGCGCGTCCTCGGCGAGCCGGTCGAACGCGGAGAGCTCGCCGTAGGCGAGAACGCCCAGCAGGTCCTGGATGGCCCGGTCGGCGGCCTCGACCCGTGTCCTTTCCGTCCCCGGTTGCCCCACGGGACCGGAGCCTATCGGCCCGGCCCGGGCCGGTCCCGTGACCGGGAACACGGCACGCGACGCCACCCCCCGGGCCGCCGTGGGTGGGCGCCCGGGTCGGTGACCGGGTAGGATGTGCTGCGATTCGCATTGTTGCGGTTCCCTGCCGCGGCCGGCCGGCTCCCTCACGGAGAGATCCCAGTACGGAGAACCACCGCGCCGCACGACCTGGTGCGTACAGCGCCTCGTCGGTTCTCCCGCCCGAGCGCCGCTCGACGTCTCCGTCCAGCGCGCCGGTGGTCGACGAACCGGACGGCTCCTGTACGCGGAGAGAGGCGATCAACCTGTCCGTCCCGACCGACACCCCAGAGACCATCGACGCGAACCTCGACCCCACGGAGCTGGAGGGCACCGAGGAGGCCCACCCGCTCCAGGCCGGTGCCCCCGTCCGGCCCGACTCCCCCACCTTCGCCGAGCTGGGCGTCCGCCCCGAGATCGTGCGCGCCCTGGCCGAGGCCGGCATCGAGCGCACCTTCGCCATCCAGGAACTGACCCTGCCGCTTGCGCTGGCCGGCGAGGACGTGATCGGCCAGGCCCGCACCGGCATGGGCAAGACCCTCGGCTTCGGTGTGCCGCTGCTGCAGCGCGTCGTCCCGCCGTCGGAACAGCCGGCAGCCACCGCCGAGGGCGAAGCAGCCGACCGCACGCGTGACGTCCCGCAGGCGCTCGTCGTCGTCCCCACCCGCGAGCTGTGCGTGCAGGTCGCCAAGGACATCGCGGATGCCGGCAAGCACCTGGGCGTGCGCGTCACCGCGATCTACGGCGGGCGCGCCTACGAGCCGCAGCTCGCCGCCCTGCGTACGGGCGTCGATGTGGTCGTCGGTACCCCGGGCCGGTTGCTCGACCTCGCCGAGCAGCGCCACCTCGTGCTCGGCCGCGTCCGGGCGCTCGTGCTCGACGAGGCCGACGAGATGCTGGACCTGGGCTTCCTGCCCGACGTCGAGAAGATCATGCGGATGCTGCCGGACGAGCGGCACACCATGCTGTTCTCGGCCACGATGCCGGGCCCGATCATCGCGCTGGCGCGGGCGTTCCTCACCAGGCCCACGCACATCCGCGCGGAGGAGGCCGACCAGGGCTCCATCCACGAGCGCACCCGCCAGCTCGTCTACCGCGCGCACGCGATGGACAAGGTGGAGCTGCTCACCCGGGTGCTCCAGGCCAAGGACCGTGGCCTCACGATGATCTTCGCCCGCACCAAGCGCACCGTGCAACGGGTCAGCGACGATCTCGCCGAGCGCGGGTTCGCCGCCGCGGCCGTGCACGGCGACCTCGGCCAGGGTGCCCGCGAGCAGGCGCTGCGCGCGTTCCGCGCCGGCAAGGTCGACGTGCTGGTCGCCACCGACGTCGCCGCCCGCGGCATCGACGTCACCGACGTCACCCACGTGGTCAACTACCAGTGCCCCGAGGACGCCAAGACCTACGTGCACCGCATCGGCCGCACCGGCCGTGCCGGGAAGACGGGCGTGGCCGTCACGCTGGTGGACTGGGACGAGCTGCATCGCTGGAAGACCATCAGCGACGACCTCGGCCTGGGCATGCCGGAGGCTCCGGAGACGTACTCCACCTCCGAGCACCTGTACGCCGACCTGGAGATCCCGCAGGCGGCCGCCGGCCGGCTGCCCCGGGCCCAGCGCACCCGCGCCGGGCTGGACGCCGAGTTCCTCGACAGCGAGGGCGACAACGGCTCGCGGCGGCGCAGCGGCCGCGACCGCAAGCGCCCCGGCGCACCCGCCGCCCGCGACGCCGAGGCCCGGCCCGAGCGCAGGCCGCGGCGGTCCCGCTCGCGGGTGCGCAGCCGGGCGGGTGTCACCGTCGGCGGCGAGGACGGCGCGCCGGACGGCCCGGTCGCCGACGATGCCGGATCCGTCGTGCACGCCGTCGAGAACGGGTCCCGCCCCGAGACGGGCTCCGGCGAGGGCGCCGCACCGCGCCGCCGTCGCCGCCGGGGTGGCGCGCGCAGGCGCGGACGCGACGCGGACGCCGGCCAGGACACCGCCCAGGACACCACCAGGGACGCCGAGGCGAGCTGAGTTCGGCCGCGATCCGGCCGCCCACCACCCGGGACAGCACTCGGGACAGCACTCGGGACGACGATGAGCAGGGTTGTGTCGGAGCGGCGCAGTCGCCGCGACCTCGTCGCGGTCGGCGCGCTGGTGGCCGTCGCCGTGCTCGGCGCCGCGCTGCTCTGGTGGCGCAGTCCGGTGGCCGCGACCACGTCGGTCGTCGCCGCCGCGCCGGTCGTCGCCCCGCCCGCCGCGGACCGGATGCCGCCGGGCTTCGTGCTGGGCTGGCGCGCGCCCAGCGGGGCCACCCGGGCGCCGGTGGTCGCGGGTCCCGCGGTCGTCACGGCCGAGGGGTCCGCGGTCGTCGGTCGCGACGCCCAGACCGGGGCGGTGGCCTGGAGCTACGAGCGCGACCTGCCGCTGTGCACGGCGGGTGCGGGGTTCCCGAGCGCCGACGGCGGGATCGGCCGGGTGTTCGCGCTGCACCGCAACGGCGAGTACTGCAGCGAGCTGACCACCCTGCGCCCCGACACGGGTGCCCGCGCGGCCCAGCGCAACGCCGACGCCAGGCCGGGCGCATCGCTGCTCGCCGATGCCGAGCTGGTGGCCCTCACCGACGCCACGCACGCCGAGGTCCTGCGCTCCCCGGACCTGGTGCGCACGCTGGAGTTCGGCGACGTGCCCGCACCGGAGCAGCCCGGCCGGCAGCCGCGGACGGGCTGCGCCTACGGGTCGTTCCTGTTCGCCGCCGGCCGGATCGGGGTCGTCGAACGCTGCCCCGACGAGGCGACCGACCGGCTCACCGTCCTCGCCGCCGCAGGGGCCGACGCAGCCGAGTCCCCGGAGTCGCTGTTCTCGATGCCGCTGCCCGCCACCGGGGCCGTCGCGGTGGCGCAGTCGGCGTCCCGCACGGCGGTCGCGTTGCCGGGCCCGCCGCGGCTGCTCGTCGTCGACGAGGCGGGCCGCGAGGTCGCCGTGGTCCCGCTGGGCGTGCCGGCGGTGAACGTCACCGCCGATCTCCGGGGGGGAACCGTGCCCGCCGCGGCCGACGACCGGCACCGGTACTGGTGGACCGGGACGCACACCGTCGCCCTGGACGCGGTCGCGCTCACCCCGGTGTGGACGCTGCCCGGCACGCTCGGCGCGGGCGTCCCGTACGCCGGGGCGTTGCTGGTGCCGGTGCCCGACGGCCTCGTGGAGGTCGACCCGTCGACCGGGGCGGTGCGCCGCACGATCACCGTGGCCCGCACCGACCGGGACGCCCCGGTGGTGCTCGCGGCGCTGCGCCGGGTGCTGCTGGAACAGCGCGGCCCGGAGGTCGTCGCGCTGCTCCCCTGGGGCTGATCCACCACCGGGAAGGCGGGGACATGGTCGAACGACTCGTCGCGCTCTACGACGCGCAGTGCGAGATCTGCCAGGCCGGCGTGTCCTGGATCCGGGCGCTGGACCTCGAGGGCGTGGTGGAGTGCCGACCGCTGCAGGACGGGCCACCCGTCGAGGTGCATCCGGACCTCGACGACGCCGCGTGCCGGCGCGAGCTGCACGTCGTCGACCGCGCCGACGGCCGGGTCCACGTCGGATGGGCGGCCGTCACCCTGCTCGCCTCCACCCTGCCGTTCCTGCGCCCGCTCGGCGCCGTCGGTGCGCATCCGGCGGTGGCCCGGTTCGGCGACGCCGGCTACCGGACGCTGGCGCGCAACCGGCACGCGCTCTCGGTGTGTCGCGGCGGATCGTGCGCCACCGGACGCCCGCCGTCCGACGCCCGGCCGCATACCGGGCGGGCCTTCTGGAGCTGCCGCGGTCTCGGCCTGGCCGCCCGCCTGCCGCTGATCGCGGGCGTGATGGTCCGGGACACCGGCCGCAACTGGCGTGACCACCTCCGGACGGCGCGGCGCCGGATCGTCCTGCGCCCCGACGAGCTGGAGCTGTGGTTCCTCGGCGGCCTGCGTCCGGACGTCGTCCCCCTGCTCTACGGGGAGCGCTTCACCGCCGTCTGGTACCGGGGCGCCCTGGTCGATCCCGGGTCGACCCTGATGCGGCGCTCGCTGGACCGGCATCTGGATCGCCACGGCGCCGCACGGGTCGCGGTCGTGACCGCAACCCACGCGCACGAGGAACACGTGGGCAACCTCGAGTGGGCCGCGGCACGCACCGGCGCCCGGCTGGTGTTGCCCAGCCAGGTGAGCTCCCAGCTGCGCCCCGCGGTCCGCATCCCGCGGACGCGGGCGGCCGTGATCGGACAGCCTCCTGCACTGTCCGGGCCGGTCGACGACGCGGGCGCGGCGATCGAACTCCCCGAGGGAGGGCGGCTCGCGGTGCTCCCCGCGCCGGGTCACTCGCCCGACCACGTCGTCCTGTGGGACGACGCGCGGCGCACAGCGCTGGTCGGAGACTCCTTCATGGGGGCCTACTTCTCGTCACCGAACCCGGACGTCGACTCCCGGAAGTGGATCACTACTCTCGAGCGCCTGCTCGACCTCGACGTCGAGGTGATGGTGGAGGGGCACGGCCACGTGCACAGCGTCCGCCGCGACATCCGGGCGGTGCCCGGCGTCGTGGTCCGCTCCGATCCGCGCGCCGCCCTGGAGGAGAAGCTGGGATTCCTCCGTTGGCTGGCCGAGCGGATCGAGCTCGCCCGCGACGACGGCGCAGGGGTGCGCGCCACCGTCGCCACCTGCTTTCCCTGGGGTCGGCGGGCGAGCTGGGAACGGTTCGCCGTCGACGGGCTGGCCCGCTTCACCACGCTCGGCCACTTCTCGCGCACGGAGCTGGTCCGCTCGTTCCATCGCGTTCCCGGACAGGTGCTCCCCACCGTGCTGGAGGCCCGGTTCGGACGGTGAGCCCGCACCGCCGTCAGCCGGCAAGGACCTCGACCCCCGCCGCGCGCGCGACCAGCTCGTCGAACGCCCCGGGTGCGGTGGTCTCGGCGCCGATCGGGGTGGTCTTGTTCGTGCCGTGGTAGTCGCTGGAACCGGTGACCACGAGGTCGAGGTCGATCGCGAGCCCGCGCAGCAGCGCGCGGTCCTCCGGCGAGTGGTCCGGGTGGTCGACCTCCACGCCGGCGAGCCCGGCCGCGGCCAGCTCGACGATCACCGACGGCTCCACCACCCGGCCGCGGCGGCGCGCGAGCGGGTGCGCGAACACCGCCACCCCGCCCGCCGCCCGCACCATCTCGATCGCCGTGCGCACGGGCGTGTCGGTCTTCGCGACGTAGTAGGGGCTGCCGTTGTAGAGCAGCGTCGCGAACGCCTCGTTGACCGACTCCACGACGCCCGCGGCGACCAGCGCCCGCGCCAGGTGCGGGCGTCCGGCACTGGCCCCGTCGGGCAGGTAGGCGAAGACCGTCTCGACGTCGACGGGGTAGCCGTCGGCGGCCATCTTCGTGACCATCCCGCGCAGCCGGTGCACCCGCTCCTCGCGCAGCCGCGCCTGCTCGGCCACGATCGCGGCGTGGTCCGGGTCGAACAGGTAGCCCAGCAGGTGCACCGACACGTCGCGCTCCCCCGGCCGCCCGCACGGGCTGACGCAGGAGAACTCGGCACCGCGGACGAGCTGCATCCCCACCGGAAGGGCCACCGCGGCGGCGTCCCAGCCCGCGGTGGTGTCGTGGTCGGTGAGCGCCAGCACGTCGAGACCGGCGGCCGCGGCGGCCGCGACGACGTCCGCGGGATCGTCGGTGCCGTCGGAGGCGGTGGAGTGGGTGTGGAGGTCGATCCGGGGCGAGGGCACGTCCCAGGCTAACCGACCTAGCGACGGCGCCAGTTGGACTTGGCGAGCATGCCGCTGGCCCGCGTGCGACCCTTCTCCCCGAAGATCAGCTCGGACAGGGCCTCGTAGATCTCCTCGGGACGGGGCATGAACTTGACCTTGTTGAGCGCCTGGATCTGGCCGGCCGACTCGACGATCATCGTGCCGTAGTTGAAGATGCGCCCGCCGAGGGTGCGCCGGAACGTGAGGTCGGTGACCTTGCCCAGCGGCATCATGCCCACGTTGTGGACGATGATCCCCTGCCCGATCATCACCCGCTTGTTGGTGATCACGATCCGCTCGACCCACCACTCGATGGTCTTCACCGTGAGCCGCAGGAGCGCGATCAGCGCGAGGTAGAACGCGACGTTGTCGATCAGGACGCTGTTGCCGTCGCTCAGGTACTGCTGCGCCAGCAGGAGCAGCACCAGGAACACCGCGGTCTCGATGATGTCCTTGAGCATCACGGCCCAGTGCTGGCGCACCCTGATGACCCTGCGTTCCGAGGGAAGCAGGTACTCGTCGATCTCACGGGGGGCGAGCACGGCCCCTCCTTACGTGACGACCTGGGTGAAGAAGCTCGTGACGTTGCCCGCCCAGCGCTCCAGCGTGCCGGCGATGCTCTCCACCGATCCGGCCGCCGCCGACGGCTGCTGGACGATGAACCAGATGACCAGCAGGACCAGGGCAACCCCGATCAGCTTGCTGAGCTTCACGACGCCCACCCCTTCTTCCCGGAGGACCGCAGAGTACGCGATCCGTTGTACCGGACCGGTGAGGATCACGAAAGCCGCCGGGCGGGGACGTACCGTCATGGGCGATGACACGACGTGATGACGGGGCGGCGACGCGGGTGCCCTGTGTGGGTGGCCTCGCCTACGACGAGCAGGGTCGGCTGCTGCTGATCCGCCGCGCGCACGACCCGGGTCGGGGCCGGTGGTCGCTGCCGGGCGGGCGGGTGGAGCCGGGCGAGGACGACGCCACCGCGCTCGCCCGCGAGATGGCGGAGGAGACGGGCCTGGTGGTGCGCCCCGGCCCGCTGGTGGGCCGCGTGACCCGGGGCCCCTACGACATCGCCGACTACCGGTGCACGGTCACCGGCGGGCACCTCCGCGCGGGCGACGACGCCGCCGACGCCCGCTGGTGCTCCGCCGCCGACCTCGTCGCGCTGCCGCTGGTGGACGGGCTGGTGGAGGTGCTCACCGGCTGGGACGCGCTGCCGCGCCGGTGACCGTGGTCAGACGACGGGCTCGGGCCGGCCCGGCTGCTCGCCGCCGCGAGCCTCGCCGTAGCTGGTCTTCGGCACCATCACCTTGCGCCGGAACGTGCACACGACCGTGCCGTCCTGCTTGTAGCCACGGGTCTCGACGTACACGATGCCGCGGTCGTCCTTCGACCTCGACGGCGTCTTGTCCAGGACCTCGGTCTCGCCGTAAATGGTGTCGCCGTGGAAGGTCGGCTTCGTGTGCTTGAGCGACTCGACCTCGAGGTTCGCGATCGCCTTGCCCGAGACGTCGGGCACCGACATGCCCAGCAGCAGCGAGTAGACGTAGTTGCCGACGACCACGTTGCGCTTGAAGTCGGTGGTCTCCTGCGCGTAGTTCGCGTCCATGTGCAGCGGATGGTGGTTCATCGTCAGCAGGCAGAACAGGTGGTCGTCGTACTCGGTGACCGTCTTGCCCGGCCAGTGCTTGTAGACCGCACCGACCTCGAACTCCTCGTAGTACCGGCCGAACTGCAACGTCAACGCCTCCACAACCGACATCATCACCGGACGGGGTAATCTAACCCGTGGTCCGGACGCCCATCCGGTCCGTCTGTGCAGCAACCAGAGACTGCGCAGCAACCAGAGGAGGTGTACGCGGTGCGCAAGGCACCCGGTTGTAGTACGTGCCGCGTCCACGGCGCGGCGGCCGCCTGACGGCTCCCCCCGCTCGGGACGCAGACCCGCACCCACCCGGCCCGCCCGGGTGCGTCCCGATCACGGAGGTCCCGCCGTGTCAGCTCTCTCCTCGATCCGCGCTGCCGGCTCCCGCACCCGCCCGGCCCGCCCCGAGCTTCCACTGCTGCCCAAGCTCCGGGTGCCGCTGTCGGCTTACATCGTGGACTGCGCCGTCTACGTCGACGGCCGCCGCCTGCCCGGGCGCTGGACGCACGACCGCGCGCTGGCCGAGGTCCGCCGCCGCGGCGAGGGGTTCGTCTGGATCGGGCTGCACGAGCCCACCGACGAGCAGATCACCGGCATCGCCGAGGTGTTCGACCTGCACGAGCTGGCCGTCGAGGACGCCGTGCACGCCCACCAGCGCCCCAAGCTCGAACGCTACGACGACATGCTGTTCATGGTGCTCAAGACCGTCTGCTACGTCGGCCAGGCCCAGCCCACCACGGCGCACGAGATCGTCGAGACCGGCGAGGTGATGGCCTTCGTCGGCGCGGACTTCGTCATCACCGTGCGCCACGGCGAGCACTCCGGCCTGCACGACGTCCGGCTGCGCCTGGAGGCCGACCCGGAGCAGCTCGCGCTCGGGCCGGCCGCGGTGCTGCACGCCGTCGCCGACCGGGTCGTCGACACCTACCTCGAGGTCACCGAGGCCATCGAGGACGACATCGACGAGATGGAGGCCCAGGTCTTCACGCCTCGCTCCACGATGGACGCCGAGCAGATCTACGTCATGAAGCGTGAGGTGCTCGACCTGCGCCGGGCCGTCGTGCCTCTCGGCGCGCCGCTGCGCAAGCTCACCGAGGGCTACAGCGCCCTGGTGCCGCACGAGGTGCGCTCCTACTTCCGCGACGTGGACGACCACCTCGTCACCGTCACCGAGCGGGTGGCCGGCTTCGACGAGCTGCTCACCACGCTGGTCAACGCCGTACTCGCGAAGATCACGATGCGGCAGAACAACGACATGCGAAAGATCACCGCGTACGCCGCGATGATCTCGGTGCCCACCATGATCGCCGGGATCTACGGGATGAACTTCGACGCCATGCCCGAGCTGCAGTGGCGCTACGGCTACCCGGCCGTGCTGCTGGTCATCGCCGGAATCTGCGCGGTGCTGTTCCGCGTGTTCCGCCGCAACCGGTGGCTCTGACCGCTCCCGGCTCTAACCTCGGCACGGTGAACGTCTGGGAGCACCACACCGCGCTCGCCGAGCAGGCCCGCCGTATCGGCGTGCTGAGCATCGCCGCCGGACTGCCGGTCGCCGCCGTCGGGGCGTGGCGGCGCAACCGGGCGGTGCTGCACTTCGGGCTCCAGCACGCCGAGTGGGGCGTGACGAACGTCGGCATCGCCTGGCTCGCCGGCCGGTTGCGCGACCGCCGGATGGACCGGTTGCCCGACCCGTACGCGCCGGCGGCGCTGCGCCGCGAGCACGCCCGGCTGCGCCGGATGCTGCTGCTCAACACCGCCCTCGACGCGAGCTACGTGGTCGGCGGGCTCGCGCTGCTCTGCTGGCGGGCACGCCAGCGGCACGCGTCGGGGACGGGGGCGAGCGCGGGCATCGTCGTGCAGGGCGCGGCGCTGTTCCTGCACGACCTCGGCCACGTCCGGCGCCTCGGCCGCCCCACCTGACCACCGCCCCGCACCCCGCCCCCCCGCCCCGCACCCCCGCCCCCCCGCAGCCCTTCAGGCGTGGCAGCGCTCGGCGAGCGTGCGGTCCGGCCGGTCAGGCCACGCTCGGCGGGCCCGGCGGCAGCTGCGGCTCGCCGCGGCTGGGCCCCGGCACCGGCGACAAGCGGCGACCGCGGCGACCGCGGCGACCGCAGCGACCGCGGCGACCGCAGCGACCGCGGCCTGCTCGGCGGCCCGCCCGCCCGGCCGGGCGGGCTCCACTAGCCTGGCGGCCGTGAACGAGCACCGTTCCGACCGGCTCAACCCGCTACGCCGGTTGCGGCGCCCCTCCTGGGCCGACCAGGACCCCCTGTGGGCCGAGTGCAAGCCCGGGATCATCCGCGCCGCGCTGGCCCGGGCGCTCGCCCGGCCCTCCGGCGGGTGGTTCGTGCTCGCCGCCAGCCGCGAGATCCGCCCGGGGCGGGCGTTCGGCCGTGTCGTCGCCGGGCGGGAGCTGGTGGCCTGGCGCGACGGCGACGGTGCGCTGCACGTCGGCCCCGGCGCGTGTCCGCACCTCGGCGCGGCGCTGTGCGACGCCCCCGTGCACGACGGCAGGCTCGTCTGCCGCTGGCACGGGCTGGCGCTGGGCGCGGGTGGCCGCCCCGGCTGGCGCACCTTGCCCGCCCACGACGACGGCGTCCTCGCCTGGGTGCGGCTGGACGGCGTGGCGCTCGCCCCCGGTGACGAGGGACCGCCCACCGACGCACCGGTGCTCGGCCCGCGCCCCCCGGCGGGCGTCGCGGTGGCGGCGGTCGCGACGGCGATCGGGCGCTGCGAGCCCGAGGACGTCCTCGCCAACCGGCTCGATCCGTGGCACGGCGCCTGGTTCCACCCGTACGCGTTCGCGAACCTGCGGGTGCTGTCGGCTCCCCCGGTCGACTGCGACCCCGCGCAGGACCGCTACCTCGTCGAGGTGAGCTACACCGTCGGTGGCCGGTGGGGTGTCCCCGTGCACGCCGAGTTCACCTGCCCCGACCCCCGGACGATCACCATGGAGATCGTCGACGGCGAGGGCGCGGGCAGCGTCGTGGAGACCCACGCGACACCGCTGCGCCCCGGCCCGGACGGGCGTCCCCGGACCGCGGTCGTCGAGGCCACCCTCGCCTACTCCGACCGCCCCGGATTCGCGCACGTCGGGAAGGTCACCGGGGCGTTGCGGCCGGTGATGGAGCTGGCCGCCCGGCGGCTGTGGCGCGACGACATCGCCTACGCCGAGCGCCGCTACGAGGTGCGCACGCGGTAGTCGCCGGGGCCGGCCGCCGTCCGGGTCGGCCGCCGCCGGCTACTCGTCGCCAGGGGCGGGGGCGTCCTCGACCGCGGGCGTGCCCTCGGGCGGCGTGGCGAGATCGCCGCGCGTCCCCGGCGGCGGCCCACCGGCGCGGCGGCCCAGGAACGTGTGCACGATGTCGCGCTGCCAGCCGGGGACGGTCTGCACCCGCAGATCGACGAACCCGGCGTCGCCCATCCGGGTGCGCAGCGCGCTGACGCCGTCGAAGTCCCGGACGCTGCGCCACAGGTACCGGTAGAGATCCATCGTGCCGGTGCGGATCCGTCCCAACGGGATGATCACGGTCCAGCAGACGCCCGTCCAGACGGCGCGGGCCTTCGCCGAGTCGCGCACCGAGTACTCGTGCAGCGCCAGCGGGGCACCCGGGGCGAGCAGGTCGTGGAACGCGCGCAGGGCCGCGTCGCGGTCGGTGACGTTGCGCACCAGGTACGCCGCGAGGATGCCGTCGAACGGGCCCTCGACCTTGCCGTCGAGCTCCTCCGCGTCGGCGTGCACGAACCGCACCCGTGGCGGCCAGACCTTGCGCCGTGCCTGGGCGAGCATCTCCGCGGACGCGTCGACAGCGGTGATGTCGGCCTCCGGGGCAACGTCCAGCAGCGCCGCGGTGGACGCCCCGGTGCCGCAGCCGAGGTCGAGCAACCGCAGACCCGCACCCCGCTCGGGCAGGCCCATCCGGCGCGCCGTCAGGCGCAGGTGGTCGTGGTAGCCCGGGTTCGCCCCGACGAGCTTGTCGTAGGTGCGCGCGTGCAGATCGAACGAGCGCGACACGTCCGCGGTGCTGATGCGATCGGTCTCTTTCGAGGTCACCGCGGCATCCTGGCCTATCGCCTGAGGCGCCCTGGCGTCAGGAGGTGCCCATCGCGAGCTTGCCGAGCATCTCGCGGGCCTTCTCGGCGTTGCGCGGCTGGCAGAGCACGTCGTAGCGGCCGGCCACCATCTGGCTGGCGGAGGTGAAGTCGCGGCTGCCGCGGCTGGCGCGGTAGCCGACGGCGGCGAACACCATCCCGAACGCCACGCCGATCAGCAGCGGCACGACGACCGCACCGATGTTGCCCGCACCCGGGCTGACCAGGACCATCACCAGGCCCACGAACAGGCCCAGCCAGGCGCCCGACGCGGCCCCGGACATCAGGACCCGGCCCCATGTCAGCCGCCCGATCACCCGTTCGACGAGCATGAGGTCGACGCCCACGATCGTGACGTCCCGCACCGGGAAGTCCTCGTCGGCCAGGTGGTCGACCGCGCGTTGGGCCTCCTCGTAGGTGGCGTAGGAGCCGACGGGCCAGCCGGTGGGCGGGGTCGGCAGGTTGGGCAGTCCGGGCACGGAACGTGCGGGCCCACCGAACGGGGTCGTCACGGGATGTCCTCCTCGGTTCGGACGGCGCGCACGATGCCGTCCGGCACTACGCGGTTCGCTCCATTGTGTCAACACCCCGCCCGGCGCGCCCGGCGTCATCGCGTTTCTCAGCGCTTACCCAGGAACGCGCTTACCCAGGAACGCGCTTGCCCAGGAACGCGCTACAGCTTGTACTCCCGCAGCAGCCCCCGGCTGATGATCGTCTTCTGGATCTCGGAGGTGCCCTCGCCGATGAGCAGGAACGGCGCCTCGCGCATGAGCCGCTCGATCTCGTACTCCTTGGAGTAGCCGTAGCCGCCGTGGATGCGGAACGACTCCTGCGTCACCTCGGCGCAGTACTCGCTGGCCAGCAGCTTCGCCATGCCCGCCTCGACGTCGAAGCGCTCGCCGGAGTCCTTCAGCCGCGCGGCGTTGACCATCAGCAGGTGAGCCGGCTCGACCTTCGTGGACTTCTCCGCCTGCTTGAACGCGATGGCCTGGTGCTGGGCGATCGGGCGGCCGAACGTCGAGCGCTGCTGGGCGTACTCGACGGCCAGCTCGAACGCGCGGATCGAGATCCCGCAGGCCCGCGCGGCGACGTTGACGCGGCCGACCTCGACGCCGTCCATCATCTGCGCGAAGCCGCCGCCGCGCCGGCCGCCGAGGATCTGCGTCGCCGGCACGCGGTGGCCCTTGAAGACCATCTCGGTGGTGTCGACGCCCTTGTAGCCCATTTTGTCGATCTTGCCGGGGACCAGCAGCCCCGGCGCGACCTCGCCGTAGCCGACCGGCTTGTCCACGAGGAAGCAGGTGAGGTTCTGGTAGGGCTTGGGCTGCCCCTCGTCGGTCTTCACCAGCACCGCGGTGAGGTTGGAGGTGCCGCCGTTGGTGAGCCACATCTTGGCGCCGTCGATCACGAAGTCGGCCCCGTCCTCCACGGCCTTCGTCTTGATCGCGGCGACATCAGAGCCGAGGTCGGGCTCGGACATCGAGAACGACCCGCGGGTCTCTCCCAGCGCCATCGCCGGCAGGTACCTGGCCTTCTGCTCGTCGGTGCCGTGGTGAGTGATCATGTGCGCCACGATGAAGTGCGTGTTGATCACCCCGGAGACGCTCATCCAGCCGCGGGCGATCTGCTCCACCACCAGCGCGTACGTCAGCAGCGACTCACCCAGCCCGCCGAACTCCTCCGGGATGGTGAGCCCGAACAGGCCCATCTCCTTCATGCCCTCGACGATGTCGGTGGGGTAGGCGTCGGCGTGCTCCAGCGCGGTGGCGTGCGGGAGGATCTCCTTGTCCACGAACACCTTGACGGTGGCGAGGATCTCCTGCTGGATCTCGGTGAGACCGGCGGTCTGGGCGAGCCGGGCCATGTGACGCCTCCTGATGGCTGGGTGATGACGGAGTATCCCCCGGTCGCACGGCGCGTGCGGTGCCCGACGGGCTGTGAACGTCCTCATAGTCGGACGGTGCTGTCACCGAGAGATCCGCCGCGGGCGGGCGGCGCCGCGGAGATCGCCGTGGGGCGGCTGTCCGTCCGGCAGGTCGCGATCGAGGATCTCGTGCCCGCCGCGGGCGAGGCACCGTTCGACCTGTCTTCGCCGTCCGGGTCGGCGCGCTCGACGGACGCCACCCCGAGGCCGGACGGGCGGCGTAGGCCCGGATCGCCGCCGCGCGCTCACCTCCCGGCGGGCGGGCGTTCGTCGACGGCCGGGAGGTGCCGGTCCGACGATGATCACCAGGATCGGGACAAGAGCTGCACGGGCGCAGCTCCTGTACCGATCCCGACGAACCTGGCGGGCCCGCCCTGATCACGACCC
>JBQTJE010000077.1:0-18980 GCA_052387455.1 Pseudonocardia sp.
GGGCGACGCAGAACCGGCTGCGCCGCGACGTCGCGGATCTCCTCGGCGGCCCGACCGGCCCCGCCGACCCGGCCGGCCCGGCTCGCACCGCGCGACTCACGGCGGACGGCCGCAGCGGCTGGGCGCCGCCGTTCACCGAGCGGGCGACGTGCCGGCTCGCGGCGGTGGTGTTCCCGCTGCCCGACCGCGAGCACGAGCGATTGACACTGCGCCGGCTCGACCCGGGGGCGGCGGTCGTCGCGCTCACCCGCCGGCCGCGGATCCTCGGCTGGTCGGACGTGCGCGTCACCACCGAGGCGTTCCGCAACGTCAGCGCGCTGGTGCGGGCCGTGCCGGTCTACGTCGCAGCCGTGCCGTGGGGCCCGCCGTTCGCCCAGGGCGTCGTCGACGAGCTGCTCGCCGGCGTGCTCGGTCCCGCGACGGCCGCGGCCGGACCGAGGTACGCCGCGGCCTGGAGCGTGAACAGCTCGGCGTAGAGCCCGCCGCGGGCCATCAGCTCGTCGTGGTGGCCCTGCTCGACGATGCGACCGGCGTCCAGGACGTAGATCCGGTCGGCGTGGCGGACGCTGGAGAACCGGTGCGAGATCAGCAGCACGGTGCGCCCGGCGAGCAGCTCGCGCATCCGGGAGAACAGCTCGTGCTCGGCCCGCGGGTCCAGCGCGGACGTGGGCTCGTCGAGCACGACGAAGCCGGCGTCGCGGTAGATCGCCCTGGCCAGCGCCACCCGCTGCCACTGCCCGAGGGACAGGTCGACGCCGCCGGGCATCGCCTTGGAGAGCACCGTGTCGTAGCCCAGCGGCAGCCCGGACAGGAACGCGTCGGCGTCGGCGGCCACCGCGGCGGCCCGGACGGCGTCGGGGTCGAGCCGGTCGTGGGCACGCCCGACGGCGATGTTCTCCCGGGCCGAGAGCTCGTAGCGGGCGAAGTCCTGGAAGATCATCGCCACCGACCGGCGGACCTGCTCGGCGTCAAGCTCCGCGAGCGGCCGGCCGTCCCAGGTGATCGACCCGGCGGTGGGCCGGTGCAGGCCCGCGAGCAGCTTCGCGAGCGTCGTCTTCCCCGAGCCGTTCTCCCCGACCAGCGCGATCACCTCGCCGCGGCGGATCTCCAGCGACACGTCGTGCAGGGCGGCGCGGTCGCTGCCGGGGTAGGCGAAGCGGAGGTGCTCGACGGCGAGCCGGTCGAACCCCGCGGCCGGCGTGACCGTGCCGGTGCCGGCCGGGCCGGACATCGCGCCCGCCAGCTCCAGGAAGCCGCGCAGGTCGTCGAGGAACAGCCGCGCCTCGAACAGCGCCGTGCTGCCCGCCGCGATCCCCTGCAGCCGCGTCGCGAGCATCCGCATCCCGACGACCGCCGCCCCCGCCGCGGCCAGCGTCACGTGCCCCGCCTGCACCCGCCACAGGAGGAAGAGCATCGTGGCCACCAGCAGCGCCGCCGTCATCGCCGCGCCGCCCACCGACTGCCGCAGCCGCAGCGCCACCAGCGCGCGCAGCCCGGTGACGTGCTCGGCGTAGCGGGCCTCCCAGCGCCCGCGCAGCAGCGCGGCCAGGTCGAACGCGCGGACCTCCTTGGCGGTGTCGCGGGCCTTGAGCACGTGCGCCAGGTAGGTCCGCTCGCGCAGCGCGGCCGAGCGGGCGACGGCGAACCCGAACTCCGCCCGGCTGCCGCGGCGGTTGACCAGGTAGGTGGGCAGGGCAGTCGCCGCGAGCAGGGGCAGCAGCAGCGGTTCGATGCCGGCCAGCACCGCACCCAGCCCGACGGCGGCGGCGAGCGCGGCGACCAGGGTGACCACGGCGCGCACCAGCTCCACCGGCTTGGTCAGGGCGTTCGACTCCACCCGCACCAGGTAGTTGAAGAACCACGGGGTCTCGTAGGCGTCCAGCGGCACGGTCGTGGTCACCGCGAGCATCCGGCGGTGGCTGTCGCGCATCACCCGCTCGCCCAGCACCCGCTGCACCTGGACGGTGGCGGCGCCGACGGCGAACGCCGCCGCGGTGAGCCCGGCCAGGGCGAGCACCGGCCCGAGCACGGTCGCCACCCGCAGCGCGTTCCCGCCGGCGAGCAACTCGTCCAGCAGGTCCTTGGTGACGAGCACCTGGGCGATCGCGATGCCGGTGGTGACGAGCGTGAGCGCGACGGTGGCGAGGAACGGCCCGCGCGCGGCGCGCCACACCGTCGCCAGCGCCTCGCGTCCCAGCTCGCCGAAGCCGCGCACCGAGCGACGGGCCTGCTTGTTGCGCAGGACCACGTCGTGGTCGGGCTCGGCGTGCTCGCGCGCCGCCGCGGCCATCCGTTCCCGGCGTTCGCGCTCGGCGTCGACGGGGGGGCCGGGCGGGGCGGGCTGCATGACAGCAGACGGTACGGCCGGCCGCGGCGCGGTAACGGCGCCCTGCGCCCGGACGACCCAACGGTGGGTTCGGCGGCGCGCCGGGCCGACCGCGAACGCCGACCCGCCCCGGGGGCCACGACGTGACCGTCTCCACCGACCAGCCCGCCGCCGGCGGTACCGGTGCCGCCCCGACCGGCGCGGCCTGCCGGCTGTGCGGCTCGCCGAGGCTGCGCAGCATGCTCGACCTGGGCGCCACACCGCCGTGCGAGCTGTTCCTCACCGCCGACGGCCGCGACGCCCCCGAGCCCACCTACCCGCTGCACCTGCGGGTCTGCGAGGGCTGCCTGCTCGCCCAGCTCCCGCCGCTGGTCACCCCCGAGGAGACGTTCACCGAGTACGCGTACTTCTCGTCGTTCTCCACGTCGTGGGTCGAGCACGCGCGGCGGTTCGTCGACACGGCGCTCACGCGCGTGGGCCCGGCGCCCTTCGTGGTGGAGGTGGCGAGCAACGACGGGTACCTACTGGCGCACGCCGTCGCGCGCGGCCTGCGCTGCCTGGGGATCGAGCCGTCGGCGAACGTGGGCGCCGCCGCCCGGGACAAGGGCGTCCCGACGCTGACGGCGTTCCTCACCCCGGCGACCGGCGCAGCGGTGCGCGCGGCGCACGGCGCCGCCGATCTCGTCGTGGCCAACAACGTCTACGCCCACATCCCCGACGTCGTGGGCTTCACCGAGGGGTTGCGCGCGCTGGTCGCCGACGACGGCTGGGTGTCGGTGGAGGTGCAGCACCTGCTCACGCTCGTGCAGCGCACCCAGTTCGACACGATCTACCACGAGCACTTCCAGTACTACACGGTGCGCACCGCGCGCCGGGCCCTCGCCGCGGGCGGGCTCGCGCTCGTCGACGTCGAGCAGCTCGACACCCACGGCGGCTCGATCCGGCTCTGGGCGCGCCCGGCCGAGGTGGCGGGGCAGCCGTCGGCCCGGGTGATCGACGTCCTCGCCGCCGAGCAGGCCGCCGGGCTGCACACCGCCGCCGGGCACGAGGGCTTCGCCGAGGCGGTGTCCCGGGTGCGTGACGACCTCGTCGCGTTCCTCATCGAGGCGCGGCGCGCCGGGCGCCGCGTCGTCGGCTACGGCGCCCCCGGCAAGGGCAACACGCTGCTCAACTACTGCGGGATCCGGCCGGACCTGCTCGCGTACACCGTCGACCGCAACCCCTACAAGCACGGCCGCTACACCCCGGGCACGCGGATCCCGATCGCCGAGCCCGAACGCATCGCGGCCGACCGGCCCGACTACGTGCTCGTGCTGCCGTGGAACCTGCGCGCCGAGCTCGTCGAGCAGCTGAGCTACGTTGGGGAGTGGGGCGGGAAGCTGGTGTTCCCGATCCCGGCGCTGGAGATCGTCGCGTGCTGAACCTGGTGCCCGAGTCGCTCGCGGAGATCCTGCTGCTCGGCGCGCACTGCGACGACATCGCCATCGGTGCGGGCGGCACGCTCCTGGCCCTGTGCCGGGCGCATCCGGGCGTGCGGGTGCAGGCGCTGGTGCTCAGCGGTGGCGGGTCGCCGCGCGCGGCGGAGGAGCGGGCCGCGCTCGCCGCGCTCTGCCCCGGGGCGAAGCTGGAGGTCCGGGTGCTCGACCTGCCCGACGGCCGCGTGCCCACCCGGTGGCCGGACGCGAAGAACGCGCTGGAGGCGCTGCGCCCGGCGTGCGACCCGGACCTCGTCCTCGCCCCGTCCGCGCACGACGCCCACCAGGACCACCGCGCGCTGGCCACGCTCGTGCCCACCGTCTTCCGCGACCACCTCACGTTCGGCTACGAGATCGTCAAGTGGGACGGCGACCTCGCCCAGCCTGCCGTGTACCTGCCGCTCGCCGAGGACGTGCTGCGGGAGAAGATCGAGGTGCTGCACGCCGAGTACGCCTCGCAGCGCGACCGGCACTGGTTCGACGCCGAGGCGTTCACCGCGCTGGCCCGGATCCGCGGGATCCAGTGCGGCGCCCGCTATGCCGAGGCGTTCCACGCGGGCAAGATCGTGGTGGCCGCGGGCGGGACCGCCTGACACGGCCACCCGAGCTCCCGAGGAGAGAACCCGTGCGCGTGCTGCTCACCGGCCACCAGGGCTACCTGGGCACCGTGATGGCCCCGGTCCTCGCCGCGGCCGGCCACGAGGTCACCGGGCTGGACAGCGGGCTGTTCGCCGGTTGCGTCCTCGGCCGGCTCGACGTGCCCGACGTGCCCGGCCTCGCCGTCGACCTGCGCGACGTCACGGCCGGACAGCTCGCCGGGTTCGACGCCGTCGTGCACTACGCGGCGCTGTCCAACGACCCGCTGGGCTCGCTGGCCCCCGAGATCACCTACGACGTCAACCACCACGCGTCGACGCGGCTCGCCCGGCTGGCCCGCGACGCGGGCGTGCGCCGGTTCGTCTACGCCTCCACCTGCTCGGTGTACGGGGCGCAGGGCTCGGCCGGTGACACAGGCCTGGTCGACGAGGACGCCCCGCTGCGTCCGGTCACCCCGTACGCGGAGTCGAAGGTCCGGGTCGAGGGGGATCTGGTCGACCTGGCCGACGACCACTTCGTCCCGGTGTCGCTGCGCAACGCCACCGCGTTCGGCTTCTCCCCGCGACTGCGCGCCGACATCGTGTTGAACAACCTGGTCGGCCGGGCCCTGCTCACCGGCCGGGTCACGGTGCTCTCCGACGGCACACCGTGGCGCCCGCTGGTGCACGCGCAGGACATCGCCGCGGCCGTCGTCGCCGCGCTGGACGCACCGGCCGACGCCGTGCGGGCGCAGGCGTTCAACGTGGGCACCGAGGAGAACAACCGGCGGGTGGCCGAGATCGCCCACGCCGCCGCGGCGGCGGTACCCGGCTCGGTGCTGGAGATCACCGGCGAGACGGGCAGCGACCCGCGCTCCTACCGGGTGGACTTCGCCCGGGCGCGCACGGCGCTGGGCTTCGAGGCGCGCTGGACGATCCCCGACGGTGCCCGCCAGCTCGCCGCCGAACTCGCCGCGCGGGGGCTCACCCAGGACGCGTTCGACCACCGGTTCACCCGGCTGGCTGTGCTGTCGGCCCGGCAGCGGGTCGGCAGCCTCGACGCCACCCTGCGGCCCGTGTGATCAGCTGCCCGGGCACGGGACGAGTGCGGACCGGGTGTGCGTGCCGAGCCAGAGGTCGGCGGCGGTGCGCAGGTCCGCACCGGTGTCGACGTCGCGGCGCAACCCCGGCCAGTCGCCGGCCAGCTCGATCGCCCCGGAGCCGCGGTGGCGCGGTGGCGCTGTGCTGAGCCGTGGCCGAACCGTGGCGCGAGATCGGTGCCCGCGGCGCCGCGCAGCCGCGACGTCGCCGCCCACAGCGGCTTGACCGGCACGACGAGTGCGACCCCGCCGTCGGGCTCGCACCGGGCCGTCCCGCCCGGGCAATCCCACGGGACAATCCTCGCACCCGCCTCGGCGCGCTCAGCGCGCGATCAGCTCGACCGTGGCCCCGACCGCGGTGTAGGTACCCAAGGCCCGGGCGTCCCGGCTGGCCAGCGGGACGTCGTGGTGGCGCGCCGCGAGCCCGATCAAGCCGTCGTACACCGCGCCGCCCGCGATTCCCAGCCCCGCGAGGATCCGGGGCAGCCGCTCGACCACGTCGGGGTCGGGGAGCAGGGGAGGGCCGAAGTCGGCCTCGAGGAGTGCGACGGCGTCGGCGGGGGCGACCCGCGCGTCGGCCGGCAACCGGGTGAGGACCGAGTAGGTGTCGGCCTGCGAGTGCGCTGTCAGCACCGGCTCGCGGCCGCGGAGGGCCTTCCGGACGATGTCGTGCGCGATGTGGGACCGCGCCAGCAGCGGGACGGCGACACTCGTGTCGAGCGCGAGCAGGCTCACCGCCGCATGGCGTCGAGCAGGCCGAAAACGTCCTCGTCGGTGACGGGTGTCGAGGACTCCGCGACGCGCCGGCCGTCCTCCGTCACGAGCCGGGCCGTCCGCCCGGCCGGCAGCACCTGCAGGCCCGCGCCGTAGGTGCTGACGTCGACCTCGGTGCCCGGCATCAAGCCGAGGGCGTCCCGGAGCTGCTTCGGGATCACGAACCTGCCGACGGCGTCGACCGTGGACTTCATGGGTCCAGGCTGCCAGTTGATTCCCTGCATCTGCCGGCCCGCTTGCGCCACCCGGTTGGACCGCCGTGCTCGCGGCGGGGAGACTCACGCCGTGGCGGGGCGGGAGGTCGACGGATGAGGCGCGAGAAGGGCGGACGATCACCCGCGACCCTGCGGGCTGGCCGATGCGCTCGCGCACCGGGGCGCGCCCGGCTGGCGCTGTCCGCCGATGTGCCGGTGGCGCCGACCATTGACTGGGGCACCCGCGAGGTCCTGGACGGCTATGCGAGGAAGTTCGGTCCGCTGCCGCGCCCGACCGTGACCGTCCGATCGGGCCCGCGAGCTGCTCGCCGAGGTCCGCGAGGAGACCGCGCCGGCCGAGTTCTTCCGGCGCGGGGCGGGCCGGTGACCGGCGAGGTCCGCCGCGTCGCGGTGCTCGGGGCCGGCTCGTGGGGGACGGCGTTCGCGAAGGTCCTGGGGGGCCTCACGGCGACCTCGATGGCGAAGGAACTGATCAGCCGCGCCCCGCGGCCGGAGTGACGGCGCGATGGATGCGCCCACGCCGGTGAGCTTCGCCGATCGGGACGCGGCCCGGGCGCGTGCGGTGCACGCGGTGCTGGAGCGCGGCGCCTCTCGGATCGTCTTCTGGGCCGTCCTGGTGCTCGGCGCAGCCGCGGCCGGCGTCCTGCTCCGTCTCGACCCGGCGTCGCTGGTCTACTTCGGCGACGCCGCCTCGCACCTGGTGGCGACGAGGAAGCTGGTGGACTGGGGGGACGGCGCCGGCCTCGGGCAGCTCGGCACGGTGTGGCTGCCGGTCCCGCACCTGATGCTGCTGCCGTTCGCCGTCGTCGGCCCGCTGTTCTCGACCGGGCTCGCGGGCCTGGCGGTGAGCCTGACCTGCCTGGCCCTGACGGCGGCTCTGCTCTGCCGGCTCCTGCGGGAGGCGCTGCGCGCGCCCGCCTGGCTGGGGATCGTCGGCGCGATGGTCTACGCCCTCAACCCCAACATCGCCTACCTGGGCATGACGGCGATGACCGAGGCGCCGTTCATGCTGTTCTTCGTCGCGTCGGCCTACTGGTTGCACCGGTGGTCGCGTGCACCGCAAGGCCTCCGCGGCCTCGCGCTGTGCTCGGTGTTCGTGGTCCTGGCCACGCTGTGCCGCTACGAGGGCTGGATCCTGCCGCTGTTCCTCGTCGTCACCGTGGCCGTTCTCGCCACCCGGGCCGACCTGGCAGCCCCCCGAGGGCTCGCCTGCGTCGCGATCGCGATCCTCTCCGGGACCGGCATCGCGGTCTGGCTCGCCTACAACGCCTACCAGTACGGCGACCCGCTGGAGTTCGCCGACGCGCAGTTCTACTCCGCCGCGTCGCAGGCCCAGGAGCGCGACATCCGGGAGAACCTGCTGCTCCAGCCGGGCAACGTCGTGCGGATCTACGGTGCGACTGCCGCGGTGGTCTACGGACCGGTCCTGCTCGGGCTCGCCCTGATCGGGCTCGTGCGGCTGCTGCGCCGGCGAGGTCGCGACGTTCCCCGGATCGGATGGCCGGCGGCCTACCTGGCCGCGCCGCCGCTGTTCACACTCGCGTCCCTGCTCGTCGGGATCGGCGAGATGACCTTCTGGTTCAACTCCCGGTTCCTGATCCTGCTGGCGCCGCTGCTGATCCTGCTCGCGGTGTCCCTCGCGGTCGGGGCTGCTGACCGCGCAGCGCCTGGCCGCGACGCCGTCGTCGTCGGCGTCGCCGCCTGGCTGGTCGTCCAGATCGCGATCAGCGGCCTCGGTGCGGTACCCGTCCATCTCGACGCGCGCGGCGGTTACGGGTACCACGTCAACCCGTCCGCGGTCGCCACGGGCGAGGCCCTGCGCGCGGCGTACGACGGCGGCAAGATCGTGATCATGACCGGCTCGGCCCAGGAGCACCGAATCATGCTGACGGCCGGTGTCCCGCTCGGGCAGTACGACGAGATCCTGCACTCCAGCACGTGGAAGGGCGCTTACTCGGCGCCGTGGCGCTACGGCCGGTGGCTGGTGCTGAGCAGGTCTCCCGACTCCGACGCCGGGTCGGTCGGCGAGTACTGGAACGCCCGGCGCGACGTGCTCGACGAGCGCTACGACACTGTGTTCCGCAGCGAGTTCCACGAGATCCTGCGGCGCAGGGACGGATGAGTCACGAGCCGATCAGGTAGCGGCTGCGCCGGCCGGTGAGCTGCTTGACCACCCACGCGCCTGCGACGGTCCCGGCGACCGCCCCGGTGGTGAGCAGCAGCCACGCGAGCAGGTTGCCCGGTGGCGGGGTGCCGACCTGGGCGTAGCACACCTGCACGCCGAACAGCACGTAGCCGTGCACGAAGAACACGGTGAAGCTGACGTCGCCGAGGAACCGCAGCCGCTCGGCCACCAGAGTGTCGAGCCGTCGCAGCAGGGCGAGGAGCGTGAAGCACAGCAGCAGCTTCTGCGCGAACATCCAGTCGATCAGGCCGTGTTCCTGGGAGAACGGGTGGGCGCCGTAGTAGTTGCCGTGGTGGGTGGCGAGCACCACGTTGACCGCCACGGCGGCGAGGAAGATCAGGCCGAGCGGGCCCCAGTACCGGTCGAGCGCGGGCTCCAGCCGGTCGCGGTACTGGCTGGCCCACATCCCGGCGAGGTACGCGGGCAGGAAGTACAGCGCGATCGCGAGCGTGTTCAGCTCGTCCGAGCGGTGCATCAGCATCGACAGCGGGATCAGCACGACGAGCACCAGGTACAGCCGCGGGTGGTGCACGAACCGGATGAGCAGGGGTGCCGCGAGGTAGAACAGCGCGATCATCGGGACGAACCACAGCGAGTAGTTGAACGTCGCCCCGCCCTTCACCAGCAGCCAGCCCGCCTGGTAGAGCGGCGACGTGCCCGCGAGCTGCGGGTACTTGCCCTCCAGGTCGGTGAAGCGCACCGTGTAGAGCACCGCCGGGATCGACACCAGCACGTACGGGACGATCACGTTCAGCAGTTTTTTGCGCAGGTAGTCCCGGTACTCGTAGCGGGCGGCCAGGTGGTGGAACAGGAACCCGGCGATGAAGACGAACAGCACCGTGCCGTTGTCGAGCAGGTCCAGCAGGACGTCACGGGTGCGGGAGGGTTCCGGCCAGGTCAGGGCCACCAACGCATGTCCCGCGACGATGATCACGATCGCCACCGCGCGGAAGCTGTGCACGTAGCGCAGGTACATCGGCGGAGCCTTCCGGTCGGTCGTGGTCCTGGTGAGGGTCGTGCCCGGCCACCCGGGCGTTACGTCCGGCGCCCGGCCGGGCCCCTGGGCGGGCGCGCGGGCCGGATCACGGGGCGGGTCACGGCCGGGTGGGCCGCAGCCGGGCGACCTCGCTCGCCAGCCAGCGACCGAGCTCGGCCCGGGCGGCCGCGGTCAGCCGCCCCGGCCCGTCGAACAGCGGGTCGCCGGCCAGAGTGTGGCTGCGACAAATGGCGTCGGGGCACAGCTGCTCGTGCACGTCGAGCCGGAGGACCTCGCGGTAGGTCCCGGCCGTCTCGTCGACCAGCGCGTTGTAGCAGTGCACGGACGCGGCCGGGCCCGCGTCCGCCCGGGCGGTGGCCAGCAGCACCGGCCGCTGCGGCCCGCCGGAGGTCGCCACCGTCACCGCCACGCGCAGCAGCGCCCGGTACCGCGTCCGGAAGCCGGGATCGCAGGGATCGACCCCGGGCCTGCGCAGGTCGACGCTCGGGTCGATCAGCACGGCGTCCGGCCGGTCGGTACCGACGGCGGCGTACCACCCGGTGGGCCAGTCCCCGCAGTCCGAGCTCCCCGCCGGGATCTGGGCGTCGGCGGTGAGGCGGGCCCGCGTCACCGCCGTCGGCGGCCCGGGGAGCAGCCCGCAGCCCGGGCGGGTGGCGTCGACGACGCCGACGCCGGCCCGCTCCAACCCGTCGGCGAGGTCGCCGGCCGCCGCCGCGCCGAACACCAGGACCACCGGTTCGGGCCGGCTCCCGGACGGCGCCGCCGCGGCCGCGACGTGCGGGTCCGGGCCGCCGACGGCGACGATCGAGCCGGTGAGCGCCACCGCGAGCGCACCGGTGACGAGCGCCCGCGGCACGGCGGTACCCCGGGCCCGCCACCGACCGACGATGCCGTCCTGGACGACCAGACCGACGAGCCAGGCCAGCGCTCCGCCGACGACCAGCAGCGCGAGCGGACGCGCGTCCGGGACCGCCAGCTGGACGAGCAGGTACATCGGGGCGTGCAGCACGAGCAGTGGGAACGCCATCCGGCCGAGCTCGGCCGGCGCGCCACGGGCGAGCTGGCGGGCCGGCGCAGCACCACCGCGGGCGTGCAGCCCGAGCAGGAGCGCCGCGGTTCCGGCGGCCGCGACGGCGGTGCCGCCGAGGGCGAGCCGACCTGCCGGGTCGACCGTCGCCCACCACGTCGACACCACGAGCAGGGCCACGCCCGCCGTGGTCAGCACGCCCGCCCGCGGGAGCAGTCCCGCCCGTCGGAGCACCACCCCTCGGCGGAGCACGCCCGCCCGCCGGAGCACGGCCCGCCGGCGGGGCTCGGCCGCCCGCCCGGCCACCCGGCCGGGCCATGCCCGCGATCCCGGCGGGCCCACGGCCACGACCAGCGCGGCCGCGGCCGCGCCGACGAGCCACTCGGCGAGCCGGACGTGCGCGCCCCGGGCGAGCTCGTCCAGCCCGGCGCCGGTCAGCGCGCGCAGCGGCCCGACCAGCCAGGCCGCCGCGGCGGCGGCGGCGAGCACGGCCGTGAGCGTCGCCGGGGCACGGGCGCCCGATCGTGCGCTGAGGGCGCGGCGCAGGCCGTGCAGCACCGGCGGCCAGGCCAGTGCGAACAGGGCCAGCAGGGCGACGAGCCACAGTGGACCGAGCGGGTCGACCGCACCCGGGTCGGCGGGCCGCGGGTTCCAGGTCCCGACACCGACGACGCCGAGCATCGCGTCGACGACGTCGCGCGCGTAGCGCGCGCCCCGCTCGGTGAGGGTGCCGACGGCGAGCACGAGGGTGACGGTGAGCACCGGCAGCGGGGCCCGTGCGGCGAGGGCCTCGCGCCATCCGGCGGCCCGGTCGTGGCCGTCGGCGTCGGTGAGCGCGGCGAAGGTCAGCGCGAAGCCGGCGACCGTGAGCAGCATGTCCGGGCCGGGCAGCTCGACGGTGAGCCCGCCACTGCTCTGCAGCATCACCAGCACCACGGCCAGCCCGGCCAGGCTGTGCACGGCGGTCCGCGCGATAGCGGGCGCCGGATCGGTCATGGCTGCTCCCACCGGGTGAAGCAGTCCCGCACGGTGTGCTCGGCCGGCCGGCCGAGGAAGGTGTCGTGCAGGTCGGTGTCCGGGTCGGCCAGTGCCGGGTCGACGTGCAGGTCGAGCTTCCACCAGTAGAAGCCGGCCACCCCGGCCGCCCGGGCGGCCCGGCAGGCGGCGGCGAACCAGCGTCGCTGCACCCGCTCGTCCAGCGGCGCCCCGACGGTGTGGTGGGCGGCCGGGTTGTAGACGACGCCGGGCTCCGCGGCGCCGCCGACCTCCGACAGCACGAGGGTCCCGGGAGCCCCGCCGGAGGTGACGTCGAGCCAGGTCTGCCACGCGACGGTCATCTCGTCCTCGGTGGACCACGGCACCAGCCCAGGGAGGTAGGGGTAGGCGTCGATCCCGACCGCGTCCACCGGCACGCCGGCCACGGCGCTCGGGTAGGCGTCCCAGTTGGCCGAGTAGCCCAGCTCGCCGGTGTAGTGCTCCCGGGACCGCTCGACGATCCACGCCCAGCGGGGATCGTCCTGCAGCCCGCTGAGCTCGGCTCCGACGATCATCGTGTCCACCCCGGTTGCCTGCGCGGTGCGCAGGTAGGGGACGAGGAACTCGAAGTAGTAGGTGAACCAGGTCGATCGGCTGGCCGGATCGAGCCGCCCGCGCCAGTTCAGCTCGTCGACGGTCAGGAGGTTGGTCTGGTCGAGCAGCGGGCGCAGGGTGGTGCGCAGCCCGGAGGCCCGGGCCTGCTCCAGCAGGATCGCGATGCGCGCGGGGCTCGGGGTGCGGGCGTCGGTGCCCACCGTGCTCGACGTGATCGAGTCGGTGAAGAACGGGAACGAGATCGCCAGCGAGTTGGCCTCCAGCCCGACGACCTGGTCGACGAGCCGCCGGGCCTTGCGCTCGACCGCAGCGTCGTCGTCGAGCGGGTTGTCCTCCCAGTAGACGTGGATACCGAGCTGGGGATGTCCGGGCTGCCACGGGTGGGCGACGCGGGGGCCGGTCGCATCGGCCGGACCCAGGTCTGCGACCGGGACCGGTGCCGGCGGGTTCCAGGTCGCCACCGCCACCACCAGCAGCGCGGCGACGCCGAGCAGGCGTCGCCAGACCTCCCCGGTGACGTCGGGCGCCATGGGCTTCCCCTCCTCGCGGATTCGGGTCAGAGCGGCTTGGGGATGACCGCGAAGCGACACTCGCCTTGCCGCACGAAGCGGACGAATCCGCGCAGGAAGCCGACGGTCTCCCAGAGCGAGTACACCGGGATCAGCGCCAGGACGGCGAGGCGCTCCGCCGGCCGCGGCCGCGCGTCCGCCGAGGCCGCCGCGTTCATCCGCAGGCCCTCCCAGTAGGTCCACACCTGGAAGGCGACGTTGACCGCCCAGAGCGGCAGCAGCGCGGCGACCGCGGGGAACGTGTCCAGATCGCCGAGCAGGCTGCCGGCGACGACGACGACGCCGATGTGCTGCAGTGGCCCGCAGGACCAGACGAGCAGGTTGTGGATCAGCAGGAGCCGGTCGCGCAGCGGGATGCGGCGGTCCGCGCCGAGCTCGAGCAGCCCCCAGGCCCACCGTTCCCGCTGGCGGAGCAGATCGCCGACGCTCGCCGGTGTCGCACCGAGGGAGCGGCCGGGGAACCAGCCGCTGCGGCCGGGATGGCGCTGCACGAAGTGCAGCGCGAACTGGCTGTCCTCGACCACCGCCCGCGGGCCGAAGTCCCACCCGATCTCGGCCTCGACGGTCGCGCGCACGATCAGCAGCTCGCCGTGCAGCCCGGCGCGCGGGGTGCCGCGGCCGGTGGCGACGGCGAAGAGCGAGACGTCCTGGGCCGGCCTGATCGAGTCGGCGAGCCAGGTGAACCGGTGGGCCGCCTGCTCGCGCGGGAACGTGAGCACGCCCTGTGCCAGGTGCAGGGGCTCGGCCCGGCCGCGCTGGGCCGCGACGAACCGGGCCAGCTCCCGCGCGGTGTCGGGACCGACGCCGGTGTCGTCGTCCATGTGCAGGACCCAGACGTCCGGGCGCGCCTCGCCCTCGCCGATGCGCCGCTCGTTCGCGTAGTGGTTGGCGCGGGCCTTGAAGCGGGTGCCGGCCGGCGTGGTGTACGCGGCCGGCACGGTGAGGATCCGGACGAGCGGGCCGGCGAGGGCCTCGATGGCCTCCCGGGCGGCGCAGTCCTGCTCGATCACGACGTCGACGCGCATCCGGCCGAACATCGGCGGCAGGTGCTCGCAGTAGGAGCGCACCACGCGTTCGAGAGCCGGGTAGGTGTCGACCCGGCCGATCGTGGGCACGACGACGATCAGCGTCTCGTCCTCGACCGGGGTGGGGTGCGCGACGTCGCGCAGCGTGCGCAGCAACCGGCGGGTGCGCAGGACACCGGCGAGTCCGAGCAGGGAGCTGGACAGCGGGATGGTCCAGAGCACCGTGGTGACCCAGCCGACGACGCCGACGCTGCCGTCGTGCAGATGCCATGCCCACAGCGACAGCGAGAACGCGACCACCAGGGTGACCAGGAAGGGCGTGAGCCGCGGGTGCACCGGGCTGCGCGGTGCGCGCGGCGCCGCGGGCGGCCGCGGCGGGCTGCTCCCGGCCGGCCGCTGCCCGCGGTCGGGGGCCGGGCGGGACCTGATCGTGGACACGAGCCCGCGAGGTCCACCGCTGCGCACGTGACTGCCTCTTTCGTTCGAGTGGTCCGGCGGTGCTGCCGGAGTCGGAGGTCTGCGCCGGGTACGTCGCACGACGGGCCGGAATCGTTAGGTTCGGCGCGCCGGGTGAACCCGATCGGCGGTGGTGGCTAACGCGCGGCCCCGTCCGGGCGAGGAATGCGGGCATGGTGACATCCGAGAACGCTCCCGCCGCGCCCGGAGGCGCCGGGCCGCCCCGCGTGCACGTCGTCGTCGGCACGCGCCCGGAGGCGGTCAAGATGGCCCCGCTGGTCATGGCCCTGCGCGCCGCCGGCCTGGTCGAGCCGGTGGTCGTCGCGACCGGCCAGCACACGACGATGGTGACCGAGGCGCTGGCCGCGTTCGGCCTGCGCCCCGACGTCACGCTGGCGCTGGACCGGCGCACCGGCGAGCAGGTCGAGCTGGTCGCGCAGCTCGCGCCCGCGCTGGACGAGGTGCTGGAGCACGACGGTTGCGCCGCCGTCGTGGTGCAGGGCGACACCACGTCCGTGCTGGTCGGCGGGCTGGTGGCGTTCTGGCGGCAGGTGCCGCTGGTGCATCTGGAGGCGGGCCTGCGCTCCGGGGATCTCACTGCGCCGTTCCCGGAGGAGGCCAATCGCCGGCTGATCGGGGTGGTCGCGGACCTGCACCTGGCCCCCACGCGGCGGGCGGCCGACGCGCTGCTGCGCGAGCACGTCCCGGCCGAGCGGGTACTGCTGGTCGGCAACACGGTCGTCGACGCCGTGCTCGCCGTCGCCGCCACCGCCGCGCCACCGCCGGACCCGCGGCTCGCGGAGATCGACCGGCTGGTCGGCGCCGGGGAGGCGCGCCTCGCGCTGGTCACCGCCCATCGCCGCGAGCACTGGGGCGAGCCGCTGGACCGCATCCTCGCCGCCGTCGAGCAGATCGTCGACGAGCGGCCCGACCTGCGGTGCGTGCTGCCGGCACACGCCAATCCGGCCGTCCGGGCCCAGGTCGACCGGGCGCTGGGCGACCATCCGCGGGTGGTCGTCACCGGGCCGCTGCCCTACGCGCAGCTGTGCCGGCTGCTGTCCCGCTCCGCCGTCGTGCTCAGCGACTCCGGCGGGATCCAGGAGGAGGCCCCTTCCTTCCGGGTGCCGGTGCTCGTGCTGCGCGAGCTGACCGAGCGGATGGAGGCCGTCGACGCCGGGTGGGCCCGGCTGGTCGGCACCGACCCGGCCCGGATCGTGGCCGCCGCGAAGGAGGTCCTGGACGGCGACGCGGTGCGGCCCGAGACGGGCAACCCGTTCGGCGACGGCGCGGCGGCGGCCCGGTCCGCGGCCGCGGTCGGCTGGCTCCTGGGGTTGTGCGCGCGGCCCGCGGACTTCGATGTGGACGGTCGGGTGTAATCCGATCGTGGATTCGATCGTTGACGTAACGCACCGACACCGCCGTGCGAGTAGTCGATGGGTTCACCTACCGGGGGATCGACCAGCCGGACGGGGCGAAGGCTGATGTCGCTTGGTGAACCCCGCCGTGACCGGTCGTCGTCACTGACGGCCGGGGAGATGTCGATCGAGACCGAGGGAGTCCGGCGCTGCCCGGACCCGACTCGAGGGGAAAATGTCCGTGACTCTGGCATCTGCTGACAAGGTCGTGCTGCCGTCCGACCAGGAGGCGAGCGGGCGCAGCTTCGACGACGCCGAGCTCGCGCTCGTCGCCGAGGCGTTGCGATCCGGCACGCTGACCAGCACCAAGGGCACGATGGTGGCCCGATTCGAGAAAGCTGTCGCCGAGCTGATCGGCACGTCGCACGCGGTGGCCTGCGCCTCCGGTTCGGCGGCCGTGCACGCCGCGGTGGCCGTGGTGGACCCGGAGCCGGGCGAGGAGATCGTCACGACCTCCATCACCGACATGGGGGCGCTCGCCCCGATCGTCTACGAGGGTGCGGTGCCGGTGTTCGCCGACACCGACCCGATCAGCGGCAACGTCACCGCCGAGACCATCGCGGCAGCCCTGTCCGACCGCACGCGGGCGATCATCGTCACGCACCTGTTCGGCAACCCGGTCGACCTGGCCGGCATCACGGCCGTCGCCGCGAAGGCGGGCGTCCCGGTCATCGAGGACTCGGCGCAGGCCTACCTCGCCGCCACCCCGCTGGGCCTGGTCGGCTCGGTGGGCGAGTACGGGGCGTTCAGCCTCCAGCAGGGCAAGCACAGCACCTGCGGCGAGGGCGGGTTCGTCACCACGAACGACGCCGATCTCGCGCACGCCGTGCGCACCTACGTCAACAAGTCCTGGCCCTACGGCAGGCCGAACCCGGACCACCGCTCCCTCGCGCTCAACTACCGCCTCACCGAGCTGCAGGGCGCGGTCGCCCTGGGTCAGCTGCCGAAGCTGCCCGGCAACGTCGCGCACCGCCGCGAGATCGCCGCGCTGCTGGACAAGGCGCTCACCGAGGTCGAGGGGATCACCCCGACCGTCGCCGCGCCCGGTGACGAGCACGCCTACTGGCGCTACGTGGTGCACGTGGACCGCGAGGTCGTCCCCGGTGGACCGGACGCCATCGCGGCGGCGCTGCGCCCGCTGGGCATCCCGTCGGCGCCGCGCTACATCGCGAAGCCCGCGTTCCGCTGCGCCGTGTTCGCCGACCAGAAGACCTTCGGCGAGAGCCGCTGGCCGTTCTCGATCGCCCGGCCCGAGGCCGTCGACTACTCGGCGCAGCGGTTCCCGGGCACGTTCGCCTTCCTCGACTCGGTGCTGGTGCTCTCGTTCAACGAGCGCTACACCCCCGAGCACGCCGCGTTCGTCGCCGACGGCCTGCGGACCGCGGTCGAGCAGGCCCGGAGCGCGGCATGACGGCCACCTTGCAGCACACCGGCCGGATCGGCCTGATCGGTACCGGGGGCATCGGCCGGGCGCACGCCCAGGCCGCCGCCGGCCTGACCGGGGGCTTCCTGGCCGGGGTCGCCGACATCGACGCCGCCGCCGCGGCCGCGGTCGGCGCCGAGCACGACGTGCCGGCGCTGCCCGTCGAGGCGCTGGCCGACGCGGCGCGCTTCGACCTGGTCGTCGTCGCCTCGCCGCCGTCGACCCACCTCGCCGTGGTCGAACCCCTGCTGCGCGCCGGCGTCCCCGTGATGTGCGAGAAGCCGCTCGCCGTCGACCTCGCCACCGCGCGGAAGATCGCCGAGCTGGCGGCCGAGACGGGTACGCCGCTGACGATGGCCACGAAGTTCCGGTTCGTCGACGACGTCGCGCTCACCCGCGAGCTGATCGCCGGTGGGGCGCTGGGCGACGTGCTCAAGGTGGAGGTCGCGTTCGCCGGGCGGGTCGAGATGGCCGGCCGGTGGAACGCCGACCCCGCGGTCGCGGGCGGCGGGGTCGCGATCGACAACGCGACCCACGGCGTCGACCTGGTCCGCCACCTCGTGGGCGAGCTCGTCGAGGTCGCGTCGGTGCACGGCCGCGTCGGGCAGCCGCTGCAGGTCGAGGACTCCGCCACGCTGCTCGCCCGCACCGCCGACGGCGTGCTCGCCCAGGTCGACGTGACCTGGTCGTTCCGCCGCCTCTCGCCGGTGTACTGCGCCGTGTACGGCACCGCTGGCAGCGTCGAGATCGGCTGGTCGGGCGCGCGGGCGGTCACCGCCGAGAACCCGACGCCGCACGAGTTCGGCTCCGGCTACCGCAAGATCGACTCGCTGCGGGCGAACCTGGAGGCCGTGCTCGCGGCGCTGGCCGTCGGCGAGGCGCCGCCGGTCACGCCGGCCGACGCCGTGGCCGCCGCGGCCGTCGTGGAGGCCGGCTACGTCGCGGCCACTTGCGGCACCTGGCTGCGCGTGGAGGGCGCCCGATGATCAGCCGCACCGCTGTCGTCCACCCGACCGCGCTGATCGAGCAGTCCGTCGCCGTCGGCGCGCGCACCCGGATCTGGGACAACGCGCACCTGCGCCGCGGCGCCGTCGTCGGCGAGGACTGCATCATCGGCGGCAAGTCCTACCTCGCCAACAGCGTCCGGATGGGCGACCGTTGCAAGATCAACGCGATGGTCTACCTCTGCTCCGGAGTGAGCCTCGGCGACGGTGTGTTCATCGCCGCGCACACCACGTTCACCAACGACTTCTACCCGCGGGCCTGCGTCAACGACCTCTCGCAGCTGCGGCCCTCGGAGGTCGACGAGCACACCACCTTCACCACGGTGCAGGACGGCGTGACGATCGGCGCGGCCGCGACGGTCGGCTCCGATCTCGTGGTCGGCCGGTTCGCGGTGATCGGGATGGGGGCGGTGGTCACGAAGACCGTCCCGGCCTACACGCTGGTGCTCGGCGCGCCGGCCCGCCCGGTGGCGCTGGTGTGCCGCTGCGGGCGGCCGATCGCGAGCCTGCGCGACCGCTTCCTCGCCGACGGCGAGTACCCCTGCGAGCCGTGCGGGCTCACCTACGGTGTGCGCGCGGGCGCGGTCGTGCACGACCCGCTCGGCGAGATTCCGCCGATGCTGCTGCACCAGGGCGGACCGGGCACCGAGCTGGCGTTCCCCGGTGATCTTGCCACCGACGCGGCACGGTAGGGGGTCGGACGGTGGCCTATCTCGTGCTCGCGCTGTCGGCGCTGGCCTACGCCGTCGGCATCGTCGCGCAGACGGTCGCCGCCCGGCGCGCCGAGCGCCGCGGCGGCGTGGACGTCGGGCTGCTGGCTCGGC
>JBQTJE010000078.1:0-29018 GCA_052387455.1 Pseudonocardia sp.
GGTGTCTCAGCGGTCGCCGTCGGCGTGCCGGCGGGCGGCGAGCAGGTCGCGGATCTCGGTGAGCAGCTCGACGTCGGTGGGCTCGGCCGGACCGGCCTCCTCGCCCCGCCGCCGCCGCTCCTGGACGACCTTCAGCGGGTAGACGATCGCGAAGGACACCACCGCGGCGACGATCACGAAGTTGATCGCGGCGGCGATCACGGCCGCGAAGTCGACGTAGGTGTTCTCCTTGCCCGCGACGAGGGTGACCCCGAGGCCGCCCTCGCGCTGGGCGGGGGTGACGGCGTTGATCAGCGGCTGCACGATGCTCGACGTGAACGCCGTGACGATCGTGGTGAACGCGGCGCCGATCACCACCGCCACGGCGAGATCAACGACGTTGCCGCGCAGGACGAAGTCCTTGAACCCCTTGAGCACGTGACTCCTCCCGGTGAGCGGGATCGATCCTGACATCAGCGCAGGGTAGTGAACCCAGTGGTGGTCAACGCAGGGTGATCGCCACCTGGTCGGTGAGCGCCGCCGCGGCGACGCGGGTCGCGAGCGCCTGCGACATCGCGACGAGCACCAGGCGACCGCGGGCCCCCGGACCGTCGCCGGGCGGGAGCACCGCCAGCACCGCCGCGCCTTCCGCCAGCACCACCGGCTCGTCCGCCGCCGCGCCGATGGTGACCACGTCGACCCGGCTGCCGGGCACGAGCAGCGCGGCGACGTCGGCGTCTGCCAGCCGGACGGGCACGGCCGCGGCGCCGGGGGAGCCGTGCAAACGCGCCGCCAGCTCCGGACCGGCCAGCCGCACGTCGGTGAGCACCTCGCCGGCCCGGGCCGCGCCCGCCAGCACCCGGCCGTCCGCCGATGCCTGCTCCCGCAGCGCCCCGGCCGGGACGTGCTCGGCGGGCATCTCCCGGGTCACGACGTCGGCACCGGTCAGGCGCGCACCGGGGACGAGGTCGTGCGCCGCGACGAGCACCGCCATCCCCGGCGCCCGCGGGGCGAGCGCCAGGACCAGCGCGAGCGCGGCGAGCAGCCCGGCTCCGGTGCGGCGGGCCAGCGCCACCCGCCGCCAGCCCGGACCGCGCACCGCGTCGACGAGCCGGTGGCGCAGTCGTGGTGCCAGCTTGCCCGTCCGTGCGGCCATCGGTGACCACCTCCCCGACGGACGCTAGAGCGACGCGGCGGCGCGCGCATCCCGTCCACCGCAACCTGTGGACAACCCCGGTCGAGGTGGACAACTCGTCGTTCGCCGGAGCAGGAGTGCCGAGAATGCGCTGGTTCAGCTCGTCAGCGGACTGGGCGCACACTCGCCGACCTGGCGCGTATCGGTGCGCAGAGCAAGCGGCTCATGATCGGCGGTCGGGGACGGCGAACCGTGGTGGCCACGGCGGCCCGTCCCGAACCGTCGATCATGGGGTCACGATCGGCGGGGGGGCGGGGGCGGCGGGCCGGCGGAGTGCCGTGGACCGGCCACGGCTGCCCGTCCCGGACCGTCGATCATGGGGTCATGATCGGCGGTTGGGGACGCCGAACCGTGGTGGTCGCGGCTGCCCGTCCCGGACCGTCGATCATGGTGGACGGGCGGCGGGAGGTCGACGGCCGGGGCGGGGGACGAGCGGCGGGAGACGGGACGCGCGGGCCGGTGGAGGCCGCGGACGGGCGGCGGGCGCAAAGCGGCCCGCGCCGCCGGGTTCCTCAGGACGACGTGCGGGCCGCGGCGAGCTCGGCGGTGGTGGGCGGGTCGGCGCCGCGGCGCCCGCAGTTGATGGCGGCGGCGAGCAGCGCGTCGTCGAGGATCGTGTCCAGCAGGCCCGCGGTCAGGGCGCGCAGCGCCGCGCGCTGGTCGGCGCCGAGCAGGCCGGCGCGGTGCAGGCCGCCGATGAGCGCGGCCATGAACGTGTCGCCCGCGCCCACGGTGTCGACGACGTCCACCGGCCGGGCCGGTCGCAGCCGCCGCAGCCCGTCCGCGGTGCCTGCGAGCACGCCGTCCGCGCCGAGGGTCACGACCACCAGCGCCGGGCCGGCCGCCAGCCACTGCTCGACGAGCCCCTCGGGCGGCACCGCCGGTACCAGCCAGGACAGGTCCTCGGAGCTCACCTTGACGACGTCGGCGACTCCCAGCATCTCCTCCACCCCGGCCAGCACCTCGGTGCGCTCGCCCATGAGCAACGGGCGGCAGTTGGGGTCGTAGGTGACGGTCGCCCTGGCGCGGGCGGTGCGCAGCAGGTCACGCAGCACAGCCGCGCCCGGTGGGGTGGTGAGGGCGAGCGAGCCGGAGTGCACCGCGACCACGGGCCCGTCGAGCGCGGTGGCGAGCTCGGCGGCCGACCACTGCCAGTCGGCGGTGCCGTTCACCCGGAAGTCGTAGTCGGCCCCGCCGTCGGGACCCACGGAGATGAGGGCGAGCGAGGTCGGTTCCGCGGCGGTCACCGCGTGGTCGAGGTCCACGCCGTTGCGTTCCAGGTGGGCGCGCACGAGTCGGCCGAGCGGGTCGCGCGCCAGCCGGGCGAGCATCCGAGCCGGCACGCCGAGGCGCGCCAGGCCGACCGCGACGTTGGCGGGGCTGCCCCCGGGGGCCAGCTCGACGTAGCCGCCGACCGGAGCGGGGACGAGGTCGACGAGCGCCTCACCGGCTACGGCGACGACACCGGCACTCGCGGGCTCCACGGCCCCGGACCGCGCGGCCCCGGACCGCGCGTCCCCGGGCTCGGACCGCGCTTCCCCGGTCGTCGCGGCACCGGTCGCAGCGTCCCCGGTCGTCGCGTCCCCGGTCGTCGCGTCCCCGGTCGTCGGCGCCCCGGTCGTCGGCGCCCCGGTCGTCGCGGCCCCGGTCATCGCCTCCCCGGTCATCGATGCAGCCTGATCTCGCCGGAACCCCGCCGCACCAGGTCGGTCGGGACGAGCCGCACGGCGGGCGGCGCCGGGTCGCCGGCGATCCGGGCGAACAGCAGCTCGGCGGCGACCTGGCCGATGGCGGTGGCGTCCTGGCGGACCACGGTGATCCCGGGGACGAGGAGGTCGGCGAGCTGGAAGTCGTCGAAGCCGACGAGCGCCGTCGTGTGCTGGCGACCGAGACGGCCCAGCGCGCGCACCGCGCCGATGGTGATCAGGTTGCGGGCGGTGAACAGGGCCGTGGGCGGATCCGGCAGGCCGAGCAGGCTGGTCACGGCACCGTCCGCGGCGGCTTCGTCGCGCAGGTCCTCGACCACGAGTGCGGCGTCGAAGGGCAGGCCGAGGTCGTCGAGCGCGCTCCGGGACCCCGCGCGGCGCGGCGCGGCGGTGGCGATGCGGGGGCTGTCGCCGAGGAAGGCGATGCGCCGGTGGCCTGCCGCCGCGAGGTGCCGCACCGCGACGGCCGCGCCGAGGGCGTTGGTGGTCACCACGGAGTCCACGTCGAGGTTGCGCGGCTCACGGTCGACGCACACGACCGCGGTACCGGCCCGGACCTCCGCCTCCAGGTAGGACTGGTCCTCGCCGGAGGGGAACAGCAGGATGCCGTCCACCCGGCGGTCGACGAACTCGGCGCTGAACGCCCGCTCGCGGGCCGGGTCCTCGTCCAGGCTGGCCGAGAACACGAGCACCCCGCGCGGGGTGGCCACGTTCTCCACGGCCCGCTGGATCGCGGCGCAGAACGAGTTCGTCACGTCGTCGAGCAGCAGCGCGATGGACGAGGTGCGCTGGTCGGCGCGGCGCAGGTGGCGCGCGCCCGCGTTGGGCCGGAAACCGAGCTCGTCGATCGCGCGGCGCACCCGGTCGGTGAGCACCGGTGACACCCCGGCCTCGCCGTTGACCACGCGCGACACGGTCTTGAAGCTGACCTGCGCGCGCGCCGCGACGTCACGCATCGTGGCGCGCCGGCTCTCCGGCGGCACCGCGACCCGGTCCTGGGCCATGGTCACCTCACCTTCGTCGCGCCGATCGGGCGCTCATCGTTGCCGGATTGTGACAACGATGTCAACCTGGTGCTCACGATACCGTCTAATTCACGCGCAGTTCACACGAATGGCTGATTGTGAGTCGCATCCGCACGGGCCATGGTGATTGACAACGTTGTCTATCACAGCGCATCCCGTCATCACCGACGAAGAAGGGTTCGACCCGTGAACACTCGTACCGCCCGCCGCGCAGGCCTCGTCGCCGCCGGGCTCGCAACATCCCTCGTCCTCGCCGCCTGCGGTTCGGGGGGTGACCCCGGCGCCGCATCCGGATCCGGGGGCGAGACCCCGATCGTCGGCCTGATCACCAAGACCGACACCAACCCGTTCTTCGTGAAGATGAAGGAGGGCGCCCAGCAGGCCGCGACCGCCCAGGGCATGGAGCTGCAGTCCTTCGCCGGCAAGCAGGACGGCGACAACGAGGCCCAGGTCCAGGCGATCGAGAACCTGATCTCCGCGGGGGCCGCCGGATTCATGATCACGCCCAGCGACTCGAAGGCGATCGTCCCGTCCATCGAGGCGGCCCGGCAGGCGGGCCTGCTCGTCATCGCGCTGGACACCCCCACGGAGCCCGCCGACGCCGTCGACGGGACCTTCGCCACCGACAACTACCAGGCCGGCCTGCTCATCGGGCAGTGGGCGAAGTCCAAGCTGGGCGCCGAGGCCGCCAACGCCAGGATCGCGATGCTCGACCTCAACGCCGACCAGGTCTCGGTCGACGTCCAGCGTGACCAGGGCTTCCTGGAGGGCTTCGGCATCGACGTGGTCGACAGGACGCGCATCGGCGACGAGACCGACCCGCGCATCGTCGGTCACGACGTCACCGACGGCGCCGAGGAGGGCGGCCGGACCGCGATGGAGAACCTGTTGCAGAAGGACCCGGGCATCAATCTCGTCTACACGATCAACGAGCCCGCCGCCGCCGGTGCCTACGAGGCTCTCCGGGCCGTCGGCAAGGAGAACGCCGTCACGATCGTCTCGGTCGACGGTGGCTGCCCCGGTGTCGACGCCGTCAAGGCCGGCCAGATCGGCGCGACGTCGCAGCAGTACCCGCTGAAGATGGCGCAGCAGGGCGTCGAGGCGGTCGCCGCATTCGCCGCGGACGGCTCGAAGCCCTCGTCGACGTCGGGCAAGGAGTTCACCGACACCGGCGTCACCCTGATCACCGACCAGCCGCAGGCCGGCGTGACCAGCCAGGACACCGCCTTCGGCGCGGCGAACTGCTGGGGCTGATCCGGCCCGCCCGACCCGAACCCGCCCGACCCGAACCCGCCCGACACGAAGGGGTGTCCGACCATGACGAGTCCGACCGCACCCGAGGAACCCGGCCGCGGCGGGGTGGCCACCGCCACGCCCGACCTGGGTTTCGACGGTCCGTCCGCGTCACCGCTACAGCGCCTGCAGCGCTCGCTGCACGCCTACCCGACCCTGGGCCCGCTCGCGGTCCTGATCCTCGCGATCCTCGCGTTCGCGCTGATCACCGACCGGTTCCTCTCCGCCGCGAACCTCGGCCTGGTCCTCCAGCAGGTCACGGTCATCGCCGTGCTCGCGCTGGGGCAGACGCTGATCATCCTCACGGCCGGCATCGACCTCTCGGTCGGCGCCATCACCGTGTTCTCCTCGATCCTCATGGCGACCTTCGCCACCGACCTCGGCATGCCGGGCGTGCTCGCGCTGCTGTTCGGCTTCGTGTGCGGCACGGCGATGGGCGCGCTGAACGGCCTGCTGGTCACCCGGCTCAACCTGCCGCCGTTCATCGTCACCCTCGGCACGCTGAGCATCTTCTTCTCTCTCAACTCGGTGGTGTCGCGCAGCGAGACCGTCCGCGGCTCGGACATGCCCGACGTCATGACCTGGACCGGCAACACGTTCGCGATCGGCGACCTGCGGATCACCTACGGCTCGCTCATCATGCTGGCGATGTTCGCGGTGTTCTTCTACGCGCTGCGCGACACCGCCTGGGGCAAGCACGTCTACGCCACCGGTGACGACGTCGAGGCCGCGCGGCTGGCCGGCATCCGCACCGACCGCGTGCTGCTCTCGGTCTACGTCGTCGCCGGGGCGATCTACGCGATCGGCGCCTGGATCCTCATCGGGCGGCTCGCCTCGGCGAGCCCGAACGTCGGGGTCGAGTACAACCTCGACTCCATCACCGCGGTGGTGATCGGCGGTACCAGCCTGTTCGGCGGCCGCGGTGCCGTCCTCGGCACGCTGATCGGGGCGCTGATCGTCGGAGTGTTCCGCAACGGCCTGCAGCTGTCCGGCGTCGACGTCGTGTGGCAGGGCTTCGCCATCGGCCTGCTCGTGCTGGCCGCCGTCTCGATCGACCAGTGGATCCGGAAGGTGAAGGCATGACGACCACCGAGACGTCCCCGGCCGGGCCGGGCCCGGTCACCACCACTCGCCAGCCGGTGCTCCAGGCGAAGGGCCTGGTCAAGCGGTACGGCCCGGTCACCGCGATCGCCAGCGGCGACCTGGAGCTCTATCCCGGTGAGATCCTCGCGGTCATCGGCGACAACGGGGCGGGCAAGACCAGCCTGATCAAGGCGCTGTGCGGGGCACTCGTCCCCGACGCCGGGGAGATCCTGCTCGACGGCGCGCCCGTCCGGTTCCGCAACCCGATGGACGCGCGCAACGCCGGCATCGAGACCGTCTACCAGACCCTGGCCGTCTCGCCCGGGCTCGACATCGCCGACAACCTGTTCCTCGGCCGTGAGGAGCGCAAGCCCGGCATCCTCGGCTCGGTGTTCCGGATGCTCGACAAGAAGCACATGCGCTCGGAGGCCGCGCGGCACATGAGCGACCTCGGCGTCGGCACCCTGCAGAACATCGGGCAGGCCGTGGAGAGCCTGTCCGGCGGGCAGCGCCAGGCCGTCGCGGTGGCGCGCTCGGCGGCGTTCGGCAGCAAGGTCGTCATCCTCGACGAGCCGACCGCGGCCCTCGGGGTCAAGGAGGGCAACCGGGTGCTCCAGCTCATCCGTGACGTCCGCGACCGCGGCCTGCCGGTGATCATCATCAGCCACAACATGCCGCACGTCTTCGAGATCGCCGACCGCATCCACATCCAGCGGCTCGGCAGGCGGGCCACGGTGATCACACCGCAGTCGCACAGCATGTCCGAGGCGGTGGCGATCATGACCGGCGCCGCCGAGCCGCCGCCGGCGGCCTGAGCTCCGGCGCCGTGCGCCGCCGACGGGTGGGGTGTGCTCCGGCGCGCCCCACCCGTCGTCAGGTCGCGGCGCTGGTGGCCTTGCTGGAGGAGCCGGACGACCCCGAGCCCGACGAGCCGGACGATCCCGACGAGCCGGACGATCCCGACGAGCCGGATGACTCCGACCCGGATGAGCCCGAGCCCGACGATCCCGACCCGGACGAGCCCGAGCCCGACGAGTCGCCCGAGGAGATGCTTGACGAGCCGCTCTCGCCCTTCGCCCCGACCGTGCTGCCCTTGCGGGAGTCGGTGCGGTAGAAGCCGCTGCCCTTGAACACGATGCCGACGGAGGAGAACACCTTGCGCAGCCCGCCGGTGCAGGCGGGGCACTCGGTCAGCGACGACTCGGAGAAGGACTGCACTGCCTCGAAACGATGATCGCAGGCGGTGCAGGCGTACTGGTAGGTCGGCACGTGATCCTCCGCTAACTGGCACTCCCACAGAGAGAGTGCCAAGTTTACCCCAGCGCCACCAACCCGGTGTCGGCGAGCAGTGCCGCGTGCACGCGGCGGTCGTGTTGCTCGGTCGGGAGCTCGTCCACCAGCTCCTCGTCGTTGAGGATCACCACCAGCCGCGCGTCGGGCGCGGCCAGCGGCAGCGTCATGTCGTAGTAGCCGCCGCCCTGGCCCAGCCGGACGCCGCGCGGGTCGGCGGCCAGCGCCGGCACGAGCACCAGGGCGGCGCCGCCGATCGCCGGTGCGCCCAGCCGCGGGCCGACCGGTTCGCGCAGCCCGACCGGCCCCGGCCCCAGCGCGTCGGGTCCCTCGTAGCGCGCCCAGTCCAGCGGGCCGGACCGGGCCGGGACCACCGGCAGCAGCACCTCGTGGCCGGCCGCCCGCAGCCCGTCGAGCCCGCTCGCCCAGGCGGGCTCGGTGTCGACGGGCAGGTACGCGCACACCGGCCGCCCGCCCGCGCGCGCCGCGGCCAGCTCCACCACCGCTGCGGCGAGCACCGCGCCCCGCGCCGCGCGTCGCTCGGGGGACTGCGCCCGCCGCGCCGCCCGCAGCCGCCGTCGCCATGCCTGCTTGTCCTCGCGCGCCGTCACGCGAGGACGGTAGAGCGCCGATAGGCTCGCCGACCATGAGCGAGCCCCCGAGCGACTCGTCAGCGCCGCGCGAGCCGACGGGTCCGCGCGAGCCGGCCTTCCGCACCGCGGTCGTGCCCGCCGCCGGGCTGGGCACCCGGTTCCTGCCGGCGACGAAGACGGTGCCCAAGGAGCTCCTGCCGGTGCTCGACACCCCGGGCATCGAGCTGGTCGCCGCCGAAGCCGCCGAGGCGGGCGCGCAGCGGTTGCTGATCGTCACCTCGCCGGGCAAGGACGCCGTCGCCGCGCACTTCGCCGACTCCTCCGAGCTGGAGGCCGAACTGGCCGCCCGCGGCAAGGACGCGCTGGTCGCGAAGGTGCGCCGGGCATCGGAGCTGCTCGCGGTGCAGACCGTCACCCAGGACAAGGCGCTCGGGCTCGGGCACGCCGTCGGCTGCGCGGGGCCGGCCCTGGGGCCCGACGAGCAGGCGGTGGCGGTGCTGCTGCCCGACGACATCGTGGTGCCCACCGGCGTGCTGACCCGGATGGCGGCGGTGCGCGAGCGGTTCGGCGGCAGCGTGCTCTGCGCGTTCGACATCCCGCGCGCGGAGATCTCCGCCTACGGCGTGTTCGACGTCTCCGACACCGACGACCCGGACGTCAAGCGCGTGCACGCGATGGTCGAGAAACCGTCGGTGCAGGACGCGCCGTCCACCTTCGCCGCGGCCGGGCGCTACCTGCTCGACCGGGCGATCTTCGACGCGCTCGAGCGGATCGAGCCGGGCGCGGGCGGCGAGCTGCAGCTCACCGACGCCGTCGCGCTGCTGATCGACGAGGGCCATCCGGTGCACGTGGTGGTGCACCGCGGCGGGCGTCACGACCTGGGCAACCCGGGCGGGTACGTCCGCGCGTTCGTCGACCACGCCCTGGACCATCCCGACTACGGCCCGGAGCTCCGCGAGTGGCTCGTGGCCCGGCTGGACGGCTGAGCCGGTGATGCGGTCGGTCGACGAGCAGCTCGCCCGGGTACTGGCGGCGGCGGTCCGCCCGGCGCCGGTGCGGGTGGCGATCTCCGAGGCGTACGGGCTGCGCTGCGCCGAGGAGGTGCTGGCGTCGCGGCCGCTGCCCGGCTTCGACCAGGCCGCGATCGACGGTTACGCGGTGCGCAGCGTCGACCTGGCCGGGGCGGGCGAGCACGAGCCGGTCGTGCTGCCGGTGGTCGGCGAGGTGGTGGCGGGCTCGCGGCAGCCGCACCGGCTCCAGCCGGGGCAGGCGGTGCAGGTCGCCACGGGCGCGCCGCTGCCGACGCTGGCCGACGCGGTGGTGCCGCGGTCGCACACCGACGAGGGCGCGGCGAAGCTGGCGGTGCACCGGGGGGTGCCGTCGGCGGGCTGGGTGCGCCGGGTCGGGGAGGACGTCGCCCCCGGCGACGTGGCGGTGCGCCGCGATGCGGTGATCGACGCCGTGCAGGTGGGGCTGCTCGCCGCGGCCGGGCGGGACAAGGTGCTGGTGCACCCGCGGCCCCGGGTGTCGGTGCTGTCGGTGGGCGACGAGCTCGTCGAGCCGGGTCGCGCGCCGGCGCCGGGCCAGGTCGCGGACGTGTGCGCGCAGGCGCTGTCCGCGGCGGCGCGGGAGGCAGGCGCGGAGGCGGGGCGCGCGGGGGTGGTCGGCGGCGAGCCCCGGGCGGCGGCGGCCGCGATCGCCGACCGGCTGCCGTTCAGCGACGTCCTCGTGGTCTGCGGGGACGTCGGCGGGCGGGCGGGGGTGGAGATCCGGGCGGCGCTCGCGAGCATGGGCAACCTCGACGCCACCCGCGTCGCCATGCATCCAGGCTCCACCCAGGGCTTCGGGCGGTTGGGCCCCGACGGGGTGCCCACGTTCCTGCTGCCGAACCGGCCGGCCACGGCCCTGCTGCTGTTCGAGGTGCTCGTCCGCCCATTGCTGCGCACCGCGCTGGGGCTTACCGACCCGCACCGGCGCACCATGACCGCGCTGCTCACGTCCCCGGTCACGTCGCTGCCGGGCCGCCGCGGCTACCTGTGGGGGCGGTTGCTGCGCGAGCAGAACACCGGCGACTACCTGGTGCAGCCGCTGGCCACCTCCGGCGGGCAGTTGCTGTCCTCGCTCACCGAGGCCAACGCCCTGATCGTGCTCCCCGAGGACGTCACGGAGGCGGGCCTGGACGAGCAGGTGAGCGTCACGTTCCAACCCGCGCCGCGGTGACCGGTTCCGTGGCGTACACGGTGCCGGAACGGCCGGGCCGGCGCCCGGGCTGGCCGGCGCGGCTGGGCCCGCTGCGGGTGCGTGCCGGGGTGGTGGCGCTGCGGCCGGTGCGGTTGCGCGACGGCGCGGCGTGGTCGGCGATCCGGATCCGCTCCGAGCGCCACCTCACGCCGTGGGAGCCGACCACGCCAGGCTCATGGGCCCTGCGCAACGCCGCGGGAGAGTGGCCGGGGCGCTGGCTGCAACTGCGGTCGGTGGCGCGGCGGGGGACGGCCCTGCCGTTCGCGGTGACCCTCGACGGGGCGCTCGCCGGGCACGTGATGATCGGCAACGTGGTGCGCGAGCCGCTGCTGTCGGCCTACGTCGGCTACTGGTGCGACGCGCGGCTCGCCGGCGGCGGGATCACCACGGCGGCGGTGGCGATGGTCGTCGACCACTGCTTCGGCGCCGTCGGTCTGCACCGGCTGGAGGCCACGGTGCGCCCGGAGAACACCGCGAGCCGCCGCGTGCTCGCCAAGCTGGGCTTCCGCGAGGAGGGCCTGTTCGAGCGCTACCTCGACGTCGACGGCGCATGGCGCGATCACCTCGTGCACGCGCTCACCGCCGAGGAGCTGCCCCCCGGCGGGCTGGTCGGCCGGTTGGTGGACGCGGGGCTCGCGGACCGGGCCTGAACCGGCGCGGGCCGCCGCGCTGCTCGCCGCCGCGGTCGCGGTCGCCGTCACGACCGCGCCCCCCCTTTGCTCTGCGCACCGATACGCATCACCCTGCTCGGCCGCGCCGTCGCGTACAGGTGTGCGTATAGGTGCGCAGAGCAAAGGACGTGCACGAGCAGTTGGGCGTTCCGGGCGCGTCGCTGCGGGGGTGATCGTCGCGGGCTGGCTAGCGTGGGTAGGCGGTCTCCGCGGACGGCGGGACGTCGCGGTCCGGGAGGAGGCAGCCGTGCCCAGCTCGTTGATCTTCGCGAGCCTGGTCGTGCTGTGGCTGCTGATCCTCGTGCCGACGGTCGCGCGTCGCCGGCAGGAGGTCGCGCGCCCGAGCACGGCGGCATTGGCGGGGCGAGTGCTGGCCCGGTCACGGCCCGGCGGCGCTTCCCGGCGCCGTGCCGGGGAGGTGGTCGGGGAGGTGGACGTCGAGGAGGTGGACGAGTTGGCCGGCACGGACGAGGCTCTGGACGGCGCCGCGGGCACGCAGGCAGCGGTGCTGACGCACGCCGCCGACGATGCACCTGGGCCGAGGGCGGGCTGGGACCGCCCCGCGCCCCGCTACCGCCCCGGCCGGGGCGGCTTCGACCCGAACGCGGCCGCGCTCGCGGCGCGGGCCCGCTACGCGTTCCGCCAGCGGGTGGTGCTCGGCCTGCTCGTGGGCGCGGCGGCGACGGTGGTCGCGGCGCTGCTCGTCGGGCCGCTGCTGTGGTGGGCGGCCGGGGTGCTGGCGGCCGTGCTCGTGTCGTACCTGGTGTACCTGCGCCGGCAGGTGCGGATGGAGGAGACGATCCGGGAGCGCCGCGCCGCGCGGATGGCGGGCACGCGCCGCCCGGCCGCCGCCGAGGACCCCGACCTCGACGGGTGGGCCCGGCGAGGGCGCGCCGCGGCGGCCGGCCCGCACGGCGATGCCGGCGCAGCCGCGGACGGAACCACCGCCGCCGCCCAGCTCGGCCCCGCCACGTCCGAGGACGAGGCCCCCGACGACGACCCGGGCGTCGAACCCGATGTCGAGGACGATGCCCCCGCAGCCCCCGCCCCCGCCCCCGCCCCTGAGGCCGAGGCCGAGGCCGAGGCCGTCGAGCCCGCTGACCCGGGGCCCGCGCTGCCGCGTCTGCGGCCCGTCGGGCCCCCGCCGATCCCGTCGGGCACCGCCCCGCTGGGCGCCGACGACCTCGACCCGGACCTGCCCGCGATCGACCGCCTCGCCCGGTACCGCCGCGCGGCGGGCCAGTGAGCGGCTGCTAGGGTCGTCGTCGCCGGGCGGAGATCGCCGAGGCACCGGGGCTGTGGCGCAGTTGGTAGCGCGACTCGTTCGCATCGAGTAGGTCAGGGGTTCGATTCCCCTCAGCTCCACCCATCTGTCCGCTGCGACAGGAACGCTGTGACAGGAACGCTGCGGCTGGCTGCGTACCGTTCGTCCCCGTGTCCGCCCCGGTAGCGCTGCCGTCCGCCGTCATCTACGGCGTCGCCGATTTCGCGGGCGGGCTCGCCACTCGCCGCGCCCCCGTGCTCACCGTCACCCTGCTGGCCCAGGCCGTCGGGGTCGTGGCCCTGCTGCCCGCGGTGCTGCTGGTGTCCGGCCGAGCGTCCGGCGCGGCGTTCGGGTTCGGGGTGCTCGCCGGCGTCAACGGCGCGGCGGGCCTGCTGCTGTACTTCCGCGGTCTGGCCGTGGGCCCGATGGGCGTGGTGGCGCCGCTGTCGGCGGTGGTCGGCGCGGGCCTGCCGCTCGCGGTGGGTCTGGTCGGCGGCGAGCGCCTGGGGCCGGCGTCGCTGGTGGCGGTCGTGCTGGCGCTGCTCGCGATCGTCCTGGCCACCGCCGGTTCCCGGGCCGACGCCGCGGGCCTGCACGGAATCGCGCTGGGGCTCGCGGCGGGCGCGGGGTTCGGGCTGTTCTTCGTCGCCCTGGACGCCGCCCCGGACGACTCCGGGCTGTGGCCGCTGGTCGCGGGCCGCTCGGCCGCGGTCGTGCTGCTACTGATCGTGGTCGCCGTCCGCCGCCCGGGCGGGGTCGGCGCCGGCCGCCGGCTCGCGGTGCTCAGCGGGCTCGCCGACACCACGGCGAACGTGCTGTTCCTCATCGCCACCCGGCTCGGCGACCTCGGCGTCTCGGCGGTGCTGGTGTCGCTCTACCCCGTGGTCGTCGTGCTGCTCGCGCGCGTGGTGCTGCGGGAGCGGCTCACCGCGCTGCAGCTCGCCGGCGCCGGGCTGGCGCTCACCGCGAGCGCCCTGCTCGCCGGCGCCTGACGCGACGCGCGGCTCACGGCCGCCACGACGGCAGCCACAGCTGCGCGTCCCACGCCTCGGTGGTGATCGGGACCCCGGTGAGGATCGGCCACAGCCACGCGAAGTTCGCCACCGCGAGACCCACCCACAGCGCCACCACCGCCAGCCCCGTGCGCCGCCGCTCCGACGGCAGGCGCGTCCAGCCCCACTCGCCGCGGCCCAGGATCTCGCCCATCACCAGCACCGTCGCGAGCACCAGGAACGGCGCCACCGGCGTCATGTAGAACAGGTACATCTGGCGGTCGACGTTCGCCAGCCACGGCAGCACCCCCGCCGCGTAGCCGGTGAGCACCGCGCCGTAGCGCCAGTCGCGGCGGGTGAGCACCCGCCACAGCGCGAACCCCAGCACCGCGAGCGCGGGCCACCACAGCGCGGGCGGGCCGACCAGCATCACGGCGCTCACGCACTCCGGGGCACCGCAGCCGGTGACCTCCGGCCCCGACGCGTAGTAGTAGAGCATCGGGCGCAGCGCCATCGGCCACGTCCACGGCTTGGACTCCCACTCGTGCTGGCCACTCACCGCCGTGGTGAGCCCGGAGTGGAACGCCAGGACCTCGCCGCTGTAGTGCAGCAGCCCGCCCAGTGCGGTGCCCGACCCGTGCCTGAACACCGCGGTCTCGCTGCCGAACCACGCCCACCACGACGCCAGGTACACCAGCACCGGGACGGCCGCGAACGCCCACAGCGCCGGGCCGAGGTCACGGCGCAGCGTGCCCGCGAACGGCCGCGCCACCCCGGCGCAGCGCCGCGCCGTGAGGTCCCACACGAGGGTGAGCACGGCGAACGCGGCCAGCCAGTACACCCCCGACCACTTCACCGCGCAGCCCAGCCCCAGCAGCACCCCCGTGGCCAGCCGCCACCAGCGCACCCCCCAGCGCGGGCCGAACCGGTTCGCGCCGACCCGCTCCTGCGCGACGACGACCGCCGTCCGGGCCCGCACGTCGGCGCGGTCGCACAGCAGCGTGGCGAACGCGGCCAGCACGAACAGCGCCGCGAAGGCGTCGAGCATCCCCATCCGCGACTGCACGTGGCTCACGCCGTCGACGATCAGCAGCACCCCCGCGATCCCGCCGAGCAGCGTGGAACCGGTGAGCCGGCGCGCCACCCGCACGATCAGCAGCACGCACAGCGTCCCCGCCAGCGCCGCCGACGCCCGCCAGCCCACCCCGTCGTAGCCGAACGCCAGCTCGCCCAGCGCGATGAGCTGCTTGCCCAGCGGCGGGTGCACGACCAGCGCGTAACCGGGGTTGTCCTCCACGCCACCGTTGCGCAGCATCTGCCACGCCTGCGGCACGTAGTGCTTCTCGTCGAAGACCGGGGTGCCGGCGTCGGTGGGCAGCCCCAGGTTGGCGAACCGCACCACGCCGCCCAGCAGCGCCAGCCCGATCGCGACGAGCCAGCCGCGCAACCGGTCGTCGCGGCGCGGCGGGCTCGGGTCGGGCTCCGGGGGCAGCGGGGGCGGCGTGCCCAGCGGTACCACCCCGGCGGTGTGTTCCTCCGCCAGGCGGCTGGGGACCTCGCGGCGCAGGACGGCAGCGGACCCCTCCACGCGCCCGATCGTAGGCTGCGTCCCCATGGGGTCGGAGTCGGAACCCGGGTCGGGCGGGCGGTTGGTGCTGGCGGCGACCCCGCTGGGCAACGCCGCCGACGCCTCGGCGCGGCTGGTCGAGGCGCTGCGCACCGCCGACGTCGTCGCGGCCGAGGACACCCGCCGCCTGCGGGCGCTGGCCGCGGCGCTCGGCGTCACCGTCGGTGGCCGGGTGCTGAGCCACTACGACGCGGTGGAGCTCGCGCGGCTCCCGGGCCTGCTCGACGACGTGCGGGCCGGGCGGACGGTGCTCGTCGTCACCGACGCCGGGATGCCCGCGGTGTCCGACCCCGGCTACCGGATCGTGGCGGCCGCGGTCGCCGACGGATTGCCCGTGACGTGCCTGCCCGGCCCGTCGGCGGTCACCACGGCACTGGTGCTCGCGGGGCTGCCGGCCGAGCGGTTCTGCTTCGACGGGTTCGCGCCGCGCAAGGGCGGGGAGCGACGGCGCTGGCTGGGCGAGCTGGTCACCCAGCCGCGGGCGGTGGTGTTCTTCGACTCCCCGCACCGGATCGCCGACACCCTCGCCGACGCCGTCGCCGTGCTGGGGCCGTCGCGGCGGGTGGCGGTGTGCCGGGAGCTGACGAAGACCTTCGAGGAGGTCGTCCGCGGCACGCTGGCCGAGCTGGCGGCGTGGGCGGCGGACGGGGTGCGCGGGGAGGTCACGGTCGTGCTCGCCGGGGCCGACCCGGCAGCTGCACCGGACGTCGGATCGCTCGTGGGTGCCGTGCGGGAGCGGGTGGACGACGGCGAGCGGCTCAAGGACGCGGTCGCCGCGGTCGCCGCGGCTGCGGGGGTGCCGAAGCGCGAGCTCTACGCCGCCGCGCTCGCCGGCCGGGACACGCGGTAGGGCCGTATCCTTCGGGCATGCGCGCGGTGATGTTGGATGTCCCACAGTCCATGCTGGACGAGCGTCGCGCCCTCGGTCTCGACGGGCGCGACGAGATGTGGGACGGGGTGCTGCACATGCCGCCGCCGCCAGGGGGGCCGCACCAGCGGTTGAGCACGCGCTTCAACTTCCTGCTGACGCCGGTGGTCGAGCGCCACGGGCTCGTGTCGCACATGGAGACCGGGCTGTTCCGACGCGACGACGACTACCGGGTTCCCGACCAGCTCTACTGCCGTCCCGAGCACTGCTCCGAGAGGGGTGCCGAGGGCGCCGAGGTGGTCGTCGAGGTCCGTTCCGACGGCGACGACACGTACCGCAAGTTCGAGTTCTACGCCGAGCTGGGCGTGCGTGAGGTCCTGGTGCTGCATCAGCGGCCGCGGGGTGTCGAGCTGTTCCGGCTGGTCGACGGCAGGTACGTCGCCGTCTCCCCGGCCGAGGACGGCACCGTCCTGTCGCAGGTACTCGGCCTGCGCCTCGGCGCGACAGGCGAGCAGCTGCACCTCACCTGGGGCGGCGGCTCGGCGAACGTCTAGCTCGTGGACGGGGCGCTCGCCGCGCCCCGCGCGAACGGCCGCCGCACCCACCGCGCGACCGGCTCCACCACGCGCGCCGCGATCGGCCCCAGCACCGCCATGAGCAGGACGTACGCCGTGGCGAGGGCGGCGAGCTCGCCGTCGACCGCACCGGAGGCCACCGCGAGCCCGGCGATGACGATCGAGAACTCGCCGCGGGCGACCAGCGCCGCCCCCGCCCGGGCCCGGCCCATCGGGCCGATGCCCTGCCGGCGCGCGGCCCACCAGCCGGTGGCGAGTTTCGTCGCCGTCGTCGAGACCGCGAGCACGATCGCCCAGCCGAGCACCGGCGGGATCGCTCCGGGGTCGGTGTTGAGCCCGAAGGCGACGAAGAAGATCGCGGCGAACAGGTCGCGCAGCGGCTCCAGCAGGCGCGTCGCGTTGCGCGCCGTCGAGCCCGAGATCGCGATGCCCAGCAGGAACGCCCCGACCGCCGCTGAGACCTGCAACGCCGCGGCGAACCCGGCCACCAGCAGCGCCAGGCCCAGCACCTTGAGCAGGAACACCTCGCGGTCGGGGCTGTCGACCAGCGCGGAGACGTAGCGGCCCCACCGCAGCGCGACCACCAGCACCACGACCAGCACCGCCACCGAGATCCCGACCGCCGAGAGCCCGCCGAGCAGCGACACCCCCACCAGCACCGCGGTGAGGATCGGCAGGTAGACCGCCATCACGAGGTCCTCGAACACCAGGATCGACAGCACCACCGGCGTCTCGCGGTTGCCGAGGCGGCCCAGGTCGGTGAGCACCTTCGCGACGATCCCGGACGAGGAGATGTAGGTGACGCCGCCGAGGACGACCGCCCCCACCGCGCCCCAGCCCAGCACGAGCGCCACGATCACGCCGGGAGCGGCGTTGAGGACCAGGTCGAGCACGCCCGCGGTCCACGAGCGCTTCATGCCGGTGACGAGCTCGGCCGCGGAGTACTCCAGCCCGAGCAGCAGCAGGAGCAGTACCACCCCGACCTCGGACGCGACCGACGCGAACCCGCTGATCCCGTCCAGCTCCACCAGGCCGCCGGTGCCGAACGCGAGCCCGCCCAGCAGGTACAGCGGGATCGGCGACATCCCGATCCGCTGGGCCAGGCGCCCGAGCAGGCCCAGGGCGAAGAACACCGCTCCCAGCTGGATGAGCTCCAGCGCGACGTGGTCGACCACGTCAGCCGCGGTGCAGGATCTCGGCGGCCCGGGTGAGACCGTCACCTGTGCCGACCGCCACGAGCAGGTCGCCCGCGGCGAGCGTGAAGTCCGGGCCCGGGGAGGGGTGCACCTGCCCGGCCCGCATCACCGCGACCAGCGAGACGCCCGTGCGGGTGCGCATCGCGGTGTCGCCGAGCGGGCGCCCGTCGAACGGCGAGCCCTCGTTGACCGGCAGTTGCTTGGTGCGGATGCCGGGCAGGTCCCGGTGCTCCTCGGCGAGCCGGGCGACGAGCTGCGGGGCCCCGAGCAGGTTGGCCAGCGCCCCGGCCTCGTCGTAGGTCAGGGGGATCTCCGCGACGCAGGCGTCCGGGTCGTCCGGGGCGGACAGGATCAGCTCGATCGTGCCGTCGCGCAGGCTGATGACGCCGATGCGGCGCCCGCCGCGCAGCGCGAAGTCCTTGCGGACACCGATGCCGGGCAGGGGGGTGACCTCGACGTTCACGGCTCCGACGATAGTCGCCGGGCGGTGGCAGGGGGCTCACCCGTCCCTGGTGAAGGTCGTCGTGCTCGACGCGCCGCAGGCGATGCTCGACGAGCGCCGCAGTCGTTCGGTGGGGTGCCTTCCGCCGCGGCGACCGGTGCACCGCAGGTAACTCGGTCGCGGGCGGCGAATACGCTGGTCACATGAGTTCCCCCGTGCTGACCGCCGTGGCGTGGCCCTACGCCAACGGCCCCCGGCACATCGGCCACGTCTCCGGTTTCGGTGTGCCCTCCGACGTCTTCTCGCGCTACCGGCGGATGGCCGGTGACCGGGTGCTGATGGTCAGCGGCACCGACGAGCACGGCACCCCGATCCAGGTGCAGGCCGACGCCGAGGGGCTCAAGCCGCGCGATCTCGCCGACAAGTACAACCGCGTGATCGTCGACGACCTGCAGGGCCTCGGTCTGTCCTACGACCTGTTCACCCGCACCACTACGACCAACCACTACGACGTCGTGCAGAAGCTGTTCCTCGCGCTGCACCGCAACGGCTACGTGGTCGCGAAGACCGCGCTCGGCGCGATCAGCCCGTCCACCGGCCGCACGCTGCCCGACCGCTACGTCGAGGGCACTTGTCCCATCTGCGCCTACGAGCACGCGCGCGGGGACCAGTGCGACAACTGCGGCAACCAGCTCGACCCGGCCGACCTCATCGACCCCCGCTCGAAGATCAACGGGGAGCGGCCGGAGTTCGTCGAGACCGAGCACTTCTACCTCGACCTGCCCGCGTTCGCCGAGTCGCTGGGCTCGTGGCTGTCCACGCGCACCGACTGGCGACCCAACGTGCTCAAGTTCTCGGCCAACCTCGTCTCCGAGCTCAAGCCGCGCGCGATCACCCGCGACCTGGACTGGGGCGTCCCGATCCCGCTCGACGGCTGGCGCGACCTGCCGATGAAGCGGCTCTACGTCTGGTTCGACGCCGTGATCGGGTACCTGTCGGCCTCGGTGGAGTGGGCGCGACGCTCGGGCGACCCGGACGCCTGGCAGCAGTGGTGGTGCGACCCGGCCGCCCAGGGCTACTACTTCATGGGCAAGGACAACATCGTCTTCCACTCCGTGATCTGGCCTGCGCTGCTGCTCGGGCAGAACGGGGCGGGCGACCGGGGTGGCGTGCCCGGCGCGTTCGGGACTGTGAACCTCCCGTCCGAGCTCGTGTCGAGCGAGTTCCTGACGATGAGCGGCTCGAAGTTCTCCACCTCCCGCGGCACGGTGATCTACGTCGGGGACTTCCTGCGCGAGTTCGGGCCCGACGCGCTGCGCTACTTCATCGCCGTGGCCGGCCCGGAGAACCAGGACACCGACTTCACCTGGGAGGAGTTCGTCCGCCGGACGAACTTCGAGCTGGCCAACGAGTGGGGCAACCTCGTCAACCGGTCGATCTCGATGGCGCACCGCAACGTCGGCGCGATCCCGAAGCCGACCGCGTCCGCGGACGCGGACGCTGCTCTGCTGGCGGTCTCGCGTGCAGGGTTCGACACGGTCGGCGCGCTGCTCGCGCGCAACCGGTTCAAGCAGGCCGCCGGCGAGGCGATGCGCGTGGTCACCGCCGCCAACCGGTACCTGTCCGACCAGGAGCCGTGGAAGCGCCGCGACGACCCGGACCGCCGCGACACGATCCTGCACACCGCGCTGCAAGTGGTGCAGGACGCCAACACGCTGCTCACCCCGTTCCTGCCGCACGCCGCGCAGGCGGTGCACTCCGCGCTCGGTGGAACGGGCGTGTGGGCGGCGCAGCCGGAGGTCGTCGAGGTCGACGACCTCGACGCCGGCCCCGCCTACCCGGTCCTCACCGGCGACTACGCCGCCGAGCAGGCGAGCTGGCGCTCCATGCCGGTAGAGATCGGCCGCCCGCTGCCCAAGCCCAGCCCCATCTTCACCAAACTCGACCCGGCGCTGGGCGAGACGGGCCCTCCGTGGGCCCCCATCGCGTGACGCGCGTCCCGGTCGCCCGTCCCGTGGCGCGCGTGTGGTGCATCCCGGTCGTCCATGTGATGCATTCCGGGCGACCGTGTGCGGCGTTGCGGGTGTCGGAGCCTCCTCGACAGCTCCCGGAACGCATCACATGCGCGCGCGGGATGCACGACACGGGGGCGACATGACGGGGGCGCCGGCGCACGGGCGGCGGGCGCGGCCGGAACCGCCGGAGCCGCTCGGAGTGCCCGCGATCGACGCGCACACCCACCTCGACGCCTGCGGATGCGTGTCGGCGGGCGACGTGCGGTCGGCGATGGACCGGGCGCAGGCGGTCGGCGTGGTGGGAGCGGTGACGATCGCCGACGACCTCGCCGCGGCCCGCTGGGTCGTGCACGCGGCCGGGTGGGACGCCCGGGTCCGCGCGGCCGTCGCGCTGCACCCCACCCGCACCGCCGCCGTCACCGCTACCGACCGCGCCGAGATCGAGGCGCTCGCCGCGCACCCGCGCGTCGTCGCCGTCGGGGAGACCGGCCTGGACCACTACTGGGACCACAGCCCGCACGACGCCCAGGAGCGCGAGTTCCGCTGGCACATCGACCTCGCCAAGCGGCTCCGCAAACCGCTCATGATCCACGACCGGGACGCCCACGACGACGTCCTGCGGGTGCTGCGCGAGGAGGGGCCGCCGGACACCGTCATCTTCCATTGTTTCTCCGGCGACGCCACCATGGCACGGACCTGCGCGGACGCGGGCCATCTGATGTCGTTCGCCGGCCCGGTCACGTTCCGCAACGCCCATGACCTGCGGGAAGCCGCCGCGCTGGTGCCCGACGAGCTGCTGCTCGTCGAGACCGACGCCCCGTACCTCACCCCGCACCCGCACCGCGGCCGGGCCAACGAGCCCTACTGCCTGCCGTGGACGGTCCGGGCGCTCGCCGCGTTGCGGCAGGTCACAGACGTGGAGCTGGCCGAGCTGACCCGTCGCAACGCCGAACGGGTGCTCGGGTTCGGTGAACCGCCGTCCGGCCCGGCCATCCCCGCGCTGATCGATCCCGGGACGCGCTCGGCGTAGCTGGGGGCCCGCTCGGCGCTGGCGGCGTGTCGGGGCCCCACCGGGCCGCGCACGCTCCGTTACCGTTCCGACATCGCGGAAGCCGGGATGAGGAACGCTCCCCAGCAGAGCGGGCACGGTGGTCGGGGTGCAACCCCGAAAGACCTCGACCACCGTCTCGCGCCTCCTCTGCCCGGACCTACGGGGTTTGGACGCTCGTGATCGACGCTGGTTCGCCGCCCGGTTCCCGCCGGGCGGCGCAGGTGACGGTGCTGCCGCACCCGTCCGACGTCGAGCCGGTGACGGCGGCGTTCGCCCGGTGCGCACCCGGTCAGTCCCCGGCGCCGATCAGCCTGCCCCCGGCGCTGAGCAGCAGGTTCGCGGCCGTCGCCGTCGCGCTGCGGGAGCGTTCCGCGCCGGGTACCGGCTGGATCGACGCCCCCGGTTCGGACGGTGACGCCATCGGCCGCCATCTCGACCGGCTGACGGCCCCGCTGCCGCCGGTGCCGGCCGACCTCGTGATCCTCGGTGTCCCGCCCGCCCCGGCCAGGCTGCCGCTCGGCATACCGTCGGCCCCCGAACCATCCGCTACAAGACCGTCTGGCACGAAACCATCTGTGCCCATATCGTTCGCCGCCCAGCTGCCTGCTCTCGCGCCGCCGAGCGGTGTGCGCCGGCCTCCTGGCGGTGCCCGCCACCGGCTGCGGGACGTGCCCGTCCTGGCGGCGCCGCCCGCCGACCTGTCCACCCCCGACGAGCCCGGCCCCGTCGAGCCCGCCCCCGACCTGTTCGCTCCTGCCGCGCCCGTCCCGATGCCGCACCCGCCGGCGCCGCGACCGTCCCGGGCGCGCCGCCGCCGGGCCCGCCGGGACGCGATCGGCACCACCGGTCGGGTGGCCGCCGTCGCCGGCGTGCTGACCATCGCCGCGGGTGGGGCGGGGGCGCTCGCGGCGGCCAAGACCGTCACCGTGAACGTCGACGGCGAGGACCGGGTACTCACGACGTACGCGGGCGACGTCGCGGGGGCGCTCCAGGCCGCGGGGCTCGCCACCACCGGCCGCGACCGGGTGTCCCCGGCGCCGCCCACGGCGCTCGCGGACGGCGACGAGATCGTCGTCTCCCGCGCGAAGGAGCTGCGGCTGGTCGAGGCGGGCGTCGAGCGGCGGGTGTGGACCACCGCACCGTCGCTGGACCTGGCGCTGGTCGACCTCGGGATCGCCGCCACGCCCGCCCAGATGTCGCTGGCCCCCGGCACCGAGATCCCCGTCGACGGCCTCCAGGTCGCGCTGAACGTGCCCCGGGTCGTGAGTCTCACCGACGGCGACGCCGGGCGCCAGCAGCTCACCACCGCCGCCGGCACCGTCGGGGGCCTGCTCGCCGAGCGTGGGATCGCGCTGGGTCCCGACGACATCGCCGTGCCCACCGTCGATACCGCCCTCACCGACGACATGAGCGTGCAGGTCGTGCGCAACGGTGTCGGCGAGGTGATCGAGGTCCGCGAGCTGCCGCAACCTGAGCAGCTCGTCGAGGACCCGTCGCTGCCGCGGGGCGAGCGTGTGGTCGCCGAGCCCGGGCGGCCGGGCGAGCAGACCCTGGTCGTGCGTGTGTACGTGCAGAACGGGCGGGAGGTCCGCCGCGAGCAGGTGCTCGCCGGCGCGGTGGTCGCGCCGCTGCCGAGGGTCGTGCGCGTCGGGACCAACGACGACGCCCCCGCCGTCCCTGCCGTGGTCGACGGGGGCGTGTGGGACCGGCTCGCGCAGTGCGAGGCCACTGGCAACTGGTCGATCAACACCGGCAACGGCTACTACGGCGGACTCCAGTTCGACCTGCGGACGTGGGCGGCCTACGGCGGGCGGCAGTACGCCGCGCGGCCGGACCTGGCCAGCCGCGAGGAGCAGATCGCCGTCGCCGAGCGGCTGCGCGCGGATCGGGGTGGCTTCGGCGCCTGGCCGGCGTGCTCGCGCAAGCTCGGCCTGCCGCGATAACCGCGGTCGGCGTCCGGCCGCCGGGTGCCCGGCCGGGTGATCGCCGGCTCGGGCTGATCGTCGGGCACGGGGGACCGTAGTCGCGGTGATCGTCGGTTGGGGACGTCGGACCGTGCTTGGGGCGGTTCGTGCTCCCGAAACGGTGATCATGGCTGGCGCGGGCCCCGGGGGCTCGGGGGCTCGGTGGCTCGGGGGCTCGGTGGCCCCGGCGGCTCGCGGTGATCGTCGGTTGGGGACGCGGAGGCGTGCCTGGCGCCGTTCCCCGTCCCGAACCGCTGATCATTGCCGTCCCGGGTGGTCCGCGACCCAGGGCGGGCGCCACTGATGGCCCCGCCGCGGGCCCGGCGGGGCATGATGCGGCGGTGACGTCGCAGCTGCTGGGCCCCGCGGAGGTGCGGTTGCTGGCGCAGCGGCTGGGCATCCGCCCCACGAAGCGGCTCGGGCAGAACTTCGTGCACGATCCCAACACCGTGCGCCGCATCGTCCGGGCCGCGGGGGTGGGGCCCGACGACGTCGTCGTCGAGGTCGGCCCGGGCCTGGGGTCGCTCACGCTCGCGCTACTGCCCGCGGTGGCGCACGTGCACGCCGTCGAGATCGACCCGGCGCTCGCGGCGCAGCTCCCGGCGACGGCCGCGGAGCGCGCGCCGGACCTCGCTGCGCGGCTCACGGTGCTGCCCGCCGACGCGCTGCGGCTGCGCGCCGCCGACCTCGCCCCGCCGCCGACCGCGCTCGTCGCGAACCTGCCCTACAACGTCGGCGTGCCGGTCGTGCTGCACCTGCTGGCGGAGCTGCCGGGTCTGCGGCACGGGCTGGTGATGGTGCAGGCCGAGGTGGCCCAGCGGCTCGCGGCGCCACCGGGCAGCCGCGCCTACGGGGCGCCGAGCGCGAAGCTGGCCTGGTACGCCGCGGCGAAGCGGGCGGGCGCGGTGCCGCGGGCGGTGTTCTGGCCGGTGCCGGGGGTCGACTCGGAGCTGCTGGCCTTCACCCGGCGCGACCCGCCGGACGGCGACCGGGCCGCGGTGTTCGCGCTCATCGACGCCGCGTTCGCGAGCAGGCGCAAGTCGCTGCGGTCGGGCCTGGCCGGCTGGGCGGGTTCGCCGGCGACGGCCGAGTCGGCCCTGCGGGCGGCCGGCGTCGACCCGGGCGCCCGCGCGGAGACGCTCGGGATCGGGGAGTTCGCGCGGGTGGCGGCGCACGGGCCGGCGGTGCCCGAGACGGGCCGCCGGTCACCGGCGTCGTAGCGGGCGGGGGGAGCGGGACGGTGCTGGTGTACCGGGCGATGTGGTCACACGACGACGGCGGGGTCGTCGCCGCGGCGGTGGCGTCGTTCCGGCGCGCGACGGGCGACGCCGGCGAGGTGGAGCGGGCGGGGCCGAGCCGGGCCGACGGCATCGCCGACGTCGTCCGCGCGGTGGCCACCCGCAACGGCGCCGACGGCTCCTGCCAGGTCACGACGCTGCGCGCCTGGACGGGAGAGGCGTGCGCGCGCACCGGGGACGGCGCCCGCGCGCGGGTGTGGGTGGACGTCGACGCGCGCGGCAACGGCGTCGGCGGCGACCTGCTCGCGGCGCCGCCGCTGGTGCTGGATCTGCTCGAAGGCGATGCCGGCGCCGCGCGGGGCGGCGTCCTGCTCGCCGCCCCCGGCCGGCCGCAGCGGTGCTCGGGTGCCGAGGGCGCCGAGGTTCTCGCCGACCTCGTCACCGGCCTGCGCCGTGACGTGGCCGTGGTCGTGCTCGGCCCGCCGCAGGATCCGGCGGACGCTCCGGCGGTCGAGCGGTTCGCGCAGGCCGCGGCGTCCGCGGTCGCGGGCAGCGCGGTCGTGTGCGTGCTCGACGCGGTCGCGGCGGCGGCGCTCGTCGGGGTCGTGGGCGCCGAGCACGCCGTCGAGGCGGGCGCCTGCCGCGTCTACCTGCCGGGCATGGACCCCGCACTCGACGAGGCCCACCGGCACGTCACCTGGTATCCCGACCCCGACGCGGAGGCCGTCGACCAGCTCGTGCGCGCCGTCGGCCCCACCGCGCTGACGTTGCGGCCCGACGAGAGCTACGACGCGGCACGGGCGGTGCTGCGGCGCCAGCGCATCGAGCGGTTGCCCGGCGAGGCGGGGGAGTGGCTGGCGGCGGTCGAGGAGGACAACGACCGGCTCGCCGACGCGCTCGACGTCGCGACCCGGGAGCTGGAGGCGCAGCGGCGGCGCACCGCCGAGCTCGAGCGGGAACGCGCCACGCTGGTCGGTGAGCGGGTCGAGCTGCGCGGGCGGATCGCCTGGGTGCGGACGATGCTGCGCTAAAACGGCCTGTCCGGCGCCGACGCCCCGGACGGCGCCACCACCTGCACGCAGGCGTGGCGCCACGCCGTGACCTACCTCGACGACCACCTGGTCGTGCCCGACGCCGCGTGCGTCGACCTCGCCGATCTCGACGCCGCCGTGGAGGCGCGGGCGTGGGGCCGGGCGAGCTGGAAGGCGTTCCGGGCGCTGCACGCCTACGGCGCGGCGCTGGCCGAGGCCGACCCGGGGACGTTCTGGACGTGGTGCGAGCGGTCGGGACTCTGGCCCGCGACCCCGAAGAAGCTCGCGATGACCGAGAGCGACACCGTGCAGCAGGACCGGCGGTTGCGGTCGCGGCGCATGCTGCCCGTCGCCCGCGCGGTGGCGCCGTCGGGCCGGGTGGAGATGTTCGCCCACGTGAAGGTCGCCGAGGGCGGCGGGACGCTGATCCCGCGCATCTACTTCCACGTCGACCTCGCCGGGGCGAGGGTGCACGTCGGCTACTTCGGGCCGCACCGGGGCATGCCCAACACGCTGACGTGAGCACGCCGCCGCGTCGCACGTAGGGTTGACGGGTGCTCGTCGCCGTCCCGCCCCCGGTCACGGTGCGCGTCCCCGCCAAGATCAACCTGCACCTGGCGGTGGGCCCGCGCCGCGCCGACGGCTTCCACGACCTCGTCACGGTGTTCCACGCGGTGAGCCTGTTCGACGAGGTGACGGTCGAGACCGCGGACGAGGCCGGCATCGAGGTGCACGGCGAGGGCGTCGCCGAGGTGCCGGTCGACGAGACGAACCTCGCGTGGCGGGCGGTGCAGCTGCTCGCCGACCGGGTCGGGCGTGAACCGGCGGTGCGGCTGGTGCTGCGCAAGGGCATCCCGGTCGCCGGGGGCATGGCCGGGGGCAGCGCGGACGCGGCCGCGGCGCTCGTGGGCCTCTCGGCGCTGTGGAGCCTGGACCTCGGCCGCGAGGAACTGTCGGGACTGGCCGCCGAGCTGGGCAGCGACGTCACGTTCGCGCTGCACGGCGGCACCGCGGTGGGCACCGGCCGCGGCGAGCAGATCGTCCCGGTGCTGGCGCGGCACCCGCAGCACTGGGTGGTCGCGCTGCACCGCGGCGGGCTCGCGACGGCCGCCGTGTACGGCGAGCTGGACCGGCTGCGCGGCGACACCGAGCCGTCGCCCCGGCCCGTCGAGCCCGTGCTGGAGGCCGTCGCGGGCGGCGACCCGCGCCAGCTCGCGCTGTGCCTGGGCAACGACCTGCAGGTCGCGGCCGTGAGCATGGCCCCGGACCTGCGACGGACGCTGCGTGCCGGGGTGGCGGCGGGCGCGCTGGCCGGGGTGGTGTCGGGCTCCGGACCGACGTGCGCGTTCCTCTGCGGGAGCGCCGAGTCCGCCGTCGAGATCGCCGCGGAGCTCGCCGGGGCGGGGGTGTGCGGCACGGTGCGGGTCGCGAACGGGCCCGTGCCGGGGGCGCGCGTGGTCGACCATGCCGCGCCCGTCGCGCCGCCGCCCGGGCCGCCCACCCCGTGGCCGCCGGTGCGGGCGTAGGACATGGCCGACAACCTCGTCAACCTGGAGAAGGTCACCGCGCACGTGCCCGGCGACGGCTCCCGCGTGCTGCTCGACGCCGTCTCGCTCGGGGTGGAGCGCGGCGAGCGGATCGGCGTGGTCGGCCTCAACGGGGGCGGCAAGACCACGCTGCTCGACATCGTCACCGGGGTGCGTGCCCCCGACGGCGGCCGGGTGAGCAGGCCCGGCGGGCTGCGCACGGCGCACCTCGCGCAGGGCGACACGATGCCCGCCGGGGCGTCGGTGCGCGACGTGGTGCTGGCGGCGTGGCGCGGCGCCGCCGACCACGAGTGGGCCGCCGACGCGGGGGTGCGCGACGTCCTCGACGGGCTCGGCATCCACGAGCTCGACCGTCCGGTGGCCGGGATGTCCGGGGGTGAGAAGCGGCGCGTGGGGCTGGCCGCGGCGCTGGTCGGCGAGCCCGACCTCGTGGTGCTCGACGAACCCACCAACCACCTCGACGTCGAGGGCATCGGCTGGCTGGCCGACCACCTCGTTCAGCGCCGCTACGGGGTCGTCGTCGTCACCCACGACCGCTGGTTCCTCGACGCCGTCTGCACTCGCACGTGGGAGGTCGCGGGCGGCGCCGTGGAGAGCTACCTGGGCGGCTACGCGGACTGGGTGTACGCCCGCGCCGAGCGTTCCCGGCAGGCCGACGCCGCCGAGGCGCGGCGGCGCAACCTCGCCCGCAAGGAACTGGCGTGGCTGCGCCGCGGCCCGCCCGCGCGCACGTCCAAGCCGCGCTACCGCATCGAGGCCGCGGAGGCGCTGATCGCCGACGTCCCGCCGCCGCGCAACGCCGTCGAACTGCTCGGGTTCGCCACCAACCGGCTCGGGCGCACGGTGCTGGAGCTGGAGGACGCCACCGTCCGCATCGGGGAGCGGGCGCTGCTCGACGGCGTGACGAGGCGGCTCGGGCCGGGCGACCGGGTCGGCATCGTCGGGGTCAACGGGTCGGGCAAGACGACGCTGCTGCGCGCGCTCACCGGGGAGCGGGCGCTCGACGGCGGGCGGCTCGTGCGCGGCTCGACGGTGCAGCTCGCGGAGCTCTCGCAGGAGCTGGTGGAGCTGCCGGCACAGCTGCGCGTGCTGGAGGCGGTCGAGGAGGTGTCGCGGCAGGTCCGGCTGGGCAAGCTGGAGATGTCGGCGTCGCAGGTGCTGGAGCGGCTGGGGTTCCCCGCGGACCGGCAGTGGACCCCGGTGGGGCGGCTCTCGGGCGGCGAGCGGCGGCGGTTGCAGCTCACCCGCCTGCTGATGGCCGAGCCGAACGTGCTGCTGCTCGACGAGCCCACCAACGACCTCGACGTCGACACGCTGGCCAACCTGGAGGACCTGCTCGACGGCTGGCCGGGCACGCTCGTGGTGGTCAGCCACGACCGCTACCTCGTCGAGCGGGTGTGCGACACCGTGGTCGCGCTGTTCGGTGACGGGCGGCTCACGCACCTGCCGGGCGGGATCGAGGAGTACCTCGCGCGCCGCGCGGCCGTGATCGGCGGTTCGGGACCGGGAGCCGTGCGGGGTGCGGCTGCGCGTCCCGGGACGACGATCACCGGGGAGTGGGGGGCGCGGGCGGGCGGTGGTGGTGGTGCGGTCCTGGGCGGGGCGCGCGGCGGTGGCGGCGCGGTGCGGGGTGGCTCGGTGCGGGGTGGCTCGGTGCGGGCCGGCGGGGCGCGGGCGGGCGGCGGCGCGCAGGCGGGCGGTGGCGCGCAGGCGGGCGGGTCGGCGTCGGCCGGGCAGCGCGCCGCGCGCAAGGAGGCGTCCCGGCTGGAGCGTCGCCTCGACGCCCTCACCCGCCGGGAGAAGGAGCTGCACGCCGACCTCGCCGAGGCCGCCACCGACGCCCCGCGGCTGCTCGCGCTCGACGTCGAGCTGCGCGGGGTCGTCGCCGAGCGCGAGGCCGTCGAGCTGGAGTGGCTGGCGGCGGCCGAGCTCGCCGAGTAGCGCCCGAGGGCGGTCGCGCCCGAGATTGACCACAGGTACCTCCGCCGCCGATGAGGTGTGCGTGACGTCGACCTCACGCGCAAAGCTCGCCCCGGCGCGCCGCGCCGCTGTCCGCCGCGCCCGCCGTCCGGCCCGCGCGCGCCGCGCCCGCCGTCTGGCCCGCGCGCGCCGCGCCCGCCGTCCGGCCCGCG
>JBQTJE010000079.1:0-2458 GCA_052387455.1 Pseudonocardia sp.
GGCCGCGGCGAGGCTCGCCGGCGCCGCGCCAGAGCAATCGCAGCGTGCGGTCGGGGTCGGCGGCGCCGGTCAGGACGTGCCCCAGCCGCCCTGCACCATGGTCTGGAACCGCCACCTCCCGCCGGACCTGACCAGCAGGTCGCCGTAGCGGACGGCCTGGCTGCCGCCGGCGTGGGTGAACACGGCCTCGGTGACGACGAAGACCAGCGCCTCGGACAGGAAGTGCGGGGTGCGCGTGGACTCCATGCGCACGTCGCCGTCGCCGATCACGCCGGCCATCTGCGCGACGAATGCGGCGCGGTCGACCTGCGTGGCCGAGCCGTTGCCCGCGCCGTCGTCGGTGACCTCGTTGAGCGGGAAGACGGCCATGTCGGCCATCGCCTCGACGTCGCGCGCGGCGGCGAACCGGTCGTAGGTGGCGAACCACTCCTCGATCTCCGCACGTTCGGTCGCGGACGGGGCGTAGGTGGCGTTCGGGATGCTCATGGCCATCACTGTACAACGTACGGGGTTTGGCTGCCGAGGGTCGCACGGCACCATGGCGCCATGGGCATCGCGTGGGCGACGGTGGCCGCGCCGGCGCCGGTCGGCGCGCTGACGGTGCTGGTCGGGGCGCACGGCCTGGCGCTGGTGCGGTTCGGCGCGGACGAGCCCGGCATCGCGGCCGCGGCCGGCCGGCTCGGCGAGCCCCTCGTCGTCGACCCCGCCGTCACCGGGCCGGCGGTCGCGCAGCTCGGCGAGTACCTCGACGGGCACCGGCGGGTGTTCGAGCTGCCGCTGGACTGGCGGCTTGCCGGCGCCGCAGCCCGGCCGGTGCTGCGCACGCTGCACGACACCGTGCCCTACGGCGCCACCGTCACCTACGGCGAGCTGGCCGCCCGCAGCGGGCTCGGCACCGCGTACACCGCGGCCCGCGGCGTCGGGGCGATCATGGGCGCGAACCCGCTGCCGGTGGTCGTGCCGTGCCACCGGGTGCTCGCCGCGGGCGGGCTGGGCGGGTTCGGCGGCGGCCGCGCGGTCAAGGAGTGGCTGCTCGCCCTGGAGGGCGTGCTCACCCCCGCCCTGGACCTGGCCCCCGCCCCGGACCTGGAATGACCGCGTCGAACGTCTTCGACCCGCGGATCTTCGCCCGCGGCGTCCCGCACGACGCCCTGCGGTGGCTGCGCGACCACGATCCGGTGAGCTGGCAGGACGAGCACGAGATCGGCATCTGGCCGGCCGGGCCGGGGTTTCACGCGGTGACCCGCTACGACGACGTGCGCCACGTCCTGCGCACGCCCGAGGACTTCTCCTCGGCCATGGGCGCCACCCAGATCCGCGATCCCGACCCGGCCGACCTGCCGTTCATCCGCCGGATGGTGCTCAACACCGACCCGCCCGAGCAGCTTCGGCTGCGCAGGCTCGTGACGCCCGCGTTCACCCGGCGCCGGCTGGAGCGGTTCGCCGACGCGGTGCGCGACCGGGCCCGGGCGCTGCTCGCCGCGGTGGCTCCGGCCGGGTGCTGCGACCTGCCCCGCGACGTCACCGACGACCTGCCGCTGCACAACCTGGCCGACCTGCTCGGCGTCCCCGCCGCCGACCGCGGCCTGCTGCTGGAATGGACGAACCGGGTCATCGGCTACCAGGACCCCGAGCACGCCGTCGTCGTCCGCGACGCGGCCGGGCGCCCGGTGAACCCGCGCTCGCCCGCGCAGCTCGCCGACATGTTCGGCTACGCCCGCGAGCTGGCCGCGCACAAGCTCGCCCACCCCGCCGACGACGTCATGACCGCGCTGGCGCACGCCGGGCTCACCGGCGCGGAGCTGGAGATGTTCTTCTTCCTGCTGGTCGTGGCCGGCAACGACACCGTGCGCAGTGCGCTGCCCGGCGGGGTGCTGGCGCTGGTGGAGAACCCGGTGGCGTACGCCCGGCTGCGGGCCGAGCCGGCGCTGCTGGCGCCTGCGGTCGAGGAGATGCTGCGGGTGCACCCGCCGGTGCTGACGTTCCGGCGCACCGCCACCCGCGACCTGGTGCTCGCCGGCACCCGCATCGCGCGCGGCGACAAGGTGGTCGTCTACCACGTCTCCGCCCACCACGACGAGCGCCGCTTCCCCGACCCGTTCACCTTCGACCCCGCCCGCGAGCCCAACGAGCACCTCGCGTTCGGCCAGGGCCCGCACCTGTGCCTGGGCGCGGCCTTCGCGCGGCTGCAGATGCGGGCGTTCCTCACCGAGTTCCTCGCGTTGCCGCCGGTGGGCCTGGCCGGGCAGCCGCGGCGACTGACGTCGAACTTCATCAACGGCATCACCTCGCTGCCCCTGCGGTGGGACCCCCGATCAGGGAGCTGATCGGCGATCCGGCGCGGCACTACCCTCCGCTCGACCCCAGCGACGGAGGCCCGCCACCATGATCACCGTTTCGGCACCGCGAGCCGCGCTGCGCACCGTCCGGCGTTCCCGAACGGTGATCATGGTGGCGG
>JBQTJE010000080.1:0-26764 GCA_052387455.1 Pseudonocardia sp.
AACATGCCCGACGGCATGGAGCCCGGCCTGGAGAACATCTCCTACTACGACCCGCCGAACCTCACGTGGCCGTTCGCCTGCTACATCGCCACGGTCGAGGTCGACCCGGAGACGGGCGTGTGGGACGCGCTGCGGGTCGTCGCGGTGGACGACTGCGGCGCGCGGATCAACCCGATGGTCGTCGAGGGCCAGATCATGGGCGGGCTCACCGAGGCCTACGCCATGAGCAACATGCAGTTCATCACCTTCGACGCCGACGGCAACTGCGTCGGCTCGAACTACATGGACTACCTGCTGCCCACCTCGTGGGAGACCCCCGGCTTCGAGCTGCACGAGGTCGTCACCCCGTGCCCGCACCACCCGATCGGCGCCAAGGGCGTCGGCGAGTGCGCGGCGGTCGGCGGGCCCGCGGCGTTCGTCAACGCGGTCATGAACGCGCTGGAGGACACCGGCGTGCGCAACATCGACATGCCATTGCTGCCCGACCGTGTCTGGGACGCCATCCGCACCGGGCAGGACGTGTCCGGGGCACCGCCGGTGAGGAACGACTGATGCTGCTCACGAACTCGTTCACCGTGGACGCACCGCTGGACCGGGTGTGGGCCTACTTCCTCGACGTGCCGAGCCTGGCTCCGTGCCTGCCCGGCGCGGAACTGGTGTCCGACGACGGCGAGGGCACCTACCAGGGCCGGGTCGTCGCGGCGCTCGGGCCGGTGAAGCTGCGGTTCGGCGGCACCGCCCGGATCGTCGAGGCCGACGAGGCCGCGCACCGGATGGTGCTGCGCGCCGCCGGCTCGGAGGAACGCGGCCGCGGCACCGCCGAGATGACGATCACCGCGCGGCTCACCGCCACCGGCTCGGGCACCCGGGTCGACACCGAGCAGGACCTCACGATCTCCGGGGCTGCGGCAAACTTCGGCCGCGGTCTCATCGCCGACGTCACCAGCGTGCTGCTCGACCAGTTCGCCGCGTGCGTGCAGGCCAACCTGGACGCGGGCGGCGGCGGCACCGCGACGGCGGTGCGCGCGGCCCCCGCGAGCGGGTTCGCGATCGGCGTGCGGGCCGCCGTGCTCGCGCTCAAGCGGGTCTTCGCCCGCTTCTTCCTGCCCTACGACCGGGAGCGCCCATGACCCTCTGGTGGATCGGCAACGTGCTGCTGCTGGTGGCGGTGCTGCCGGTGGTGGTCTTCCTGCTCAACCGGGTGCTCGCGGCCGTGGAACGCATCCGCGGCGCGGCCGACGACATCCTCACCCACGGCGTCGAGCTCACCGTCGCGCTGGAGAACGTGCCCGCGCTGCTCGCCGAGACCGACGCCACCGTCGAGCAGGTCGCGGTCGGCGCCACCCGCTACGCCGGCAGCGTCGCCCAGTTGCTGCCGCCGAAGGAGTCCTAGTGCCCGCCGTCGCCGTCGTGACCCTCGCGCTCGCCGCCGTCGTCATCGCGCTGGTCGCCGTCGCACTGTTCCGCGTGATCCTGCACCTGCGCCACGTCCATTTCACCCTCGGTTCGGTCGTCGTCGGGGTGCGCGCCATCGCCCACCAGACGCGCACCGTGCCCGAGGTGATCCCCTCGGTGAACGCCAACCTCGCGCCCGTGCGGGCCTGGACGGAGACGGTCTGATGAAGGAGTTCGACTGCAACACGGCCGGCAGCCCCTGCAAGGCTGCGGTCACCGCCACCGACGACGCGGACCTGCGCGCGCAGATCTCGGTGCACCTGCGTGAGGTGCACGGCATCGAGCCCAACGAGACGTTGATGACCTACCTGACCTCCACTGCGCGGGAGAAGTGATGCACCTCGTCCTGGCGCAGGAGGTGGTGGCCGGACCGGCCGCGGGCGGCTGGACGGTCGGCCTGGTGATCGGGCTGGTGATCGTCGTCGTGGTCGTGGCGCTGGTGACCCCGATCCTGGTACTCGCCTTCAAGATCGGAAAGCAGGCTCCCGAGATCGACGAGGCACTGACCCGGGCGCGCACCCACACCGCCGCGCTCGGCGGGCTGAACACCACCATCGACCACGCGGTGACGATCATCGGCGGGCTGCGACGCGGCCGTGCCCGGCTGGGGGGCTGACGTGCCGTACACCGAAGGCGACATCCTCTACTGGCAGGTCATCCTGGTGCTCGGCGCCGTGGTGATCGTGGCGGTCGTCGTGCTGCTGAGCCTGCTCATCGCGTTCTGCAGGCGCATCGACCGCGAGGTCGTGAAGGTGCGCGACACGCTGGAGGCGATCACGCACAACACCGCGGACACGAAGCTCATCCCGACCACGGGTGACGGCGTGGACCTCGTCCTCGCCGAGGGCCTGCAGCACCACCTGTTCCTCGGGCGCGTGTACCCGAGCATCGCCACCCCGGCCGGAGGGCAGTGACCGTGTCCGTCTCCACCCTGATCGTGCTCACCGTCGTCGAGATCGTCGTGCTGGTGGCGGGTCTGGCGTTCTTCCTGTTCTGGACGGGCACGCTGCTCACCCGGATCGCCACCAACCTGGAACGCTGCGACGACCACGTCCGCGCCATCGTCGAGGACGCGAAGCTGATCGGCCCGGGCGTGGAGCACATCAACCGCTCCGGGCGGGTCGTGGCGGGCGCGCTGCCGCTGCTCTACGGGTTCGCCGAGCAGATCCTCGGCAAGGTCGGCGCCACCCCGAAACGCCCCGCCGTCGCCGCCCCCGCCTCGGGGCGTCGCCGCTCGCGACTGCACGAGATGGTGGGCTACTCCCCCGCGGACAGCTGACCCCCGCCCAGCGGACCGGTAGTATCCGAATATGGCTAAACGTAAGATCACGGTGACGGTGGACGCCGCGGTCGTCGATCAGGCGCAGGCACTCGGCGTGCAGAACCTGTCCGCCGTGGTCGACGCGGCGTTGGCCGCGCACGTGGAGCGACTGGCGCGCCAGGCGGCGCTGCGGGACATGCTCGACGAGTGGGAGGCGCGGCTCGGGCCCGTCTCCGAGGCCGCTCAGGCCTCCGCGCGGGCCGCATTTGACGAACTGGACGGGATCGTCGACGGGCGTCGCACAGCATGATCCTTCCGCTCGTCCTCGACTCCGAGGGACTGGACGCCCTCGCCGAGCGCGACCCGCCCGAGGAGCTGCGCGGCCTGCTCCGCGAGGCGCTGCGTCGTGGGCGGGACGTGCTCGTGCCCGCGGTGGTCTGCGCCGAGGTCTGCCGTGGCCCTGCTCGTACCCGCCGCGTCGAGTCCGCGCTGGCGCGGCACGTTCCGAGGCAGGGCCAGCGTCCCGGTGTGGAGGTCGTCGACACCGACTTCGACCTCGCCCGTTGGGTGGGCGCCGTCCTGCACGGAGCAGGCGCGTCGTCGGAACTGCTCGCCGACGCCCACGTCGTCGCGATCTGCGCCGGACGCGGCGGCGGTCTCGTCGTCACCTCCGACCCCGACGACATCGCCCGCCTCGCCGACGCCGTCCCGTCCGCCCGGATCATCACCCACCCCGCCCGCTGACGACCGCGCGGGGTGATCTGCACAGCGCGGCGAGCGTGGATGGGAGCAGTGCGAGCGTCCGAGTTGGTCGCAATTCTGGTCTGCCGACGCGTACGCTTGCGATGTGACCGAGACGACGCTTCCGTTGAGCGAGGTGAAGGCGCGGCTCTCGGAGCTGGGCCGACGCGTGCGCGACCAGCACGAGCGCGTCGTCGTCACGCGCAACGGCGAGGCTCAGTTCATGCTGCTGGCGATCGACGACGTCGAGGGTCTGGAGATCACGGTCGAGGTGCTGTCGGACGACTCGTCGGTGGCCCGGATCACCGAGAGCCTGCGCACGCTGGCCGCGGGTGAACCCGGTGCCACGATCGACGACCTGCGGGCCGACCTCGCGGCCCGGCGCGCCCACGGGTGAGCGGACGGTTCGAGATACGGGTGCAGGGTGCCGCGCGGCGGGCGATCGGCGAGCGGCTGCCGGAGGACGTGGCCGCAGCGATGATCGAGTTTCTCGCCGGGCCGCTCTCGACCGATCCGCTGCCGGTCGGGAAGCCGCTGAGCGGTCCGCTCGCCGGATGTCACGGAGCACGGCGCGGGACCTATCGGATCATCTACCGAGTCGACGCCGACGCCAGGACGGTGCAGGTACTCGACGTCGACCACCGCTCGTCCGCGTACCGCCGCCGCTGACCCGGCCCGCCCGCGGAACGGGGGCGGGCCGGTGACGGGGCCGGTCAGTGGTAGGGCTTGTGCGGGATGGCCGCGTCGTTGAGCTGCTGCTGCGGGTCCAGCCAGATGGCACCGTCCTCGATCTTGCACGCGTACACCGGGATCGGGTGCACGGCGGGCACGCCGCGGGGCTCACCGGTGCGCAGGCAGAACTTGGACGCGTGCGCCGGGCACATGATCGTGTCGTCGTCCTGCAGGTAACCCTCGTTGAGCGGCTGCTGCTGGTGGGTGCAGGTGTTGTGCACGGCCACCACCTCGTCCTCGTAGAGGCGCACGACACAGATCGGCTCGCCGAAGTCCTCGACGAGCATCATGTCGCCCTCCTCCAGCTGGTCGAGGTCGGCTATCGCTTCCCATGCCATCCCGTGCTCCTTCCCTAGGACTTCGCGCGCCTGGAGCGGGGCAGGGAGCCCCGGACCTCGATCCAGCCGTTGCGCACCCGCGACGGGAGCACCGGCTGGGGATGGTGGGCCGGCCCGCGCTCGATGCGGCCGTCGCGCAGGTCGAACCGCGCGCCGTGCAGCGGGCAGGTGACGATGCAGCCGTCGATCTCGCCGCGGCTGAGCAATCCGCCCGCGTGGCTGCAGACGTTGTCCAGCGCGTGCAGCTCGCCGTTGCTGCGGTGCAGCAGGACCTGCCGGCCCTCGACGTCGACGGCGGTCGGGACGGCGTCGGGCAGGTCGGTCTCGGGCAGCGCGCGGACCCAGCGGTTGGGCCCGCTGAACGTCGCGACCCGGTTGACCATGGCGGCGCGGCCCTGCACGAGGTGCCCGCCGACGTAGCCCGCGGCGGCGGTGACGGTCATCCCGGCCGCGCTGAGCGCGACCGCCGACCCGCGGTGCCCGCGCAGCCGCGCAGCCAGCGAGGCGCCCTGCAGCGTCATGGCGGCGAGGTTGAGCACCCCGTGGAACAGGCCCACCCGGCGGTCCTCGTCGTCGCTGACGTTCCAGTCGGCGACGCCGGTGGCGGCTGTGGCGACCGCGGCGGCCAGGCCGGCGGCGGTGAGCGTGGCGGCCGGGTCCATCCGGCCGTCGCCCGCGCCGCCGTCCTTGCCGAGGGTGTCGAGCACGACGGTGGCCGACCAGAAGCCGATCGGCAGGTCGGACAGCGCGGGGTGCAGCGCGTGTCCGGCCCACCGGCCGCCGTGCGCCAGCTCGACCAGGATGTTGTCGCGGTGGCGGTCGTAGTGCGGCGTCACCACGGCGGAGACGCGCTCGTTCAGCTCGGCGAGCCACGGCCAGCGCCCGACCGCGGCGAACAGCTCCTGGTGCCAGGTGGTCAGCCGCGACGGTGTCCCGGCCGCCGTCGCACCGGCCGCCGGATCGGTAGTCGACATCGAGGGCTCCTTTGCCTGGACGAAGGGGATGATCTCACCGCGGCAACCGCGCGACCGTCTCAGTTCGGGACATCGCCCCGGGCCCGGTGCGGCGGCAGCGGTGCGGTGTTGGGCGCATCGGAGTACTCGCCGATCCACTCGTCGCGCCACGCGGGCTCGAACTGCTGCTCGTTGCAGTGCGGGCCGTAGGACGCCACGAGCTCGCGGACGATGAGCTCGCGGTGGCCGCGGGTGCCCCCCGGGACGTCCAGGTGCGCGACGTGCACCCGCCACTTCCCGCCGGCCCGGCGCGTCCAGCACGGCGCGCGGCGGTGTGTGAACGGGAGCCCTGCGGCCGAGAGGTCCTCGGCCTCCCCCACGTAGATCACGGCGTACCGCTCGCGCTCCGGGTCGGGCTTGTAGAGGATCGCGAAGACCCCCGGGCGGGCCGGGGCCGTCCAGCTGCCGAGCACGCGGGGGCCCTCGAAGGAGTAGCCGGCGAGCGAGCCGAGCCGGATCATTCGGCGCCCGCGTTCCGGTCGGGGGCGAGGTCGAAATCGGGGTCGGCGTCCTCGGCCTCGCTCGTCGCGGCCTCCCGGACGATCGGGTGCTCGGGCAGCCCCGCGCGGCGCACGGCGTCGGCGAACGCGATCCGCCCGGCCGCGAGGGCCTGCTCGCGGGTGTCGGCCTCGACCACGAGCTGCGCGCCGTAGCGGGGCGTGCCGATCCCGGACGCGATGCCCCCGCTCGTGGCCACGGCGTCGGCCAGCTCGACGATCTCCTCCAGCCGCATCGGGCGGTCGCCCTCGGCCTCGATCCCCACGCTCCAGCGCATCGTGCTCACCCCAACCGCGGCAGCAGCGCCGCCAGCTCGGCGAGACTGTCGAGGTCGTGCCCGCAGGCGAGGACGTCGACGTGCGGCTCGGCGACCATCATCCCCATCGTGCGTGGCGCCCGGCCGTCCACCAGCCGGGGGTGGCACCACACGATTCGGTGGCACAGCCGCGACAACCGCTCCATGGCGGCGGAGAGGGTGGCCGGGTCGCCGCGGTCGAGCCCGTCGGAGCAGATCACGACCACCGCGCCCCGGCAGATCCCGCGGCGCCCGGCGGTGCGGACGAACTGCTCCAGCGACGCCCCGATCCGAGTGCCGCCCTCCCAGTCGACGACGAGCCGGCCCGCGTCGCGCAGCGCGGCGTCCGGGCTGCGGTGGCGCAGCGGCGCGGTGATGCAGGTCAACCGGGTGCCGAAGCAGTAGACGTGCACGCGCTGCGCACCGGCGGTGGTCCCGCCGGCACGGCGCGCGGAATGGGCGAACTGGAGCAGGGCGCGGGAATGGTCGGCCATCGAGCCGGAGACGTCGAGGATCAGCACCAGCGGGCGCACCTTCACCCGGCGGCGGCGCCAGCGCAGCTCGGTCAGCTCGCCGTGGCGGCGCAGGCAGGCCCGCACGGTCCGCCGCAGGTCCGGACGGCGCCTGCGGCGGGCGGGACGGGCGCGGCGGGTACGCCGTCGCGGCGGGACGAGCCGCAACCGGGCCATCAGCCTGCGCACGGCCGCCAGCTCCTCGGGAGTGCAGGACGCGAACGACTTGCGCCGCAGCACGTCGACGTTCGAGCCGACGAGCCCGAGCTCGACGTCGTCGTCCGCGCCCTCCTCGGCGTCCGCGGCCGGCGGCTCCGCGGCGGGCACGTCCACCACACCGCCCTCGGCCCGCGCGGCGAGCGTGAGCACGTCGCGCACCGGCTGGTGCTCGCCGAGGAAGTAGGCGCGGAACACCTCGTCGTAGGTGGCGATGTCCTCGCGGCGGGCGAGCAGCGCGGTGCGGCCCGCCCAGTAGAGGTCGACGAGGTCGGTGGGGTCGAGCGTGGCCGCGGCCGCGCAGTAGCCGACGACGTCCCCGGGCCCGACCGCGACCCCGGCGCGGCGAAGCGCCCGGCCGAACCCGACGAGCACGCCGACCAGGTCAGACACGGGTGATCTCGTCGAGATCGGCCCGCACCAGCTCGAGGTCCTCGCGCTCCTTGAGCACCGAGCCGAGGGTGAGGTCGGCGGCCTCGGCGGTGAGGTCGGTCTCGCCGAGGAACTCCAGGGTGCGTGCCCAGTCCAGCGTCTCGGCGACGCCGGGCGCCTTGGCGAGGTCCATCTCGCGCAGCCGGTGCACCGCCGCCACCACCTTGCGGGCCAGCGTTGCGGGCACCCGCGGCTCCCGGACCGCGACGATCTCGACCTCGCGGTCAGGCGTCGGGTAGTCGATCCAGTGGTAGAGGCAGCGCCGCTTGAGGGCGTCGTGCAGCTCCCGGGTGCGGTTGGAGGTCAGGACCACCAGCGGCGGCGCGGCGGCACTGCCGACCGTGCCTATCTCGGGGATCGTGATCTGGAAGTCCGACAGCATCTCCAGCAGGAACGCCTCGAACTCGTCGTCCGCGCGGTCGATCTCGTCGATGAGCAGCACCGCCCGCTCGCCCGCCCGCACCGCCTCGAGCAGCGGGCGTTCGAGCAGGAACCGGGGCCCGAAGAGCGCGTCCACCGCCTCCTGCGGGGCGCGCCCGTCGCCCAGCGCGCGGATGTGCAGGAGCTGGCGCGAGTAGTCCCACTCGTAGAGCGCCTGGCTGGTGTCGATGCCCTCGTAGCACTGCAGGCGGATCAGCTCGCGGCCCAGCACCGCGGCGAGCACCTTGGCGATCTCGGTCTTCCCGACGCCGGGCTCGCCCTCCAGCAGCAGCGGGCGGCGCAGCGACAGCGCCACGTACGCGGCCGTGGCCAGACCCCGGTCGGCGAGGTAGTCGCCCTTGCGGAGCAGGGCCGTCAGCTCGGCGACGCTGCCGGGAACCGCCGGTGCCGCGCTCGCGCCGTCCGCCGCCCCCTCGGGCGCGTCCACGCGGTCAGGCCCCGGGCGCGTCGTCGCCGAGGATCAGCTCCCGGACCGACACGGCACCGGGCACGATCTTGCCTTCGCGGGCCAGGCGCGCCCGCCACGCCGCACGCTGGTCGTCGTCGACCGGGCCCGCGGTGGACGCGCCGTCGGCGAGCTCCCCGGCGATCCCCCCGAAGCCGATGTCCTTCATGTTCTTGCAAACCTTCGTCGAGCCGCCGAGATCGGCCGCGCCCTGCCCGCGCCCGGTCCAGATGCCGCGCAGCACGGCAAGGCCCTCGTCGCGTTCCCGCTCGGCATCCATGCGCTGCCTCCACGCTGCTCCGGACCCGGCTGCGGGTGACCGCGCCGGACGTCGTGACCGACCACGCTACTGCGTGTGCGCGATCAGGGCGAGACGCGCACGACCACCTCGGTGTCGGTGACCCGCTCGACGCCGACGGTGAACCCGCCCGCCTCGGTGGTGCCGCCGACCGGGATGGTGATCGTCTGGCCGGCGACCTCGACCCGGGCCGTCCCGGCGTCGACGCCGACCAGCCGCGCCTGCACCCCGAGCACCGACACCGTGGCGGTGCCGTCGCGCTGGAAGGTGATCGTGCAGCCCGCGAGGTCGCAGTTCGTCGCCGACCCACCCCCGTTCCCGCCGGCACCGTCGCCGGCCGAACCACAGCCGGCGAGCACGGTCACGAGAACGCAGGCCAGGACGGGCAGGGCGCGGGCACGGAGCCGGACGGTCGTCACGCTGCCCGAGTGTAGGGAGGTCGCGGCAGCAGCAGGTGGAGGGCCGCGGCCACGGTCCCCGACAGGGTCTCGTGCACCGTCAGCGCGGGCAGTGCCTGCCGCAACTGAAGCTCGACGTCGATCCGGCGGGGGTAGCCGGGGTCGGCACCGACCACCACCCGGCGGCCGCACAAGCGCCGCTCGGCGATCGCAGTGCCCAGCTCGAGCAGCGTGATCGGCTGGACGGTGACGCACGGATCGCAGGCGGGAAACCAGAACAGGGTCGCGTCCGCGGCCTGCAGGCACCGGTACTCCCAGGCCACCTGTTCGACATGCGCGCCCGTGCCCGCCTGCGGGTCGAACTCGTACCGGGCCCGTCGGGGATCGAGCAGCACGACGGGTGCGCCACGCAGCAGCTCACACGCATCCCTCTGCCAGTCCGGGCAGGCGGTGATGCCCCCGGCCAGGAACAGCGCCGGACCGTCGTCCGGCCGACGCTCGTAGGGCTGCGGTGCCTCGATGTAGCGCATCTGAGCCACACCCTACGTCGCTCTTCGGGTCCTGACCGGGAGGCTGCGCACCGGACCGTTGCGCTTGATCGTCTTCATCGTGGTCATGGAGGTGAGGGTTCGGATCTCGGGCAGCGCCGCGAGCGTGTCGATGTAGAACGCCTCGAACGCGCCGCTGTCCGGCACCGCGACCTTGATCAGGTAGTCGGGCTGGCCCATCATCCGGTAGGCCTCGGTGATCTCGTCGAGCCGCTCGAAGGCGGCCTCGACCGCGGCCATCGTGTCGCGCGTGACAGTGCGCAGGGTTACCCACAGCAGCACCTCGTACCCGCGCCCGACGGCCGCCGGATCCAGGATCGCGGTGTAGCGGCGGATCACCCCGCTCGTCTCCAGGAGCCGCACCCGGCGGTGGCACGGCGACGGTGTAAGTCCGACGCGGTCGGCCAGCTCGTTGTTCGCGATGCGGCCGTGCACCTGGAGCTGGAACAGGATTTCGTGATCTACAGAATCCATGGAATCTGATGCTAGAGAATGCGGGCAGAGCAGCAACGTTCGCAATCGTTGGTCTGGTCTCTCGACATAGCGTCCATGTCTATGGGATCCCCCGGCAGGACCGTCTCCGGAACGCTCGCCGTCGCGGTTGCCGCGGCGCTCTTCGGCACCTCGGCCACGGTCGCGCAACGCTACGCCCCCGGCCTCGACGCAGGATCGGTCGCGGCGTGGCGTCTCGTCGTCGGCGGCACCGTCCTGGTCGTCGCGGCATGGGTTGCCAGCTGCGCACCCTGGCGCTTCCCCGCCCGCGGGCTCTCCACCCGCCCGTGGACGGTCCTGCTGGGCGCCGGCGCCGTCGTGGCGTTCCAGGTCGGCTACTTCGCCGCTGTCGAGCGCCTCGGCGTCGGGCAGGCGACGGTACTGACCATCGCAACGAGCCCGATCGCGGCGGGCCTTGCCGACCACGCACGCGGCCAGGCAGGGCTCACCGGCCGGTGGGCGGCCGGGGTGATCCTCGCCGTGGCCGGCATCGCGCTGCTCGGCGGGGCAGGCTGGACCGTCGACCCCGCGGGCTGGGCGCTGGCCATCGCGGCAGGGTGCTGCTTCCCGGTCTACGGCGCCGTGCTGCGCGCACTCGGCCGTGACCGGCCCGGCCTCGCCGCCGTCGCCACCGTCTTCGGCGTGGCCGTCCTCCCGGCCGCGGCCGGGTTGGCGTTCACCGGGTACGCGAGCCTGCCCGCCGCCGCCGACCTCGGCGCGCTCGCCTACCTCGGGGTCGTCGCGACCGCGGTGGCCTACCTGCTGTGGATCTACGGGCTGCGCACCCTCAGCGTGCGCGACACGGTCCTCGTCACCATGCTGGAGCCGGTGACCGCGGTGCTGCTCGCCGCGGCGGTCCTGGGCGAGACGCTGCCGGCGGCGGGCGTCGCAGGGATCGCCGCGGTGGTCGCCGGTATCGCCTGGGCGGCGCTGCCCGCCGGACGGTCGAGCGCCGGGACGTCGAGCACCGCCATGACCACCCCCGCGCAGACACAGGTACCGCTGTAGGTCGTAACCGTGCCCGACCCGCGGTGGAGTTCCGCGTGGCAGCGTCGATGGCGGTCGCCCTGGACGCGCTGCGGAGCCGCTGACCTGGCCGCGCGCGCAGGCCCGGCGGGGCGCACCATGTGCGCAGCAGCGACGCGCGAGGAGAACCCGATGGCCACCACCGAGCGACCGCCGGTCATGCCGCCCGACCCGCCGCAGGCGCCCATACCCGTCCCGCCGCGGCTGTCCGCGGCGGCGCCCCGCCCGCGCGTCCCCGACGTCACCCCGCTGGTCCCGCGGGCGCTGCGGGTGAGCGCGGCGCTGGGCTGGCGCATCCTGGTGGTGGCCGCGGCGCTGTACGTCGTGTCGGTCGTGGTCGGCTACCTCGCGGCCGTCGTCGTGCCGATCGCCATCGCGCTCCTGCTCGCGGCGCTGCTCGCGCCCGCGGTGGGGCGGCTGGTCGCGCTGCGGGTGCCCCGGGGAGTGGCGACCGCGATCGTCATGGTCGGCGGGCTCGTCGGGCTGGCCGCGGTCCTCACGTTCGTGGTCCGGGCGTTCATCCAGGGCGTGCCCGAGCTGGTGGGGCAGTTGTCGGTGAGCCTGGACGCCGCCGTCGGGTGGCTCTCGACCGGGCCGCTGCAGATCAGCTCGGCGGACATGGCCGTCGCCCGCGACCAGCTGCTCGACACCCTCAACGCCAACCAGGCCTCGATCACGGCGGGCGCGCTCACCACCGCGGCCACCGTCGGGCAGGTCGTCACCGAGTTCCTGCTGGTGCTGTTCGTGCTGATCTTCTTCCTGCACGGCGGCGAGGACATCTGGGAGTTCCTCATCAAGGCCGTTCCCGGCGGGGTGCGCACCCGGGTGAACGTCGCGGGCCGCCGGGGGATCGCCGCGCTGGTCAGCTACGTGCGAGCCACCGCGATCGTCGCCGTCGTCGACGCGGTCGCGATCGGCATGGCGCTGGGCATCCTCGGGGTGCCGCTGGCGTTCTCGCTGGCGGCGCTGGTGTTCCTCGGCGCGTTCATCCCGATCATCGGTGCGGTCGTCGCGGGTGGGGTGGCGGTGCTGGTCGCGCTGGTGGCCAACGGGCTGGTGTCGGCGCTGATCGTGCTGGCCGTGGTCGTCGGGGTGATGCAGCTGGAGGGCCACGTGCTCCAGCCGATCCTGCTCGGGCGCGCGGTGAAGCTGCACCCGCTGGCCGTGGTGCTGGCCATCGCCACGGGCCTGCTCGTCGCCGGGATCGCGGGCGCGCTGCTGGCCGTCCCGCTGCTGGCGGTGCTCAACTCGGGAGTGCGGTCGCTGCGCAGCGAGGCCGACCAGCACGTCGACCCGGACGACGTGAAGACCTCCGAACCGGAGGCCACCGGCCCGGCCGACCCGGACCTCGAACGCGAGCCGACCCTGACGTGACCCGGCCCTGACGTGACCCGGCCCTGACGTGATCCGGCACTGACGTGATCCGACCGTGGGTGCTGCACGTCGACCTCGACCAGTTCGTCGCCGCCGTCGAGGTGCTCCGCCACCCGGAGCTGGCCGGGCGCCCGGTGGTCGTCGGCGGGCGCGGGGAGCCGGCGGCGCGGGCGGTGGTCGCGACGGCGTCCTACGAGGCGCGCGCGTTCGGCGTCCGGTCCGGGATGCCGCTGCGCACCGCGGCACGGCGCTGCCCCGAGGCGGTCTTCCTGCCCAGCGACCCGCCCGCCTACGACGCGATGTCGCAGCGGGTCATGGCGGCGTTGCGGGGGCTCGACGGGGTCGTCGACGGCGAGGTGGTCGTGGAGGTGCTCGGCTGGGACGAGGCCTTCCTCGGCGTGACCACCGACGACCCGGAGCAGGTGGCGCGTGCGGCGCAGGCAGCCGTGCGGGCCGCGACGGACCTGTCGTGCGCCGTCGGGATCGGCGACAACACGCTGCGCGCGAAGCTCGCCACGCAGTACGGCAAGCCCGGCGGTGTCTTCCGGCTGACCGCGGAGAACTGGTTCGACGTGCTCGGCGCGCAGCCCACCGAGACCCTGTGGGGCATCGGGCGGCGGACCGCGCGCAAGCTCGCCGAGCTGGGGCTGCACACGGTCGCCGACCTGGCCGCCGCCGACCCGGCGGTCCTGGCTGCCCGGCTCGGGCCGTCGATGGGTCCGTGGTACGTGCAGCTCGGGCGCGGAATCGGCCGGGCGGAGGTCTCCGGCGCCCCGTGGGTGCCGCGCTCGCGCGGGCACGAGACCACGTTCGCGGTCGACCTCACCGAGCCCGCCCGGGTGCGGGAGGAGGCGGCGGCGCTGGCCCGTCAGGTCGCCGCGGATGTCCTGGCCGCCGGACGCCCGGCCGTGCGGGTCGGGCTGAAGGTGCGGTACGCCCCGTTCTTCACGATCACCCGCAGTGCCACGCTACCGGCCCCGACCTCCGATGCCGACACGCTCGTCGCGGCCGTGCTGGACGTCCTGGACCGGGTCGAGCTCGACCGGCCGGTCCGGTTGCTGGGCGTGCGGGCGGAATTCACCTGAGCGGTCGTTCGGTAGAGGTTGGACATCGACTTAGATTGCTCTAATCTTCCGCTGTGGTCAGTCTTCATTCACGCCGCACGGCGCTCCCCTGCTGCAACCTCGTGCACACCGAGGCGGTGGAGGACGCGCTGAAGGCGATCTTCAAGCTCAGCGGCCGCTGCGAGCCGGCCACCACCACCGCGCTCGCCGACACCCTCGGCGTCACGGCGCCGACGGTGTCGACGATGCTCAAGCGACTCCAAGCCCACGGGCTCGTCGACCGGGACGCCCAACACGCCGCCGAGCTCACCGCGCACGGCGCCGATCACGCCCGGGCGGTGGTGCGCCGCCACCGGTTGCTGGAGACGTTCCTCGTCCGCGTGCTCGACGTGCCGTGGGACGAGGTGCACGCCGAGGCCGAGGTGCTGGAGCACGCCGTGTCCGACCGGCTGCTCGACCGCATCGACGCACTGCTCGGCCACCCCGCGGCCGACCCGCACGGCGACCCGATCCCCCCGGCCGGCGGCCGGCACGTGGAGGCGTGGGGTGCGCGGCTCGACGCCGTCGCAGCCGGTGCGGCGTTCCGGGTCGACCGCATCCACGACCGCGACGACGCCGCACTGCGCTACCTCGCCGAGCTGGGCGTGCGGCCGGGGACGGTGCTGCACGTCGTCGAGCGCGCCCCGTTCGGCGGTCCGCTGTGGCTGCGCGTCGACGGGCGCGAGCATGCCCTGGGCGACGCGCTCACCACGCTGGTCCACGGCACCGTGCTCGAGCCCTCATGAGAACGGTCACGAGCGCGCTGCGCGCGCTGGGGCTCGGCCTTCTGGCCGCGGTCGCCCTGGCCGCCTGCGCGGCCCCGGCACCGCAGGGGTCGGCGCCCATCGGCGAGCGACCGGTGCGGGTCACGACCACCACCAACTTCATCACCGACACGGTGGAGCGCATCGGCGGCGACCGCGTGGTCGTCACCGGCCTGATGGGCCCCGGGGTCGACCCGCACCTCTACCGGGCCAGCGCCGACGACGTGCGCGCGCTGCGCGAGGCCGACGTCATCCTCTACGGCGGGTTGCAGCTGGAGGGGAAGATGGCCGACCTGCTCGACCAGCTCGGCGAGCGCCAGCTCACCCGGGCCGTCACCGCCGACCTGCCGCGCGAGCAACTGCTCGAGCCGGCTGCGGGCGTCGCGGAGCAGTACGACCCGCACGTCTGGTTCGACGTCACGCTCTGGCAGCAGGTGAGCCGCACGATCGCCGCGACGCTCACCGAGGTCGACCCGGACCACGCCGCCGGCTACCGGGCCAACCTCGACGCCTACCTGGTCGAGCTCACAGAGCTCGACACCGCGGTCCGCGACCGGATCGCCACCATCCCGGCGCAGCGCCGGCTACTCGTCACCAGCCACGACGCGTTCGAGTACTTCGGACGCCGCTACGGCATGGAGGTGGCCGGCATCCAGGGCATCTCCACCGCCGCGGAGGCCACCACGGCCGACATCGAACGGATCGCCGCCCTGCTCGTCCAGCGCCGGCTGCCCGCCGTGTTCGTCGAGTCGAGCGTGCCCCGCCAGACCATCGACGCGCTCGTCGCGGCGGCGGCGCGCCAGGGCCACACGGTGCAGGTCGGCGAGGAACTGTTCACCGACGCCGCCGGCACCCGCGGCACCCCGGAAGGCAGCTATGTCGGGATGCTGCGGGCCAACACGGAGCGGATCGTGGCCGGCCTCGCCGGCTGAGTCAGCTCGGCGGGCTCTGCGTGGTCCCGCGAGGCGGGGTGGCGTCGGCCGTCGTGCTGTGCGGCGTCGTGCTGTGCGCAGGCGCCGGCTCGGTGTGCGGGACGGCCCGGGTGGGCTGCTCGGTCGCCGGGTCCACGCCGCGACCGCCGTCGTGGTGGCCGCGCTGGTAGGCCTCGGCGTGTGCCCTGGCCTGCGGCACCTCCTCCTCGGCCCGGTTCAGCCAGCCCTCCCAGCGCTGCCGCATCGGGCCGATGAGCCCGCCGCCGACGCCGACGACGAGGATCCCGCCGATCGTCGCGAGCACGGTGATCAGCACGGGCAGCGTCACCGTCGTGGCGATACCGACCTGGTTCAGCGCCGCGATCACGCCGAGGCCGATGATGAACACCGACGCGATGGTGGCGAGGGCGCGGCCGTAGGACAGCCCGCCCATGGCCGCGGTGATGATGTCCTTCACCGCGGCGGCGATCGCGGCCGCGATGACCACGATGACGATCGCGACCACCAGCCGGGGCAGGAACGCCACGACGCCGGCGAGCAGCGCGCTGATCGGGTTCGGGCCGAAGACCCCGAAGGCCAGCTGGAGCGTGATCAGCAGGATCGCGTAGTAGACGAGGGCGGCGATGAGGTCGCTGGCGTCGTACTTCGACCGGGCCATGGCGCGCCCGACCCCGCCACGCTCCACGACCCGGTCGAAGCCGACCCGTTCCAGCACCTTGTCGACGATCGCGCGCAGCGCCTTCGCGATGAGCCAGCCGATCAGCAGGATCACCAGGAACAGCAGCAGCGCCGGGATGAAGGTGGCGACGACGCTGAGACCGTTCTGCAGCGCCGTGCCGACATTGTCGAGCATGGGGACCTCCGTGTCGTGGACGCCGGAACGGGCGTCGCCCGGGACGTTCCCCGTCCGGCTCCCCGGCAACCCGGGATCCCGCTCGCAGGTGACCGCTCAGCAGTTGAGCAGGTCCGGCCGCTGGTTGAGCAACTGCGCCCGCGGCGATACGAAGCGCTCGTACTCCTCGGTGGCGTCCGGCCGGAACAGACCCACCTTGCAGCAGTTCTGGAAGGCCAGCCGGACACCGAAGTGGCGCGCGACGGCGCCGCGCATCGCGTCACTGCCCACGAGACGGAAGACTTCACCCCACGCGGAGTCGTTCGGCGGGACCTCCAGATTCTGCACGGACGCCGCCCCGCTCGTGTCCAGCTCCTTCGCGAGTCGCTCGACCATCGACCACGCGTACGGCAGCGACTCCCGGATGCACGTCACGAACTCCTCGTCCGGCACGGGGCCGGCCTGGGCTCGGGCCAGCAGGCTCGCGGGAACGTTCAGCGACACGGTGCCTCCACGATCGAAAACTCACGGTCGATATCCGGGACACACCCGACGCTACGGACGCCGGCCCGCACCCGAAACACCCGACCAGGCGACGTTCGATCATGCGCGTTCTTGCATGTCTGCGCTGGCCACGGACCTGATCACGGCACGCGCCGAACAGACACCGGGCGCCGTCGGACACCCGGCGCGGTCGAGATAGCCGAGGCGCACGTGGCGCCGCCGGCGGACCGTGCACCACGTCGATCTCACGCGTGCCGGCGGCGCGACGCTGCCGCCCGAGCGGGTCAGCCGATCACGTCCAGGGCGGCCGCGACGATCGCGTCGGCGTCGAGGCCGTGGTAGCGGTACACCTCGGCCAGGTCGCCGCTCTGCCCGAACCGGGTGACGCCCAGGTGCGCGGCGCGGACCTGGTTGATCCCGGCGAGGAACGCCAGCGAGTGCGGGTGGCCGTCGAGCACGGTGACCATCGGTGCCGCGCGCCGGGCGGGGAACGCCGCGTCGAGGACCCAGCTCTCGGCCTTGCCGTCGCGGCCCCCGCGGGCCTGCACAGCGTCGAAGAGCAGGCCGGGGCTGGTCACGCAGACGACGTCGGCGGGGCGCCCGGCCGCGGCGAGCCGGGCGGCTGCGGCGAGCGCCTCGGGCAGCACCGCGCCCATCGCGGTGATCGTCACCGCGGGCTCCGTCGCGGCCCGCACCAGCGGGTACGCCCCCGCTACGACCTGGCGGCGGCGGCGCTCGCGGGCGGCCGGGTCGGTGGGCACCGCGGCCAGGGTCTGGTCGACCGGCCGGGTGGACAGCCGCAGGTAGGCCGACGTGCCGTCCGGGCGGCCCAGGCGGGCCAGCGCGGCGAGCAGCGTCCACTCGACGTCGATGGCGAACGCGGGCTCGTAGCTGATGCAGCCGGGCTGCTCCAGCCCGACCGACGGGGTGCTGATCGACTGGTGCGCGCCGCCCTCGGGCGCGAGCGTGACCCCGGACGGCGTGCCGACCAGGATCGACTGCCCACCCGCGTACATCCCGAACGACCACGGCTCCAGCGCGCGCTCGACGAACGGGTCGTAGAGCACCCCGATGGGCAGCAGCGGCTCGCCCCACCGCGACCAGGTGGCGCCGAACTCGCCGAGCAGCCCCACCAGGTTGGTCTCGGCGATGCCCAGCTCCAGGTGCTGGCCGTCGGGGCGCTCGCGCCAGTGCAGGATCGTCTCGGGGTCGTCGGAGAACCAGTCCACCCGCTCGCGGGCCGACCACACCCCGACCTTGTTCACCCAGCCGCCGAGGTTGGTGCTCGACGCCACGTCCGGGCACAGCGTGACGATCCGGCGGGCCGCGTCCGGGGCGGAGCGGGTGAGGTCGAGCAGCGTGCGGCCCAGCGCCGCCTGGGTGGTGGCGGTGCCGCCGGGGGTGCGGCCGATGTCGGCGGGCAGCGTCACCGCCGCGGCCGCCGGAATCGGGTCGCGGTGCAGCCGGTCGGCAGCCGCGGCGCACAGCAGCGCGGCGTCGGAGCCGTCGGTGAACCGGGCCCACGGCGCGTCGACGTCCGCGCCGACGCGGCCCGCCAGCTCGGCGAGCTGCGCGTTCGTCAGGAGTGACGAGTGGTTCTGCGGGTGACCCTCGCTCGCCAGCCCGTAGCCCTTCACGGTGTAGGCGAAGATCACCGTCGGACGGGTGTCGTCGATCGCGGTGAACGCGTCGCGCAGGGCGGCGAGGTCGTGCCCGCCGAGGTTGCGGATCGCGGCGTGCAGCGTGGCGTCGTCCAGCTCCGCGACCAGCGTCTCCAGCTCGGTGCTGCCGGCGGGCAACCGCTCGCGCAGCTGCGCGGCATCGCAGCGCAGCAGGCGCTGGTACTCGGGGTTGGACATGTCGTCGATCCGCGCCCGCAGCGCCCCGCCGCCGGGCCGGGTGAACAGCTCCTCCAGCAACCGGCCGTACTTGACCGTGAGCACCTGCCAGCCCGCGGCGTCGAACATGCCCTGCAGGCGGGTGGCGCCGATGATCGGGACGACCCGGTCGAGCGACTGGCGGTTGAGGTCGACGATCCAGACGACCTCGCCCAGCTCGCCGACCATCGGGTCGAGGATCGCCTCCCAGCACGCGCCCTCGTCCAGCTCCGCGTCGCCGACCAGCGAGTACTGCCGCCCCTCCCCCGCGCCGCCGCCGAGCGAGTTGCAGTACCGCCGCGCCAGGGCACCCCAGATGGGCGCCGTGGCGCCGATGCCGACCGAGCCCGTCGAGTAGTCGACCGGATCGGGGTCCTTCGAGCGGCTCGGATAGCTCTGCAGGCCGCCGAACTCCCGCAGCGTGGTGAGGTAGCGCTCCTCCAACTCGCCGAGCAGGTAGTTCACGGCGTGCAGCACCGGCGAGGCGTGCGGCTTGACGCTCACCCGGTCCTGGGCGCGCAGGTGCTCGAACCACAGCGCCGTCATGATCGTCACCATCGACGCGCTGGACGCCTGGTGCCCGCCCACCTTGAGCCCGGTGGGGTTGGGCCGCACCCGGTTGGCGTGGTGCACGATCGCCGTGGCGAGCCACAGCACCCGCTGCTCGATCTCCCGCAGGGTCCCGCTCTCCGTCGCCACCGTCTGGGTCACCGCTACTCCTCCGCACATGTTGTGCGAGGAGTCCAGCACCACGATCATGACCGCACAACCTCTGGGGTCGTGACTGAGCAGACTGCTCGGTGTGCCGGCGCCCGACGGCCGGAAGGATGGGCAGGGTGACCGTCGACCGCACCGACGCCGCGCTGCTCCTCGCGCTCACCCGCAACCCGCGCGCGTCGGTGCTCGCGCTCGCCCACGAGCTCGGCCTGTCCCGCAACACCGTCGCGGCCCGGCTGGCCGGGCTGGAGGCGCGCGGCGTACTCGGCTCGTTCGAGCGCCGCATCGACCCGGCGGCGCTGGGCTACCCGCTCACCGCGTTCGTCACCGTGCAGGTGGTGCAGCGACTGCTCGCCGAGGTCGCCGCGGCGCTGCGCGAGGTGCCCGAGGTGGTGGAGGTGCTGGGCCTGTCCGGCCCGACCGACCTGCTCGTACAGGTCGTCGCCCGCGACGCCGACGACCTCTACCGCATCGCCGGGCAGTTGCTCGCCATCGGCGGCGTCGAGCGCACCACCACGTCACTGGTGATGCGCCGGCTCGTCGAGCACCGGCTGGGGCCGCTGCTGCGGGGGCTGATCGGCGGATGATCGCGTCTGCCCGGCCCGGGTGGCGGTCGGCGCCGCGACCAGGCCCACCAGACGTGATCACGGCCCGGTGTCCCCCGCGCACGACAGCGGCGGCCGCTGCTGACAGGGTGGACGGTCATGCGTCTCGTCTTCGGCCCCGACGACCACGAGGAGTACGCCACGGCGCGCGAGCGCCTGCGGCTGCTCGTCGTGGCGTGGGCGCGACGGCGCGGCGTCGACCTGGTCCCGGCGTTGGTCGCGGCGGTGCTCGACCACAAGCACGCCGCCGACGGGCGGGTCGGGCACTGGACGGCGGCGCTGGTCGACGACGTCGCGACCGTCCGGTTGCCGCGCACCACCGCGCTCCCGCGCGACGACTGGCCCGCCGTGCCCGCGGCGCTGCACGCCGTGGTGGCCTTCCTCGCCGAGCAGCGCTGGCTCGACTCGCGCTCGGACGCTCCGGGCGCGCTGCACGCCCGCATCGAGGCGTCCGTGCCCACGCTGTACGCGGCGCTGGCCGACGAGCGCAGCCACGACCTCGGCACGTTCTGGGCCGTGCAGATGCTGCGCAGCGGGGTGGAACCCGCCGACGCCCGGGCCGTGGCGCGGTTCCTCGAACAGGTACGCGCGGGCGCTGTGCCGATCGACCGCGGCGCGCTGGCGGAGATCGTGCGGCGCGGCACCCGCGACCGGACGGCGGCGCGGGCGCCGGACCTGCCGCCGGTGCTGCTGCCCGGCGCCAACCAGCTCCTGGAGGCCGCCGAGGCCAGCGCCGGGCTCGACCGGTTGCGCGCGTTCACCCGCTGGGTCCGGGCCGGGCGCCAGCTCACCCGCGACGGCCGGCTGCAGTCCGCCGACGCGCGCGCCGTGGCCGATGCGCTGGACCTGGACCGCTTCTACCGCGACACCGCGCGCGGCGCCGCGGACCTGCCGGAGACGGCGCTGGTGCTGCACTGGGCGGTGCACGCCCGGCTGGTGCGGGTGGTGCGGGGGCGGTTGCTGCCGGTCAAGAGCGCCGCGCCGCTGCTGAACCGGCCGATCGAGCTGTGGCGCCGCGCCTTCGACGCGCTCGGCAACCTGGGCGACCACCTCGGCGGCAGCAACGTGTTCGGGGCGCCGTCACTGTTCGGGATGTCGCTGTCGGAGGCGTTCCCGCTGCTGTGGCTGCACCTCTACCTCGCAGGCGGCGGGCCGATGCCGATCGAGCTGTTCCACCGGGCGGTGCGCGAGGCGGTCGACGAGCGGTTCGGCTGTCCGGTCGACGACCTCGCCGGGGACGTGGAGCACCGGCTGTGGCGCCGCGACGTCACCGCGTTGCTCGACGCGCTGGAGCTGCTCGGGGCGGTGCGGCTCAGCGAAGGCCCCGACCAGCCCGACGGCGGCCCGGAGAATGCCGACCAGGCCGGTCACGAGCAGCTCGTCGAGCTCGCCGGGCGCGACGACCCCGACCCGACGCTGGTGACGCTCACCCCGATCGGGTTGTGGGCGGTGCACGAGACGCTCGTGGAACAGGGGGTGGCCGCGCCGGTGGTGGGCGAACTGGCGGGCGAGGACGTCGAGTACGTGTGCACACGGATGGCGGGCGTCCGCGCCGACGTCGCGCGCGCCGAGCTGGCGGCGTGGGTGCGGGCCCGCGACCCCGAGACCGCCGCCGACGAACTGGCCCGGTTCGTGGAACGCACCGACGTCGCCGCGCACCGGGGCCTCGCACTGGCCGCGCTCGCCCAGGTGGGCACGGGGCCCGCGCACGGCCGCAGCGCCTGAGAATCAGCCCTCGTCCCCGGAGTCCCCGTCGGAGTCCCCGTCCGAGTCGCCGTCGGAGTCCCCGTCGGAGTCCCCGTCCGAATCATCGTCGGAGTCCTGCGGCGGCGCGGGGGGCGGGTCGCCGAGGTACGCCGGGTCGGGCGGGAGCAGGGCGTCGACGTCGAGGCCCTCGTGCAGCGGTGCCATCGCGGCGAACCACGTGCGGGCCGGCGCCCCGCCACCGGAGAGCGTGCCCGCGTCGCACAGCCGGGGCGGGTCGCTGCCGCACACCGGCCGCGGCGGGCTCCCGTCCGACCAGGTCATCACGGCGGCGCTGAGCTGCGGCGTCGCCGCGAGGAAGGCGGCCGAGCGGCTGTCCTGCGTGGTCCCGGTCTTGGCGAGCACCGGACGGTCCCAGCCGGCGGCGGCCGCAGCACCCGCCGCGGTGCCGCGGGTGGCGCTCTGGGCGAGCCCCGCTGCAAGGGTGTCGGCGAGCCCCGGCGGCACGGCCTGCTCGCACGGGGCCCGCGGCAGCGCCACGGCCTGCCCTGCGGCGTCGCGAACGGACTCCACGGCGGTGGGCGGGCACCACGTGCCGCGGCTGGCGATGGTGGCGCCGACGTTGGCCAGCTCCAGCGGGATCGCCGGCACCGGGCCGAGGGTGAACGACGCCCGCTCCTCGGCGCGCACCGCCTCCCCCACCGTCGCGTCGGGCCCGGCGGGCAGGGCGAGGCTCTCCCGCATGCCGAGCCGCCGGGCCATGTCGACGGCGGGGTCCACCGAGCCGAGCTCGTCCAGCACCGCCACGAAGGTCGTGTTCGGCGAGAGCGCGAGCGCGTCCTGCAGCGTCACCGTGGGCGGCGCACCGTTGGCGCCGGTCACGGTGTAGGGCGCGCCGCCGTCGTCGAACTCCCGGGAGGTGTAGCGCTGCGGGGCGGGCAGCGGTGCCCGCAGGCCGATACCGGCCTCCAGCGCGGCCGCCGCGGTGAAGATCTTGTAGGTCGACCCGGCTCCGTAGGGCACCGGTGCGGTCGGCAGCGGGAACGAGCTCTGGCCGGCCTCGGCGTCCGGCCCGAGCTCGTGGTTGGCCGCGAGCGCGAGGACGCGCCGCGCGTCGCCGGGCTCCACGACCGCGATCGCGTTGGCCACCCCGGGGCTCTCCGCGGTGGGCGCCTGCGCGGCGGCGGCCTCGGTCGCGGCGGCGGACGCGGCGCGGTCGAGGGTGGTGCGCACCGTGTCGCCGCCGGTGCGCAGCTCGGCGAGGTCGAGCCCGGCACTTCCCAGCACGTCCAGGACGTGGCGGCAGAAGAACGCGGTGCCCGGGTCGGCACCGACGCAGCCCGGCGCCGGGGTGCGCAGCGGCTCCACCAGCCCCAGCGGCTCGGCGCGCGCCGCCGCCACCTCCGCCGGGGTCGCCGAGCCGAGCTCTTCCATCGTGGCCAGCACCAGGTCGCGCCGCGCGGTCGCCGCCGCGGGCTCGTCGACGGGGTCGAACCGGCCCGGCGCGCGGACCACCCCGGCGAGCAGCGCCGACTGCGCGAGCGTGAGGTCGGTGGGCTCCGCGTCGAAGTAGGTGCGGGCGGCGGCGCCGATGCCGTACGCGCCGTTGCCGAAGTACACGGTGTTGAGGTAGCGCGCCAGGATCTCCGGCTTGGTCAGCTCGCGTTCCAGCGCGAGCGCCGCGCGGGCGTCGAGGAGCTTGCGGCCCAGGGTGTCCGCCGTCGCCGCCTCCTGCTCGTCGGCGTCGCCCGCGGTGTACAGGCGGTGGTTCTTGACGTACTGCATGGTGATCGTGGAGGCTCCCTGCCCGGAGAGCGGGTTGCCGCCGGTCAGGGTGTTGTCCACCAGCGCGCGCAGGATCCCCGGCACGTCCACGCCGTCGTGGGCGAGGAAGCGGCGGTCCTCGATGGCGAGCACGGCGGCCTTCGTCGAACCGGCGATCTCCGCCTCGTCGACCGGGCGCCGGTACTGGTCGAAGATCCGCGCGAACGGCACGCCCTCGGCGTCGGTGAGCACGGTGGCGAGCGGGATCCGGTCCACCCCCGCGACCAGCCCGCGCGGGACGGGTGCGGCGGCGACCGCCGCACCCACCAGCCCCGCGGCGGGCACGACCAGCAGCGCCCCCAGCGTGCCCACGGCCGCGAGCATGGCGACGACGACCCGCGGCACCCGGACCCCCTGCGGCCAGCAGGGTCGGGGGCGTCCGAGGAAGGCCGCGACCGCCGCCGGGATCCGGACAGCGAGGCTGCGGGCGGCGTCGTCGCGCGGTCGGGGATCGTCGTCGTGCCGCACGCCGCGGGGGTACCCGATCGGGGGATGCCGAACCCACCGCTGCGCAGCCGCAACGGTTGGTGTCGTGCAGACTGTCCCGCATGGTGGCGGACGAGGAGCTCGGCGCCGGACCGGACGCGGTCGAGGCGGTGCTGGCCTCGGCGCGGGTGCTCGTCGCGGTGAGCGCGCAGTCGGTCGCGGCGGTGCAGGACCGGGTGACGCTGCCGCAGCTACGGGTGCTGGTGATGGTCGCCAGCCGGGGCACGCTCAACCTCGGCGCCGTCGCCGCCGGGCTGGGGGTGCACCCGTCCAACGCCACCCGCGCCGTCGACCGGCTCGTGGTCGCCGGCCTGCTGCACCGCAGCGACGACCCCGCCGACCGCCGCCACCTCGTCCTCGCGCTCACCGACGCGGGCCGGGCGCTCGTGCAGGAGGTGATGGGCCACCGACGTGCCGCGGTCGCCGCGATCCTCGAACGGATGCCGCCGGCCCGGCGGCGCGCCCTCGCACCCGCGCTGACGGCTTTCGCGGTGGCCGGCGGCGAGGTGCCCGACGCGGACGTGTGGGCGCTGGGCTGGACCACGGCGAGCTGACGCGGGCCCGGCGGCGGTCAGGTCAGTTCTCCCCGAACGCCTCTCGCGGGCCGACCTCCGGGCCGGTCTCCAGCGTGCGGTCCCCCTCGGGCAGCTCGTCCTCGAACGCGCGTGGCGGCAACACGTCCACGTACTCGACGGGCAGGTCCAGACGGACCGTCCCGGCCCGCTCGAAGGTGAACTCGACGGGGTAGCTCAGCCCGGCGCGAACCGGCTCGGTGAGCCCCACCAGGACGATCTCGACGGCGGTCGTGCCGGGCGGTGTCACCGACGAGAGCGGCTCGTCGTAGCCCGCGGTCAGCACCTGCCCGTCGGGGATCACCGCGTCGCCGGTGATCCGGCCGGACGTGGCGATCGGGCTGCGCACCGCCACCAGCCGGTCGACCGGCGCCTCGGCGACCCGACCCGTCGTGTCGTTGACGATCGTCACCTGGAGCGGCGCGTCCTGCCCGACCCGGTACACCTCGCCCGCGGGGATCGGTCCGTCGTAGGTGATCACGGCGTCGCGCAACAGCATCGTCCCGACCGCCCCGGCCGCGCCGCCGCTCGATCCCGCCTGCTGCGCGGTCTGTGCCTGCTGCCCGGCGCTGCAGCCGGCCAGCAGCGTCACCACCGTCGCGGCCGTGATCGCCCATCTCGCCCTGGTCCGTGCCACGCCGTCCTCCGCACTGTCGCCGACCCGTCCGAACGTGACTACCCCGCAACGGTTGCGGGTAGTCCGACGACCATGAACCGTGATGCCGTGTCCCCGCTGCGGGTGGGCCGCACGCTGGTCGCCTGCGCTTTCGCCGCCGCCGTGTTCGGCGGCTGTGGCGCCCCCGCCGACGGCTCCGCGGGCCCGGACCGCGGCGCGACCGTCGAGGAGATCGTCGAGCCGGACAACTTCTACGAGGGCGAGTACCTCGGCCGGCAGGTCACGGTGACCGCCTCGGTGACCGCCGTGATCGACCCGCGCAGCATCGAAATCGGTGGCGCCGAGTTCGGCGAGGACAGCCTGCTCGTCATGACGACCGAGCCGGTGGCGGCGCAGGTCGGCGACGTCGTGCGGGCGAGCGGCACGGTCGGCCAGTTCCACCGGCTCGCCGAGGACGACTACGCGCCGGTGACCTACGACCGGTACGAGGAGTACGAGACCGAGGCCTACCTGTACGGCGCGACCGTGGCGTCCGGCTGAGATCCGGGCGTCGACGACACTCGGCGTACTGTCCGTCCTGACGATCGCGACCGAGGGCCCGGCCCGGTTTCGGAGGCTGACGTGCGCTGTGCGACCCCGCTCCTGCTCGCCGCGTGCGTGGTCGCCGCCACCGCGTGCGCACCCGCCGCGCCGGCCCAGCCTCCGCCCGCAGCCCCGCCGGCCGGAGCGAGCACGCTGCCCGACGTCGTCGAGCGGCTGGCGCCCAGCGTCGTCACCGTCCGCACGGGCACGGGCGCGGGCAGCGGCGTCGTCTACCGGCCGGACGTCGTGATCACCAACGCGCACGTGGTCGGCGACGCGACCGACGTCACGATCGGCTTCGCGGACGGCACGTCCTCCCCCGGTGAGGTGCTCGCCACCGACCTGGTCACCGACCTCGCCGTCGTCCGCACCGTACGGACCGGGCTGCCCGTGCCGCAGTACTGCCCGGCGCCGCCGCGGCCGGGTGAGACCGTGCTGGCGATCGGGAGCCCGCTGGGCTTCGAGGGCACCGTCACCGCGGGCATCGTCTCCGCGCTCGACCGCCAGATCCCCGGCTCGGCCGCGCAGTCCCGCGCGCTGGTGGACCTCATCCAGACCGACGCGGCGATCTCGCCCGGCAACTCCGGGGGAGCTCTGCTGAACCTCACCGGATGTGTCATCGGGATCAACGAGGCCTACATCCCGCCGGCCGCGGGCGCGGTGTCGATCGGGTTCGCCATCCCCGCGGCCACCGCCGTCGACATCGCCGACCAGCTCCTCGTCGACGGGACGGCCACCCACCCGTTCCTCGGTGTCTCGCTCGGGCGGCTGACCCCGCAGATCCGCCAGGCCCTCGGCGTCGACACCGACGGCGCGCTGGTGCTCGACGTCTCCCCCGGCGGGCCCGCGGCCGTGGCCGGCGTCCGGCCGGGCGACGTGCTGGTCGGGCTCGCCGGACGCGAGGTCGGCAGCGTCGAGGAGCTGCTCGGCGTCCTGCGCGACAGCGAACCGGGCCAGCAGGCGCAGCTCGCCCTCATCCGCGACGGCGAGCGCACCGAGGTGCCCCTGACGATCGGATCGGTGTCGAGCTGACGGGCGGGGCCGGCGACATGGGAACTCCGGAAGATCGCGATGCGGACCGGCTGGCGCAGGACCGCAGGCTGCGCGCGGTGAAGGTCTTCGCCGGGCTGG
>JBQTJE010000081.1:0-44310 GCA_052387455.1 Pseudonocardia sp.
TGATCTTTGCTGTGATCGGGTTCCCGCTGTTGACCGGGGGGGCGGCGGGGCGGTGATCGGGGGTTGGGGCCGGGCGGCCGGGGGGGGTGCGGCGCCGCGTCCCCAACCGTCGATCATGGGCCGCCGGGTGCGCCGACGCCCCGCGCGCCCGACGGGACGTCAAGACCGGCTCGGGCGTCAGTACCGGCCGCCCCCGCGCACCCGCCCGATCCGCGGCCCGTACGGGGCGGTGTCCAGCCACGCCCCGGCGCGGGTGGAACGCGGCGCGACGGCCGCGGCGAGCCGGCGCCGCAGCCGCAGCAGCGGGCGCTCGGCCCGCATGTGCGCGAGCGCCGCGCCGGCGGCGGCCCGGTTGTACTCGGCGGCGTCGCGCCGGTCGGCGGCGAAGGCGGCGACGGCCGCGCGTCCGGCCGCGGCGTGGCCCTCCCGCAGGCCGGTGTCGATCGCGGCGGCCGCGCTCGCCGCGTCGACGATCCCGGAGTTCATCCCGCGCGCCCCGAACGGCGCGAACAGGTGCGCGGCCTCCCCGGCCAGCAGCACCCGTCCGACCGGGTCGGCGAACCGGTCGGCGAGGACCTGCAGGAATCGGTAGGTCGACACCCACGTGACCCGCTCGGCGTACCGCGGGTCGAGCACCCGCGCCACCCAGTCGCGCACGCCGCCCGGACTCGCGAACGCCGCGGCGTCGTCGTTCGCGCGGCATTGCAGATCGACGCGCCGGCCGCCCGCGAACGGCACGAGCAGCACGTTGCGCCGGTCGACGGCCGGGTGCTCGTAGTGGAAGACGCGCTCGCACACCGTCGCGGGCTCGTCGGGCTCGGCGACGTCCACGATCACGAACGGCGCCTCGGACCGGCTGCCGGTCAGCTCGATGCCCAGCGCCGCGCGCACCGCCGAGCGGGCCCCGTCGGCGGCGACGACGTACGGGGTGCGCAGCGCCCCGCCGCCCGCGACCGATACCGCGACGCCGCCGCCGTCCACCAGCACGCCGGTGACCGGACACCCCCACCGGAACTCGACGCCGGCGTCGCGGCAGGCCGCCAGCATCAGGTCCTCGGTGCGCACCTGCGGCAGGCTCGTCGACGGTGGCAGCGTCCCGGGGGGCAGCGGCGGGTACTCGCGGCGGTACACGTCGCGGCCGCGGAAGGTGCTGCGCCGGATCGGCCAGGCCAGCCCGGCGGCGGCGACCCGGTGCCCGAGGCCGGGGCAGAAGGCCTCCAGCAGTTGCAGCGACTCGCGGTGCACGAAGATCGCCCGGCTGCCGGCCCGTTCCCGATGCTCGGGTTCGGCCTCGACGACCAGAACCTCGTGCCCGCGGGCGCGCAGGGCCAGCGCGCTCGCCAGCCCGACGGGTCCGGCGCCGACCACGACGACGGGCTCATCCACGGCTGACACCCGCCCGACACTAGGTCGCCGCGATATCGAGTGGCGCAGCGTGGAAAATATGCGCATGTCGCTTCCGATCACTGCGTTCTCTCACGTCCGCATCACCGTCACCGACATCGCCCGCTCGAAGCGGTTCTACGACGACGTGCTCGGGCTGCCGGTCGCGTTCGAACTGCCCGCCGACGCCGACCAGGCCACCCGCGACGCGCACTGGTGGCTGTTCGGTGGGGTCGTCTACCAGATGCCGGGCGGGTTCTTCGGCCTGCGCCCGGTGGCGCCGGGCGGTGACGTGTTCGACGAGAACCGGGCGGGCCTGGACCACCTGGCGTTCAAGCTGGGCTCGCGCGCCGATCTCGACGCGGCGGCCGCACGGCTCGACGAGCTGGGTGTGGCGCACGACGGCGTCAAGGACATCGGGCTGGGCTGCCTGCTGGAGTTCCGCGACCCCGACAACATCGCCCTCGAGCTCTGGGCCGACGCCGCGTAGCCCCGGCCGCGCCGGACGCCGGCACTGTCGTGATCACTCGTCACGCGGTGTGTCGCTCGCTCGGGGAGGGCGACATCCCCGCTACGGTGAGCGACGACCACCCATCGTGATCGTCAGGCAACCGGCAAAGATCTAGTGCATCGACGGGGTGATCTGTCACCCTGTTCGTGTGAACCCACTTAGGTCAGGCTCAGTCCCGCCGGGTGGGAACGTGATCGACAAGGGCGATCCGGTGCCGCGCGCGGCCGCGATCCTGCCCCGGTCCGCGTCCGCGGCGCGCGACCGGCTCCAGATCGCGGTCGACGAGGCCTGCGCGATCGCCGGCCCGGCGTGGCGCCAGGAAGCCGAGCGGCGGGTGTCGATGTCGTTCGGGCCTGCCCTGTACTGGCGCGCCCGCGAGGCGGCCGGCATCTGTGACGACGTCGCCGAGGTCGCCAACCGGCTGGCGCGCCGCTCGGTGGAGGGCGACCGCGCGATGGAGCTGGTGCTCACCCCGCGCCTGCTGGAGCAGCTGCACCACCCGGGGACGACGAAGCTGGTCACCCGCAACCTCGCGGCGCAGACGGTCCCGGCGCCGTCCACGTCGACGGTCACGCTGGTCAACGCCCTGCGCGCGCTCGGCGTGCTGCACTGCGTGCGCGACGGGCGCGACCTGATGCGCTGCCGGTGCCTGTGGCCGCTCGCCCGCCACGAGCACGAGCAGAAGATCCGCAACGACGTGCGGATGGTGGTCCGTTTCGGCCTCGACCGGATCCCGGCCGCGTGGATGGTCGTCGAGCCGGCGCACTGACCGTCGTGGCAGCAAAGCCACTTTCACGCCAGGAGATGGCGTGAAAGTGGCTTTGCTGCCAAGGGCTACGCGGTTCAGGACGGGGGGGCGGCGGCCGGGAGGGTCACGGCGACGGTGGTGCCCCGGCCGGGGGTGCTGTCGACCGTGAGCCGCCCGCCCATCGCCTCGGTGAGGCCGCGGGCCAGGGTGAGCCCCAGCCCGACGCCCGGGCCGCCCTCCACGCCGAGCCGGTCGAACGGCACGAACAACCGCGCCACCAGCTCCGGGGCGATGCCGGGGCCGGAGTCGGTGACCCGCACGACCACGCTTCCGTCGGCGGCCTCCGCCGCGAGCCGCACCCGGCCGCCGCGCTCGTTGTAGCGCACCCCGTTCGTCACGAGGTTGATCAGTATCTGCCGCAGCCGCCGCGCGTCGGCGCGCACCGTGCAGGTGACCGGATCGGCGGACACGGTGACCGCCCGCTCCGCCGCCACCGGCGCGAGCAGCTCGACGACCTCGTGCAGCACCGTCGCGACGTCGAGGTCGGCCACGTGCAGCGGCAGCGCGCCTGCTTCGATCTTGGCGATGTCCAGGACGTCGTCGACCAGCGACAGGATGTGCGACGACGCCCCCGCGATGTGCCCGAGTGCGGCGCGGCGGCGCTCGGGCGGCAGGTCGAGGGTGCCGAGCAGCTCGGTGAACCCGGTGATCGCCTGCAGCGGGGTGCGGAGCTCGTGGCTGAGCGCGGAGACGAACAGCGACTTCGCCCGGCTCGCCGCTTCGGCGGCGGAGCGGGCCAGTTCGGCGTCGCGGCGCGCGCGGCGCTCGGCCTCGGCGGCGCGGCGGGCGGTGACGTCCAGGACGTTGACGTTGAGGTGCAGCGGCGTGCCGTCCGCCCCGCGCACCAGCGACGCGGTGACCCCGACCCGCACGGCCCCGCCGTCGCTGCGCCGCAGCACGGTCTCGAACTGCACCGGGTCGCCCGGGCCGGTGACGAGGCGGGTGAGGGCGGTGGTCGCGCCGGCGTCGGCGTCGGGGTGCAGGAGCGCGGGCAGGTCGGCGGCGAGCAGCTCGTCCTCGGACCGGTCGAGCATCTCCGCCAGCGCCCGGTTGACCCGCCCGAACCGCCCGTCGGGCGCGGTGAGCGCCATCCCCACGGCGTTGTCCTCGAACGCCCGGCGGAACCGCTCCTCGCTCGCCGCGAGCGCCCCGTAGAGCCCGGCGTGCTCGATCGCGACGGCCGACAGGTGCGCGAAGCGCTCGACGAGGCGGCGCTCGCGGGCGTCGGGCAGGTGCGGGCGGTCGTGGTAGACGGCGAAGGTGCCCAGCACGCTGCCGGCCGTGGCGCCGGCGACGCGCCCGCGGATCGGGCTCGACCAGCACGCCCGCATCCCGTGCGGCAGCGCCAGGTCCCGGAACGCGACCCAGCGCCGGTCGTGCGCGATGTCGCGGGCGACGATCTCGGTGTCGAGGTGCGCGGCGGCGCCGCAGGAACCGGCGTCCTCGGCGATGCGCAGGCCGTCGATCGCCGCCGAGTACGCCGCGGGCAGCGACGGCGCCGCGCCGTGGTGCAGCGTCTGGGTGGCCGGGTCGAGCAGCAGCACCGAGCAGCGCGAGCCGGGGATGAGCTGCTCCAGCGCCTCGGTGACGGCGTCGAGCACCGCGGGCAGGGCCGCGCCGGAGGCGATCAGCTCCAGCACCCGGGTCTGGCGGTGCAGCAGGCCGAGGCTGTCGGCGTGGTCGAGCTCCTCCGCGAGTCGGGCGATCCGGTAGGGCGAGTCGGGCGATTCGGCAGCTCGGGCGGCGGCGGACTCCATCGCGTCACGGCTCCAGCTGGTATCCGACACCGCGCACGGTGCGCAGGCGCCGCGGCCCGGCCGGGTCGATCTCGATCTTGTGACGGATGCGGTGGACGTGCTCGGTGACGGTCGCCTCGCCCTGCCAGCCGGGCGCGCTGCGCCACACCTGTTCCAGCAGCTGGGCGCGGCTGAACACCTGGCGGGGATGGTGGGCGAGGAACGCGAGCAGGTCGAACTCGCGGGCGGTGAGCTCGACGTGCCGCCCGTCGACGACGACGTCGCGGGTGGCGGTGTCGACGGTCAGGCCGCCGACGGCCGTGCGCGCCGTGGCCCGCGCGCCCCCGCTGCGGCGCAGCAGCGACCGCACCCGCGCGGCCAGCTCGCCGGGGGAGAACGGCTTGACGAGGTAGTCGTCGGCGCCGAGGTCGAGCCCGACGATCCGGTCGGTCTCGCCGCTGCGCCCGGACAGCACGATCACCGGCAGCGGGACGGGGCCGCCCGCGCCGCGGGCCTCGTCCTGGCGCACGCGGCGCAGCACGTCCAGCCCGCCCAGGCCCGGCATCGACAGGTCGAGCACCACGAGGTCGGGGCGGTTGCCGGCGATGCGGTCCAGGGCGTCGCGACCATCGGCGGCGTGCTCGACGGCGAACCCGTCGGCCTCCAGCTGCCAGGACACGACGGTGCGCACCCGCTCGTCGTCGTCGGCCACGAGGACGCGGGTCTGCGGACGCTCACCCATGAGGACCTCCGGGCCTGATCGTGCCGGTCCGGGAGCGTCCCGACAACGGTCAGGGTCGAGCATCCGTGGAGAGCGCCGAGCCGGGGCCCGCAGAGGTGCCCGGCGCGACGTCAGGGCAGAATCGGGCAACGGGCAGCCCGACCGTCCACCCGCTGCCGGGGAGGTTCCCGCCGTGACCGACCCGTGGACGCCGTCCTGATGCGCCTTTCCGCGACAGCGGCCCGAGCCCGGTTCGCCGGCGCGCGGGTCGCCCGGCTGGCCACCGTCTCGGCGGCCGGCGTGCCGCACCTGGTGCCGGTCACCTTCGCCGTCCTCGGCGAGCGGATCGTGTTCGTCGTCGACGACAAGCCGAAGACCACGACCCGGCTGCGGCGGCTGGACAACATCGCCGCCCGGCCGTCGGTGTGCCTGCTCGTCGACGTCTACGACGACGACTGGTCCCGGCTGTGGTGGGCCCGCGCCGACGGCACCGCCACCGTCCTGGACCCCGGGGCCGACGTTGCCGACGAGGCCGTCGACGCGCTCGCGGCCCGCTACCCGGCCTACGTGCAGCGCCGCCCGCGCGGCCCGGTCGTCTCGATCGAGGTCAACACCTGGACCGGCTGGGCCGCGACGGGAACGCCCTGACACGGACGAGCCCACGCCATGAGGCGTGGGCTCGGCTCGTGCGAGGCAGCGATCAGCTGGCGTTGACCTTCGGCATGATCTCCTCGGTCAGGCGCTTGAGGTCGTCGAGGGTCTTGGACGTCGGCACGTCGCGGAACGGCGGCCACAGCAGCGGCATCGTCATCCCGGCCTCCTTGTAGGCCTTGAGCCGGTCCTCGATCTGCTGGGCGGTGCCCGCCAGCAGGTTCGTGACCTTGCCGGCGGCGCTCTGGTCCAGCGGCTCGTCGGTGATGACGAAGAAGATCATGCTGGACATCTCGAAGCCGTCGGGGAACCCGCGGCCGAGCTCGTTGAGCTCCCGCTCCATCTCCCCCTTCCAGCGCCGGATGTCGTCCGGCGAGTCCTGGATGCCGATCCAGCCGTTGAGGCCGTACTTCGCGATGCGCTTGGCCGAGCGCTGCGGGTCGTTCAGGCCGGAGAAGAAGATCGGCAGGGGCTTCTGGAGCGGCTTGTGGCCGAAGCCGCCGAGCTGGAAGTCCGCGAACTCGCTGTGGTGCTCGTAGAGCTCGTTGTTCCAGATGCCCTGCATGACCTCGAGCGTGTCGCGCACGTGGGCGTGCCGGCGCGCGAACAAGTCGGGCACGCCGGCGGCGGCGAACTCCTCGGGCATCCAGCCGGAGCCGACGCCGACGTTGAGCCGGCCGCCCGAGAGGTGGTCGACGGTGGCCAGCTCGGTGGCGAGGACGGCCGACCCGCGGAACGGCGTGTTGGTGATGCTCATGCCGATCCGCAGCTTCGTGGTCTTCGCGGCGAGCCACGGGATCAGCGGCCAGCCCTGGAACCACTTGCCCCGCGAGATGACCGGCAGACCGTTGGGGAAGTCCTTCATCATGCCGAACGGGTACTGCAGCTCCGTGCGGTCGGAGCTCTCCGGCACGAAGACCCGGTCGAGCGTCCAGACGGAGTCGAAATCGAGATCCTCGGCGAGCGCGGTGAGGTCCTCGAGTTCGGAGACCGTCACCTCGTCGCGGAAAGTCGGAAGGTAGAGAGCGAGCTTCATTGCGTTCGGCCTCCAGAAGAAGTCATCGTCGAGTGGTCCGGCCCTCCGAGGAGCGCAGGTCTGGCTGACGGTCCGGGTGGAACAGGTCGTGCAGCCCTGGCTGGCGTTCCAGCCGCGTTCCAGCAGGATGGGCGAGCGTACAGAACGACGCTCGGGCGCACGTCATTGTTTTCCGGCCACCTCAACTCGATCTCAGGTGATTATCAATTCCTCCTCAACCGCGCAGGAGGAACCGATAACCGGCGGCGCGGGGCCGCTATGTTCGGTCCATGGACGCTCGCACGGTGCGGCGGTGCAGATGACCGCCACGCTCTGGACCCCGACGCCGGCCCGCATCGAGGGCTCCGCGCTGCGCGAGTACCTGACCTGGTTGGAGCGCCGCGAGGGCCGGCCGTTCCCCGACCACGACGCGCTCTGGGCGTGGTCGGTCGAGGACCTGGACCGGTTCTGGATCTCGATCGTCGACTACTACGAGGTCGACTTCTCCGCGCCGTGGCGCCAGGTGCGCACCGCCGAGGAGATGCCGCACACCCGCTGGTTCACCGGCGCGCGATTGAACTGGGCGCAGCACTCGCTGCGCAACGGGGCCGACGACGCCCCCGCGCTGGTGTGCGTCCGGGAGGGCGGTCACCCGGCGCGCGAGATCACCTTCGGTGAGCTGCGCCGCTCGGTGGCCGCGGCGGCCGGGTGGCTGCGGCGGGCCGGGGTGCAGCCCGGGGACCGGGTCGGTGCCTACCTGCCGAACACCGAGCACGCGGTGATCGCCTCGCTCGCCGCCGCTGCCGTCGGTGCGGTGTGGGCGTGCTGCTCGCCGGACTTCGGCGCCGAGGGCACCATCGGTCGCCTCGCGCAGCTCGAGCCCACCGTGCTCGTCGCGGCGGACGGCTACCACTGGAACGGCAAGGACGTCGACCGCGGCGAGGTCGTCGCGCAGCTACGCGAGAAGCTCCCGACCTTGCGGCACGTCGTGCACGTCCCGTACGTGTTCGACCGGCCGCACCCCGAGGGCTCGACACCGTGGGACGAGCTGATGGCCCCGGATGTTCCGCTGGAGTTCGAGCAGGTCGAGTTCTCGCACCCGCTGTGGGTGCTGTTCACCTCCGGCACGACGGGGCTGCCCAAGGGTCTGGTGCACTCCCACGGCGGCATCACGCTGGAGGCGCTCAAGTGGTCCGGGCTCTACGCCGGGATGCGCGAGGGCGAGCGGTACTTCATGTACTCCTCCACCGGCTGGGCGCTGTGGAACATCCAGATGGACGTGCTCACCCAAGGCGCATCCATGGTGCTGTACGAGGGCAGCCCTGGCTTCCCGGCGGGCGCGGTATGGGAGGTCGCGGCCCGCACCGGAGCGGACGTCATGGGCCTCGGGGCCGCGGTGATCACGGCCTCGGCCAACTCGGGCGTCTCGCCCCGGGAGCACTGGGACCTGAGCCGGCTGCGGCACCTCATGGTCAGCGGCTCGGCGCTGCCCCCGGCCGGCTACCACTGGGTGATGGAGCACGTCAGCGCCGGCGTCGACCCAGGTCTGCGGATCGACTCGACCAGCGGGGGCACCGACATCAGCGGGTGCTTCGTCGGGGCCAACGAGTACACCCCCGTCCAGGTGGGCCGGATCGGCGGCAAGATCGCGGGCGTCGACTGCGCGGCCTGGGACGAGGACGGCACGCCGGTGCTCGACTCGGTGGGTGACCTCGTCGTCACCCAGCCGATGCCGTCGATGCCGGTGTCGCTGTGGAACGACCCGGACGCGGAGCGCTACACCGAGTCGTACTTCGAGACCTGGCCCGGCGTGTGGCGGCACGGGGACTGGGTGACGATGCACTCCGACGGCTCGGTATCCATCCACGGCCGGTCGGACTCGACGCTCAACCGCCAGGGCGTGCGGCTGGGCAGCAGCGACTTCTACGACGTGCTGGAGACCATGCCGGAGATCACCGAGACGCTGGTGATCGGCATCGACCTGCCCGACGACAGGTACTGGCTGGGGCTGTTCGTCGTCCCGGCGCCCGGGCACGCGCTGGACGACGAGCTGAAGCAGAAGATCGTCAGCACGTTGCGCACGCGGCTGACGCCCCGGCACGTCCCCGACGAGATCCTCGAGGCGCCGGCCGTGCCGCACACGCTGACCGGCAAGCGACTCGAGGTCCCGATCAAGAAGCTGCTGACCGGCAGGCCGCTGGAGAAGGCCGCGAACATCGCCTCGGTCGACGACCCAGACGCGCTGCGCTGGTACGCGCGGTTCGCGTCTGAACGGAGCTTGCGGAGTGAACCTTGATGCAGACCGGAACGAGCACACGTGAGACTGGGTGCGTCGCTCGCCCACCTGTCGACGGCACCGCCGCATCCGGTCGCCGAGTGGGCGAGACGCCTGGTTGGCGCCGGGTTCGAGAGCCTGTGGATACATCAGGTGATCGGGCGCGGCTACCTGGTCCCGGACCCGTTCGTGACGCTGGCGGCGGCGGCCACGGCCACCGCCACCGATGGCGCGGGCGTGGAGGTGGGAACGGCCACGGTGCAGGTCCCGCTGCACCATCCCGCCGACCTCGCCCACCGGATCCTGTCGCTTCGGTCCGTGTGCGGTGACCGCCTGACTCTCGGCGTCAGCCCCGGGTGGAACGAGGCGGACTTCGCCACCTTCGACCGCGACCACGCCGCGCGCTTCCGCACCTTCGACCAGAACCTGGCGCGGCTGCGGGTCCTGCTCGCCCACGGGCGCGACGAGCGCGCCGACCTCGCGCCCGCCCCTGCGGCCACCCCGCCGCTGCTCCTCGGTTCGTGGGGCGCGAACGTCGAGAAGGCGGCCCGGCACTTCGACGGCTGGCTGGCCTCCGCCGACCGCCGCACGACCGACCAGATGATCGCCGCCCTCGGCCGGTACCGGGCGGCCGGCGGCCGACGGGCGATGGTGTGCACCATCCGGCTGTCCGGAATCGCCGACCTCGGCCCCGTCGGCGAGCAGCTCCGGCGCTACGCGGAGGCCGGCTTCGACGACGCCATCGTGCTGATCGAACCTGGCGGGCCGGATCCCGAACAGGTCCGGGCGCTCCTCCCGTGAGTACCGCAGCGACACGTAACGTCGGGGCGTCGTCACCGCGAACGAGGAGCTGACGTGACACACCTGCTGGACCTGCCCCTGGCCGAGCTCACCGCCCGGGCGCGCGAGGTCCGCGCCGGCACCCGCGTCACCTACTCGCCGAAGGTCTTCGTCCCGCTGACCCGGCTGTGCCGGGACCGCTGCGGGTACTGCACCTTCGCCACCGCGCCCGCGCACCTGCCGGCGCCGTACCTGACCCCCGACGAGGTGCTGGCGATCGCCCGCAGCGGCGCGGAGGCGGGCTGCCACGAGGCGTTGTTCACCCTCGGTGAGCAGCCGGAGGAGCGCTACCCGGCGGCGCGGTCGTGGCTCACCGAGCACGGCTACAACTCCACCGTCGAGTACCTGACGGCGATGTGCCGGCTCGTGCTTGAGGAGACCGGCCTGCTGCCGCACGCCAACGCCGGCGCTCTGACGAAGGCCGAGCTGGCGGCGTTGCGGGAGGTGGCGCCGTCGCAGGGGATGATGATCGAGTCGCTGCGGCCCGACCTCGTCGCGCACCGCGGCGCCCCCGACAAGGACCCGGCCCGGCGGCTCGCGACCCTGGAGGCCGCGGGGGAGCTGGCGGTCCCGTTCACCACCGGGATCCTCGTCGGGATCGGGGAGACCGCGCGCGACCGGCACGACGCCCTGCTCGCCATCGCCGCGGCGCACCGCCGGCACGGGCACGTGCAGGAGGTGATCGTGCAGAACTTCCTGCCCAAGCCCGGCACCGGGATGCGCTCGTGGCCCGCGTGCCCGGCCGACGACCACCTGGCCGCCATCGCGCTGGCCCGGCTGGTGCTGCCTCCCGACGTGCACGTGCAGGCGCCGCCCAACCTCTCCGACGAGTCGCAGCTGGGGGGGCTGCTCGACGCGGGTATCGACGACTGGGGTGGGGTCTCGCCCGTCACCGCCGACCACGTCAACCCCGAACGCCCCTGGCCGGCGATCGACGTGCTGCGGGCGGCGACCGAGGAGCGCGGCCTGGCGCTGGCGCCCCGGCTCACGATCTACCCCGAGTACGCGCTGGATCCGGACCGCTGGCTCGATCCGGCGCTGCGGTTCCCCGTGCTCGACCGCTCCGACGCCGAGGCGCTCGGCCGCGACGACCCGGGCGCGACCTGGCCCGAGCGGCACGCCGCCGCGGCCAACGTCGGCACGGGCGCCGAGGTCGTGCAGGTGGGGCGGCGGTCGACGGCGTGGTACTCCGGCGCCGATGCCACCCCGCAGGTGCTGATCGGTGCGGTCTCGCCGCCGCGCGAGCCGCTGATGCGTATGGGTGCGCAGAGCAAAGGACCCGTGCACGAGGTGCTCGACGGGGTGCGCGCCGGGCAGGAGCCGGGCGTCGACGAGCTGGTCACGCTGTTCTCCGCGCGCGGGCCGGAGGTGCGCGCGGTGGCCGCGCTGGCCGACGAGCTGCGCGCCGAGACCGCCGGCGACACCGTCACCTACGTCGTCAACCGCAACATCAACTACACCAACGTCTGCACCTACAGGTGCACGTTCTGCGGCTTCTCGAAAGGCCCGCTGTCGCTGAACCTGCGCGGCAAGCCCTACCTGCTCACCCTCGACGACGTCGCCGCCCGCGCCCGCGAGGCGTGGGAGCTGGGCGCCACCGAGGTGTGCCTGCAGGGCGGCATCCACCCGAGCTTCGACGGCGAGTTCTACCTCGACGTCACCCGCGCCGTGCGCGACGCCGTCCCGGACATCCACATCCACGGGTTCACCGCGCTGGAGGTCACCGAGGGGGCGCGGCGGCTCGGTGAGCCGCTGGCCGACTACCTGCGGCGATTGCGCGACGCCGGGCTCGCGTCCCTGCCCGGCACCGCCGCGGAGATCCTCGACGACGAGATCCGCGCGATCCTCTGCCCCGACAAGATCGACACCGAGGAGTGGCTGGACGCGCACCGCACCGCGCACTCGATCGGCCTGCGCTCCAACGTCACGATCATGTTCGGCTCGGTCGAGCAGTCGCTGCACTGGGCGCGTCACCTCGTGCGCACCCGGGCGCTGCAGCGCGAGACCGGCGGGTTCACCGAGTTCGTCGGGCTGCCGTTCGTGCACATGGCCGCGCCGATCTACCTCAAGCGCGCCGCCCGCCGCGGGCCGACCTGGCGCGAGGTGGTCCTCATGCACGCCGTGGCGCGGATCGCCTACCGCGGATTGATCGACAACGTCCAGGCGTCCTGGGTGAAGCTCGGCGCCGTGGGCTCCGGGCAGCTGCTGCGCGCCGGGGTGAACGACCTCGGGGGCACGCTGATGGACGAGAACATCAGCCGGGCCGCCGGGGCCGCGCACGGCCAGGCGCTGGACGCCGACGGGTTCGCGGCCATCGCCGCGTCGGCCGGCCGCCGCCTGGCCCAGCGCTCGACCCTCTACGCCCCGGTCCCCACCCGCGCCCCCGTCGCCTCATGACGCGCCGGCCAGCCGCACACACACACCGCGTGGCGGCCGCGCACCCGGCCGGTCGTGTGTGTGAGGCTGTGACGATGTGTGTGAGCGGGCGGAGGGTGGGGGGATAGGGTCGGCGGTGTGGCGGTTGGGGTGGCGTGTAGGGACGGCGTGCTGACGATCACCATCGACCGGCCGGAGAAGAAGAACGCGATCGACCGCGCCACCTTCGCCGCGCTGCTCGTCGCGTTCACCGAGGCCGACGCCGACCCGCAGGTGCGGGTGGTGGTCGTCACCGGCGCGGACGGCAACTTCAGCTCGGGTGCCGACCTGAGCGCCGGCGCGACCGACGCGCACCCGCTCGACGGCATGGAGGTCGTCAACCGCTGCGCGGCGGCGCTGCACCGGATCCGGGTGCCGGTGATCGCGAAGGTGGACGGGGTGGCCGTCGGCGCGGGGCTCAACCTCGCTCTGGGCTGCGACCTGGTGATCGCGTCGGACCGGGCCCGGTTCTCCGAGATCTTCGCCAGGCGCGGCCTGTCGGTGGACTTCGGCGGGAGCTGGCTGCTGCCGCGGCGGATCGGGCTGCACCGGGCCAAGGAGCTGTGCCTGCTCGGCGACATCATCGATGCGCCCCGGGCCGCGGAGATCGGGCTGGTCAACCGGGTCGTGCCGGTCGGGGAGCTGGACAAGGTCGTCGACGAGCTCGCGGCGCGCCTGGCCGCGGGCCCGCCGGTGGCGCTGGCGTCCACGAAGCGGTTGCTCGACGAGTCGGCGTCGATGGGTTTCGAGCAGGCGCTCGACCGCGAGGCGCTGGCCCAGGCGGTCAACCTCATGGGCGCCGACGTGGCCGAGGCGTTCGTGGCGTTCCTGGAGAAGCGCGAGCCGGGGTTCACCGGTGAGTGGCGGCGCTGACTGCGGCGCTAACCGTCAGCACTGACTGCTACAGTCCGCGGTATGGACATCAACGGCTCCGTCGCGCTCGTCACAGGCGGGGCGTCCGGCCTGGGCCTGGCCACCGTGGAGAAGCTGCTCGACGCGGGCGCGAAGGTGGTCGTCCTCGACCTGCCGCGCTCCGACGGCGCCGAGGTCGCCGACAAGCTGGGCGAGAACGTGCGCTTCGCCCCGGCCGACGTGCGCAGCGCCGAGGAGGTCACGGCGGCGCTCGACGTCGCGGCCGGGCTGGGGCAGCTGCGGGTGACCGTCAACTGCGCAGGCACCGGCAACGGCATCAAGACCTACGGCAAGCAGGGCCCGTTCCCGCTCGACCAGTTCAGCCGGATCATCGAGATCAACCTGATCGGCACGTTCAACGTCATCCGACTGGCCGCCGAGCGGATGGCCGCGGCCGACCCGGTGGACGGCGAGCGCGGCGTCATCGTCAACACCGCGTCGGTGGCGGCGTTCGACGGGCAGATCGGGCAGGCCGCGTACTCGGCGTCCAAGGGCGGCGTGGTGGGCATGACGCTGCCGATCGCGCGCGACCTGGCCGGCATCGGCATCCGCGTGGTGACGATCGCGCCCGGCCTGTTCGACACCCCGCTGCTCGCGGCGCTCCCCGAGGACGTCAAGACGGCGCTGGGCACGCAGGTGCCGCACCCGTCGCGCCTGGGGCACCCGTCGGAGTTCGGCGCGCTGGCCGCGCACATCGTGGCCAACCCGATGCTCAACGGCGAGGTCATCCGCCTCGACGGCGCGATCCGCATGGCGCCGCGCTGAGCGGCCGGGGCTGCGTCACCGAGAGCGTCACCGACCGCATCACCCGTAGGGGAGAGGTTGTCGCCCTCGGGGAGGGATGTCGCGGCGCGGGGGGCGGGCGACACTTCCGGCAACGGTGCCCGTGCACCCCCGAGCCACCGGTCACCTGGAGGACCGCATGACCGCCACCGAATGGGATCTCGTCTTCGACGCCGACGAGGACGATGTGGTGATGCTGCCGGCGACGTCGCACGGCAAGCCCGAGTACTACCCGGTCGAGATCTCGTCCAAGGCGTTCTGGGACAAGCCGTCGGAAGAGCGCGAGAAGATCTTCGCGGTCCTGCGCCGCGACCAGCCGGTGTCCTGGCAGCCCCCGGTCGAGGATGCCGTCACGCCCGACCCGGACGACCCCGGCTACTGGGCGGTGGTCAAGCACGCCGACATCGTGAAGGTCAGCCGCGACAACGACACCTACGTCTCGGGCATGGGCGTGCTGTTCGACCTGCTGCCACCGATCTTCCTGGAGCTCACCCAGAGCTTCCTGGCGATGGACAACCCGAAGCACGACGCGCTGCGCAAGCTCGTGGCATCGGCGTTCACCCCGCGGCGGATCAAGCGCATCGACGAGCAGATCGCGCTCGCGGCCAAGGAGGTCGTCGACTCGTTCGGCACCGAGCCGTCCGGGCGGATCGAGTTCGTCTCCCGGTGCTCGGAGCTGCTGCCGACGCGGATCTTCTGCGACATCATGGGCATCCCCGAGCACCTGCGGAAGCGCACGGTGGACGCCGCGGCGGACATCATCGCCTGGGCCGACCCGGAGACCCTCGGCGACCGCATGCCCGACGAGGTGCAGATCGAGGCCGCCACGATCCTGCACGACATCGCCGGCGAACTGATCGAGCTGAAGACCGCCGAGCCCGGCGATGACCTGTTCACCGGCCTGATGAACGCCGAGGTGGATGGCCGCAGGCTCGACGAGACCGAGATCGGCGCGTTCTTCGTGCTGATGGCCGTGGCCGGCACCGACACCACCAAGCACACCACGACGTTCACCGTCCGGGCGTTCACCCACTTCCGCGAGCAGCAGAAGTGGCTGATGGAGGACTACGACGCCCGCATCGACAACGCGATCGAGGAATGGATCCGCTACGCGTGTCCGGTGATGACCTTCCGGCGCACCTGCGTGCAGGAGACCGAGCTGAACGGCCAGAAGATCGTCCCCGGGGACAAGGTCGTGATGTTCTACCCGTCGGGCTGCATGGACTCCGAGGTGTTCGACAACCCCGAGGTGTTCGACCAGGCCCGGCGCAACGCCCGCGAACACACCGGCTTCGGCGGTGGCGGCGTGCACTTCTGCCTGGGCAACCAGCTGGCGAAGTCGATGCTGCGGGCGCTGTTCCGGGAACTGCTGTTCCGCCTGCCCGACATCACCGCCGTGGGCGAGCCTGAGCTGCTGGGCACGAACTTCATGCGCGGCGTGAAGCGGATGCAGGTGACGTTCACCCCCGAGGCCGCCCCCGAGAAGGTGGCCTGAGGTGGGCCTGCGCATCGAGGTGAACTACGACAGGTGCACCGGGCTGGGGCTGTGCGAGGCGCAGGCGCCGGACCTGTTCGAGGTGCGCGACGACGGTTCGCTCACCGTGCTCGACGACCGGCCGTCCGAGGAGCACCGCGAGGCGTGCGAGGCGGCGGTGGAGTCCTGTCCCACCGAGGCGCTGCGGCTCGTCGAGGAGTGAGGGTCGCCCCGTGACGCACCTGGTCGTCGTCGGCGCGTCGCTGGCGGGGCTGCGGGCCGTCGAGTCCGCGCGCAAGGCCGGGCACACCGGGCCGATCACGCTGGTCGGGGCGGAGGAACACCTGCCCTACGACCGGCCGCCGCTGTCCAAGGCGTACCTGGAGCGCTCGGACGGAGCACCCGCGCACCCCGGCTTCCGCACCGGGGAGGTGCTGCGCGACGAGCTGGGCGTGACGTTGCGGCTGGGCGCGCCCGCCACCGGGCTCGACGCGGACGCCCGGGTGCTCGCGGTGGGCGACGCCGAGCTGGGTTATGACGCCCTGGTGGTCGCCACCGGCGGCGCGGCGCGCACCCTGCCCGGCACCGAGGGGCTCGCCGGCGTGCACACGCTGCGCACTCTCGACGACGCGATTGCGGTACGCGCGGCGCTGGACGCCGGCGCGCGGACGGTCGTGGTCGGGGCCGGGTTCATCGGTTCCGAGGTCGCGTCCGGGGCGCGCAGACGAGGATTGCCGGCGACGATCGTGGAGGCGCTGCCGGTGCCGCTGGTGCGCTCGGTGGGCGAGGCGATGGGCCACGCGTGCGCCGAGCTGCACAAGCGCAACGGCGCGGACCTGCGCTGCGGGGTCACCGTCGAATCGGTCGAGTCGGACGGCGGCGCGGTCACCGGCGTGCGGCTGTCGGACGGCTCGGTGGTCGGGGCCGATCTCGTCGTCGTCGGCATCGGGGTGGCGCCGTGCACGGGATGGCTGGAACGCTCCGGCATCGAGCTGCACGAGCGCGACCGCGGGATCGTCGCGGACGCCACCTTGAAGGCCGCCGACGGCGTGTACGCCGCGGGCGACGTCGTGCACTTCCCCAACCCGCTGTTCGACGGCGAGTTGATGCGCCTGGAGCACTGGACCACCGCCGCGGAGCAGGGGGCGCTCGCCGCCCGCAACGCGCTGCACCCGGCGGCGGCGAAGGAACTGTCGACGGTGCCGTACTTCTGGTCGGACTGGTACGCCAGCCGCATCCAGTTCGTCGGGATCCCGCGCGGCGACGAGATCCGGGTGGTGAGCGCCGAGCTGGGCGACGACCGGTTCCTCGGCCTCTACCGCCGCGGCGACCGGCTCGTCGGCGTGATCACGATCGACCGGCCGACGCAGATCATGAAGTACCGGCGGCTCATCGCGCAGCGCGCGAGCTGGGACGACGCACTGGCGTTCGCCGGGGTCGCTAACAGTCAGATCTGACTGTTAGCATCGGCGGGTCCGGCGCCCGCATCATGACCACGATGGTCCACCACATGCGCGCGAACGGCGTCCGCCACGGGCTCCGGACGATGTGCGAGCGTGGTGGCCAGGCCAACGCGACGATCCTGGAGTTGATGTGACGACCACTTCCCCGAACCGGCTCGCCGGGCGCACCATCGTGATGTCCGGCGGCAGCCGCGGCATCGGATTGGCGATCCTGGTCGCCGCCGCCCGCGAGGGCGCCAACGCCGTGCTGCTCGCCAAGACCGACCAGCCCGACCCGCGGTTGCCCGGCACCGTGCACACCGCCGTCGAGGAGATCGAGGCCGCGGGCGGCAAGGCCGTCGCGGTGGTCGGCGACGTGCGGGTTGAGCAGGACGTCGAGCGCGCGGTGGCTACGGCCGTCGAGCGCTTCGGCGGCGTGGACGTCGTGGTGAACAACGCCTCGGCGCTCAACCTCACCCCGACGCTCGACCTCACCCCCAAGCGCTACGACCTCATGCAGCAGATCAACTCCCGCGGCACGTTCCTGCTCACCCGCGCCGCGCTGCCGCACCTGTTCGCCTCCGACGATGCGCAGGTCGTCACGCTGTCGCCGCCGCTCAACCTGGCGCCGCACTGGCTGGGGACGTTCCCGGCCTACGCGCTGTCCAAGCTCGGCATGACGATCCTGACGCTCGGCTTCGCCGAGGAGTTCTCCGACCGGGGGGTGCGGGCGAACTGCCTGTGGCCGCAGACCACGATCGCCACCGCGGCGGTGAAGAACCTGCTCGGCGGCGAGGAGGGGGCGGCCCGGGCCCGCACGCCGGAGATCATGGGCGACGCCGCGGTGGCGCTGCTCACCGACCCGGCGAAGCCCAGCGGCGAGGTGTTCCTCGACGTCGACGCGCTCGCCCGCGCCGGCGTCACCGACCTGGCCCCGTACGGCGGCGGCGCGGACCTGCAGCTCGACTTCTTCGTGGACTCGCTGTGACCGGCCGGGCGGCGGGCGCATGATCGAGCGGACGGAGTTCGTCGACGTCAGTCTCGACGGCGGGGTCGCGCACGTCCGGCTGGACCGGCCGAAGGCGGCCAACTCGCTGCACCGGTCGCTGTGGGACGAGCTGCACGCCGTGATCCGTGCGGTCGACGCCGAGCCGTCCGTGCGGGTGGTGGTGCTCTCGGGCAACGGCCGGCACTTCTGCGCGGGCATCGACCTCGACATGCTCGGCGAACTGTTCGCCGTGCGCGGCGGGGACTGCGCCGGCCGGGCCCACGAGGCGCTGTGGCACATCATCCGCGGGCTGCAGGACGTCTTCACCGCGGTGGAGCGCTGCCGGGTGCCGGTGATCGCCGCCGTGACGGGTGCGTGCGTCGGCGCGGGCCTCGACCTCGCGGTGGCGTGCGACCTGCGTTACGCGTCGGCGGACGCGCAGTTCGTCCTCAAGGAGATCGACATGGGGCTCGCGGCGGACGTCGGGGTGCTCCAGCGGTTGCCACGGATCGTCGGCGAGGGCGTGGCGCGGGAACTGGCCTACACCGGCCGCGCCGTCGCCGGCCCCGAGGCGGCGGTGTTGCGCCTGGTCAACGGCGTGTACGACGCCCCGGACGAGCTGCACGCCGCCGTGGCCGAGCTGGCGCGGGAACTGGCCGCCAAGTCGCCGCTCGCGATGCGCGGCACCAAGCACGCAATCACCTACGCCCGCGACCACTCCGTCGCCGACGGCCTGGAACAGATCGCCACCTGGAACGCCGCCACGCTGCTCTCCACCGACCTGGAGGAAGCCGTAGCCGCCTACCAGAACCGCCGCCCCCCCACCTACGCGGACTGACAAGCCCGCACCCCGGCCGCACTTCGGTACCGAACTGCTGTGTGGGACGCCACCCGACAGCATTACGGCACCGCAATGCGGTGTGCGGCACATGACGGTCAGTTGTGACTGTTTGGGGGGTACGGTGGGCTACCGCTGATCATTGAGGGGACGTTGATGTCATCCACCCACGCCCGTGCCGAACGCACCGGGGCTGTTGCGCCGCCCTCGCTCACCGCCCTGGCCGGTGGGGTGTCGGCGCTGCTCGGGCAACTCGGGCCCGTCGCGAACGAGGCGCTCGTGCTGGCCGACGAGCTCGGCAAGATCCTCGCCGGCTCGTCGACGCTCACCCACGCCGAGCGCGACAAGCGCTTCGCCGACCCCGCCTGGACCGAGCACCCCGCCTACCGTCGCATCGGGCAGGCGTACCTCGCGTTCGTCGCGGCGCTCGACCGGCTTGTCGCGCAGGTCGAGGAGTCCGGGGCGCCGTGGCGCACCGTCGAGCGGGCCCGCCTCGCGCGCGCGGTGCTCGGCAGCACCGTCGCCCCGACGAACTCGCTGCTCGGCAACCCGGCCGCGCTCAAGCACGCGTTCGACACCGCGGGCGCGAGCCTCGTGCGCGGCGCGCGCAACTGGCTCTCCGACCTGCGGCACAACGGCGGCATGCCGTCCCAGGTGGACTCCAGCGGGTTCGCCGTCGGCTGGCACACCGCCGTCACGCCCGGCGCGGTCGTGCAGCGCGACGAGGTCGCCGAGCTGATCCAGTACACGCCGACCACCGCCACCGTGCGCCGCCGCCCGTTGCTGGTGGTGCCCCCGCCCATCGGCCGTTTCTACTTCCTCGACCTGCGGCCCGGGCGCAGCTTCGTCGAGTACGCGCTGGCCCAGGGCCACCAGGTGTTCATGCTGAGCTGGCGCAACCCCGGCCCCGAGCAGGCCGACTGGGGCATCGACACCTACGCCGGGCGCATCGTCGCCGCGCTCGACGCCGTGGCCGACGTCACCGGCAGCGACGACGCCGACGTGCTCGCCTTCTGCGCCGGCGGCATCCTCACCACCACCGTGCTCAACCACCTCGCCGCCACCGGCCGTGCCGACCGCATCGCGAGCGCCGCGCTGGCCGTCACCCTGCTCGACTTCGACTCGCGTGCCCCGGTCGGCGCGTTCTCCTCCCCGGGCGCGCTGGCGCTGGCCGCCGACCGGTCCCGGCGCGAGGGCGTGATCAGCGCGAAGTCGCTGGGCGCGGTGTTCAGCTGGATGCGCCCCGACGACCTCGTCTACGGCTACGTGGTCAACAACTACCTCATGGGCCGCAAGCCCCCGGCGTTCGACATCCTCGCCTGTAACGCCGACGGCACGAACCTGCCCGCGCGGTTGCACGGCGAGTTCCTCGACGTGTTCGGCGACAACCTGCTGGCCAAGCCGGACGCGCTCACCGTGCTCGGCAGCCCGGTCGACCTGGGCCGGATCCGCACGCCGATGTTCGTCGCGGGGGCGCGCACCGACCACCTCACCCCGTGGGTCGGCTGCTACCGCACCACGCAGCTCGTCAGCGGGCCGTGCACGTTCGCGCTGAGCAACGCCGGGCACGTCGCGAGCCTGGTCAACCCGCCGGGCAACCCGAAGTCGCACTACGCGATCGGCCCGGCCGGGGGCAGCGCCGAGGTGTGGGAGGCCGGGGCGACGACGCACACCGGGAGCTGGTGGGAGGGCTGGGCCGGGTGGGTCGAGGAGCACTCGCCCGCCGAGCAGGTGGACGCGCCCGCCGCCCCCGGCAACGCCGCGCACCCGCCGCTCACCGAGGCCCCCGGGCTGTACGTGCGCGACCTGACCGCGTGATCACCGGGATCGACGAGGTCGTCCGCCTCGGCGGGCGCGACCTGCACGTGTCGGTCAGCGGCACGCCCGGCTCGTCGCCGCCGTTGCTGCTGCTGATGGGCCTGGGCGGCAACTCCGGCATGTGGCAGCCGCTGCGCGGGATGCTCGACGCCTCCCGCGTCACGGTGGCGTTCGACGTGCCGGGGACGGGCCGCTCGCCCGCGCCGCTGCTGCCGCTGCCGCTGGCCCGGATCGCGCGACTGGCGGTGCGGGTGCTCGACCACGTCGGCATGCCGCGGGTGGACGTCGCCGGGGTGTCGTGGGGCGGGCTGCTCGCCCAGCAGCTCGCGGTCACCGGGCGGCGCCGGGTGCGCAGGCTGGGGCTCGCGAACACCCGCTTCGGGCTCGGCAGCGTGCCCGCCACGCCCGGCGCTATGCGCACGTTGCTGTCGGTGGAGCGCTACCACCGCGCCGACGCCCTGGTCGACGCCGCCCGGCAGTTCGGCGGCCGGGCCGCGCAGATGGGCGAGGGGATGCGCGAGCACTCCACCGCACGCCTCGCGCACCCGCCGTCGACGCGTGGGTACTTCTACCAGATGCTGTCGCTCACCGGCTGGACGAGCCTGCCGGTGCTGCCCCTGCTGCGCAAGCCGGTGCTGCTGCTCGCGGGCGACGACGACCCGGCCGTGCCCGCGGTCAACGCGAAGATCATGAACCGGCTGCTGCCGGACGCCGAGCTGGTGGTCGTCCCCGGCGGCGGGCACCTCATGCTGTTCGACCAGGCGGCGGAGATGGCGCCGATCATCACCCGGTTCCTGGACCGGTAGCCGCGCCCGCGCGCAGCCAGGCAGCGAGCTGCGGGAGCTGCCGGGCGTCGATGCCGTGACCGCCGTCGTGGGGGAACTCGGTGATCTCGGCGCCGCGCTCGCGCAGCTGCGCGGTGAGCGTGGCCGTCTGGTCGGCGGTGGCCATCGGGTCGCGGCGGCCGTTGCAGACCGCGACACGGCGGCCGGCGAGGTCGGCCTCGGGCGGGTCACGGAACGGCACCATCGCCGCCAGCAGCACCGCCCCGGCCAATGCCGCCGGCCGTCGCAGCAACAACGCCGAGGCGATGTTGGCGCCGTTGGAGAACCCGACGGCCGTCCACGAACCCGGCTCCACGCCGTAGCGCTCCTCCGCGGCGGTGAGGAACCCGGCCAGCTCGTCGACGCGCGCGCGCAGGTCGTCCTCGTCGAACACGCCCTCGGCCAACCGGCGGAAGAACCGGGGCAGGCCGCGCTCCAGCACCGTGCCGCGCGGGGACAGCACCGGCGCACCCGGCGCGAGGTGCTCGCGCAGCGGGAGCAGGTCGTGCTCGTCGCCGCCGGTGCCGTGCAGCAGCAGCAACGCCGGCTGGTCGGCTCCCGCGCCCTCGCCGGGCAGCCAGACGTGCGGGCGGTCGAGGCTCACTCCGGCACCCGAAGCGTCGGCAGCGCGGCCTGGATCTGCGCGCGGCTGGGCTCCAGCCACGGCGGCAGCTTCAACGCCCGGCCCAGCTCCAGCAGCGGCTCGTCGATCGCGAAGCCGGGGGTGTCGGTGGCGATCTCCAATAGCACGCCACCGGGCTCCCGGAAGTAGATCGAGGTGAAGTACTGCCGGTCGCGGATGTCGGTGACGGCCACGCCCGCGTCGAGGAGCTGGTCGCGCCACGCCACCTGGGTGGCGTGGTCGGGCACGCGCATCGCGATGTGGTGGACGGTGCCGCCGGCCTGCAGGCCGCGCGCGCCGGTGTGCGCGGCGACGTCGACCACGGTGCCGTCCCCGCCACCCATCGAGAACCGGCTGCGGCCGCCGTCCTCGCCGGCGGGCGTCATGCCGAGCAGGTCGGCGAGCATCCGCTGGGTCGGCTCCGGTGCCGCCTCCGACAGCGTCACCGCGTGCAGGCCGCGCACCGCGTGCTCCGCGGGCACGTCCGCCGCGCCGTCCCAGCCGGACCGGGCGTCCCCGGGTGCGGCGACCAGGTCGATGACCAGGCCGTCCGGGTCGCGCAGCGTGAGCACTTCCTCGCCGCCGCGGTCGACCGGGGCGTCGGCGTCGATACCCAGCTCGGCCAGTCGCCGCTGCCACCAGCCCAGCGAGGCCGGCGGGATGCCGAACGCGGTGGCCGTCGTCATCCCCGCGCCCTGGCGGCCGCTCGGCACGTCGCGCCACGGGAAGAAGGTGAGCAGCGTGGCCGGGTTGCCCGCGGTGTCGCCGTAGTAGAGGTGGTAGGTGTCGGGCGCGTCGAAGTTGACCGTCCGCTTCACCAGCCGCAGGCCGAGCACGCGGGTGTAGAAGTCGACGTTGCGCTGGGGGTCGCCGGCGATCGCCGTGACGTGGTGCAGGCCGGTGGGGGCGACGGGGGTCATGGCGCCATTCTTACCCGGGCAGCGAGGACGGCAGGCCGAAGGCCGCGTGGTGCTCCGGGCCGAGGAAGGACGTGATCGCGGCGATCCGGCCGTCGCGCAGGGTCAGGACGTCGATCGACCAGGCCGTGTAGCCGTCGTCGCCGTCCCGCCGCAGGTACGACGCCACAGCCGGCTGACCGTTCGCCGCGGTCGTGAGGTGTCGCCACGAGCCGCACGAGCTCAGCGGGACGCGCACCGCGAAGTCGGTGACGGCGTCGAGGCCGCGGTACCAGTGCGGCAGCGGCGGCATCGCCCAGGTGACGTCCGCGGTGAGCAACGCGACCAGGCCGTCGGCATCGCCGCGTTCGAGGGCGGCCGCGTACCCGTCGACGATCTCGCGCAGGCGCGCGTCGTCGAGCCGGCGCAGCGTCTGCTGCTGGGTCCGCGGCGGGACCCTCTCGGCCACGACGCGGCGGGCCCGCTGGAGCGCGCTGTTCACCGAGGCGACGGAGGTGTCCATGACCTCGGCGATCTCGGCGGCGGAGAAGCCGAGCACCTCGAACAGCAGCAGCGCGGCCCGCTGGTTGCCCGGCAGGTGCTGGCACGCGGCGACGAACGCCAGCTCGACGGCCTCGCGTTGCTCGTAGCGGCCCTGCGGTCCGGCCGGACCGTCGGCCAGGCCGGCGTCGGGGTACGGCCCGAGCCAGGCGACGTCGGTCGGTGGCGCGTCGCCGAGGACGGCCCGGTCGCTCGACGGGCCGAGGTCGACCGGCAGGGCGCGGCGGCCGCGGCGCTCGACGGTGTCCAGGCAGGTGCGGGTGGCCACGGTGTAGAGCCACGTGCGGATCGAGCTGCGCCCCTCGAACCGGGCGATGCCCCGCCAGGCCCGCACGAGCGCGTCCTGCAGCGCGTCGTCGGCGTCGTGGGTGGAGCCGAGCATGCGGTAGCAATGTGCGTGCAGCTCCCGGCGCAGCGGCGCGACGACGCGGGTGAACGCGGCGTCGTCGCCGTCCCGGGCCTGGGCCAGGTCGTCGGCCGGCGCAGAAATCTCACTCACGCGCGATGAGTCTGCCGCACCCGTGGCGGTCTCACCGAAGACCGAGCACGACCTCCAGGAGGAACACCATGTCCCTGACGCAGCGTGAGGTACCCGTGGACGACGCCACCGAGATCTGGCCGCTCGTCCACGCCGAGCGGGCGGCCCTGGCCGCCGACCTCGCGAACCTGACCGACGACGGGTGGACGACGCCGTCGTTGTGCAGCGGGCTCACCGTGCGCGAGGTGCTCGCACATCTCACGTCGGCGGCGACCCTCACCCCGCTGCGGTGGATGTGGGGCGTGGTCCGGTGCCGCTTCGACTTCGACAAGCAGGTCGCCATGCGCCTGGCCGAGCAGCTGGGCGCCACCCCGGGGGAGACCCTCGAGCGGTTCCGCGGCGTGGTGACCAGCACGACGTCACCGCCGCTGCCGGTGTTGGCGATGCTCGGCGAGACGGTCGTGCACGGGCAGGACATCCGGCGTCCCCTCGGCATCCGGCGCGACCACCCCGTCGAGACGCTCACGCGCCTGGCCCGGTACTACAGCACCTCGGACATGGTGGTCCTCGCCAAGGGCCGGATCGAGGGACTGCGCCTCGTCGCGACCGACGGGCCGTTCGCGACGGACGCATCCAGCGCCGGGTCGGGGCCGCTGGTGACCGGGACCACCCTCGCGCTGATCATGGCGATGACCGGGCGCGGGGTGTACTGCGACGACCTGGACGGCGACGGCGTTGCGACCCTGCGCGGTCGCTGCGCGGCGCGCCCGGTGCTGGAGCGCGCCCAGATCGACGTCGCGGTCCGGGCCGAGCGCCTGAGCCTGTGCGACTTCCTCGACGGGCTCGACGACTCCGGGTGGGCCACGCAGTCCCTGTGCTCCGCGTGGACGGTGCGCGACGTCGTCGCCCACCTGACGACCACGACCCGGGAGACCCTCCCGTTCGTCGTCAAGGCCGCGATCAGGGCGCGGGGCAGCTTCGACCGCATGACCGTGGACGTGGCGGGCGAGCGGGCGGCGAGGTACACGACCGGCGAGCTGGTCGCGCAGCTGCGGGAGAGCGCCGGAACGTCGCGCCGGATGCCCGGCAGCGGTCCCATGGACCCGCTGATGGACCTGCTGATCCACGGCCAGGACATCGCCCGCCCGCTCGGGCGGCGGTACGTGATGCGACCCGAGCTGGCGGCGCCGTCGCTCGCGTACGTGGCGGGCAGCCGGTTCCTGGGCGGACCGCGGCGCCTCGCCGGGCTGGAGCTCGTCGCCACGGACGTGTCATGGGGGTCGGGCCGCGGGCCGCGGGTGCAGGGGACCGCCGAGGATCTCCTGCTCGTCGCGGCCGGGCGCGCCGCCGGGCTCGCGGGGCTGACCGGCCCGGGGGTGGAGATCCTGGCCGGGCGGCTCGCGGCCGGCTGACGATGCCGCCCAGCGGGCGACGATCAGTGCCGGCGGCCTTGCCGATCGCCTTGCGCGCGCCCCGCGACGAGGCGGGTGATCGCGACGGCGAACGTCTCGATGTCGTCGAGGCCGTCGCGCAGCGCGGCGTGGACGCGCTCGTCGTCGACCTCGTCGTACACGTGCACCAGCCGGTTGCGCAGCCCGGCGAGCGCCCGGAGCCGATCGGCGAGGTCCGCATCGAGGACGCCGTGCTCGCAGAGCACGGTGAAGCCGTCGGCGAAGCTCCGCGGCGCTCGCCACCCGTTCGAGGCGATGACGTGGCCGGCGAGGTCGATGCAGGTCTGCGCCGCGACCTGGACCAGGTAGCGGCCCGCGTAGGCCTCCCGCAGGTAGGCGTCCAGGCCGAGATCGCGCAGTCGTCGCAGCTCGTCGCGGTAGCCGGCCAGCAGCTCCAGCCGGAACTGCACGCGGTCGCGGTCGACCACTACAGGCCCTCCGCCGCGACCCGCCGGAGGTAGGCGTCCTGGATCGTGCGCTGCATCGGCAGGAAGTCGAAGTACATCCCGCGCGTCACGACCTCGAACTCGACACGGTCGGGCTCGTCCCGGCCGTGGATCACGATCCCCTCGGCGAGGATGCGCCCCAGCAGTCGCAACGGCGCACGCCGCAGGTCCACGAGGTCGACGCGCGGGACGTCGAGGGCGGCGGCGAGATCGACCGCCAGCCGGGACTCGACGAGCAGGGGCAGCGGCTCGTCTGCCAGCACGGCGACGTCGGCGTCGCTGTCGGGGCGGTGTGTGCGCGTCGCGCGGGAGCCGAACAGGTAGGCGAACCGGACGCCCACCGCGCCGAGCAACGCGGTGACCTCGGCCGGGACCTCCATGGCGCGCAGCCTACGCCCGCAGCCACCCGGCCAGGCCGGCCGCGACGGCGGGGTTCGCGCACGTGCCGCCGTGGCCGCACGGGCGTTGCGTGGTCCGCACGGGTGCCGGGACGCCCGTGCCGGCACCGCAGCGCCCGGGTGGTGCTCGGCGCGCTGTACGGCCCGCGCCGGCGGTCAGCGCCAGAGCGCGACGATCGCCGTCACGATCAGGAGCTTGAGCAGCCAGTCGCCGGCGTGGATCGCGGCCAGCGCCGCCGGGACGCGCTCGTGGAACACCGAGCCGCTGAGCAGCACGGCCGGGAAGCCGACCCACAGTGCGAGCGCGAGCAGCAGCGCCGGGCCGGCGCCCGTCACACCGAGGCCGACGACGAGGCCGGCAACAACCGCGCCGAGGACGAGGTTGCGCACCAGCTCGACGGCGGCGGTCCGCGCCGCCGACGGGCCGGGTCCGGCGTACGCCGGGGACAGCCGCGCCAGCCGCGACGCGAACGCCGCGTACCAGGCACCGCTGGCCAGGAACGCGGCGACCGCGGCCGCCGCCACCGCCACGACGGCGGTCATCGCGCGCTGCGCCGCGCGGTGAGGTGGACGGTGACGGTGTCGCCGTCCTGCTTGCCGATCGCCTTGCGCACCGCGGCGGTCACCGCCAGCTTGTGCGTGCCGTCGCCGAGCGCCATGAACGAGCCGCGGAACGGGTGATCGTCGATCGTGCCGCAGACCTTCACGAGGCCGCGGGTGCCGAAGAACCGCGCGGACCAGTCCGTGCACACGAAGGTCCAGCCGCCCGGGTCGGGGCTGCGGTGCAGGACGGCGGTGAACGAGCGGTCCAGGCTGGTGTAGGTCTCGTCGGTGCCGACCGGGGCGGCCGTCGTGCCGGTCGGGGTGTCGATCGTGCTGGTCATCGTCCTCGGTCCTCCCGGGGCGGCACCTCCGCCCACACCCCGATGTCGAAGCGGGCGCCGCGGTTTCGACACCGGGGTGCAAGGATTTTCGCGACGTTCGGAGGCAGCCGTGAAGTACCTGATCCTCGTCCTGAGCAACCCGCACTTCCAGCAGCGGTGGGAGGCGCTCACCGACGCCCAGCGCGAGCACTTCGGGCGCGACCACCTCGCGCTGACCGAGGAGCTGGCCGCGTCCGGCGAGCTGGTCGTCTCGGAGGGGCTCGGCGATCCGGCCCTGGCCACGCGGGTGACCGTGCGCGACGGCGCGACCTCGACGACCGACGGCCCGTTCGCCGAGGTCAAGGAGCACCTGGCCGGGTTCTACCTCGTCGACTGCGCCTCGCGGGAACGCGCGGTGGAGATCGCCGCCCGCGTGCCCGACGCCGTGTGGGGGTTGGTCGAGGTGCGCCCCGTGCTGGACATGAGCACGCTGGACCTGTGACGCCACGCCCGGTGGAGGACCTGCTGCGCGAGCTCGCGCCGCAGGTGCTCGGGGTGCTCGTGCGCCGGCACGGGCAGTTCGACGCCTGCGAGGACGCCGTGCAGGAGGCGCTGCTGGCGGCCGCTCTCGCCTGGCCCCGGGACAGCATCCCGGCCAACCCGACGGGCTGGCTGGTCACCGCGGCGTCGCGGCGGCTGGTCGACGCCTGGCGCAACGAGTCCGCCCGCCGCCGCCGGGAGGAGGCCGACGCCGCGCTCGCCCCGCTCGAGCCGCCCCCCGCGCCGGCGCGGGACGACACCCTCACCCTGTTCCTGCTGTGCTGCCACCCGATGCTCACCCCGCCGGCGCAGGTGGCGCTGACGCTGCGCGCCGTCGGCGGGCTGACGACGGCGGAGATCGCCCGCGGGTTGCTCGTGCCCGAGGCGACGGTCGCGCAACGGATCAGCCGGGCCAAGGCGCGGATCCGCGGGGTGGGCTTCGGCGGACCCGGCGACGCCGGGCGGGTCCCGGCCGCGCTGCACGTCCTGTACCTGATCTTCAACGAAGGGCACACGGCCAGCTCCGGCGCGGACCTGCACCGCGTCGAGCTCACCCGGGAGGCGCTGCGGCTGACCCGGACGCTGCACGCCCTGGTGCCCGACGACGGCGAGATCGCCGGGCTGCTCGCGCTCATGCTGCTCACCGACGCGCGCCGCCCGGCCCGGACCCGCCCCGACGGCTCGCTCGTCCCGCTCGCCGAGCAGGACCGCACCCGCTGGGACGCCGCCGCCATCGCCGAGGGGGTCGAGCTGGTCACCGCGGCGCTCGCCACGGCACCACCCGGGCCGTACCAGCTCCAGGCGGCGATCGCCGCGGTGCACGCCGAGGCCGCCCGCGCCGCGGACACCGAATGGCGGCAGATCCTCTGCCTCTACGACGTGCTCGCCGGCCTCGCCCCGGGCCCGATGGTCACGCTCAACCGGATCGTCGCGGTCGCGATGGTGCACGGGCCCCGGGCCGCGCTGCGGCAGCTCGACGAGGCCGGGCGCGACCCGGCACTCGCCCGACACCACCGCGTCGACGCCGTCCGCGCGCACCTGCTGGAGCGCCTCGGTGACCGCGAGTCCGCGCGCGAGCACTACCGCCGGGCGGCCCGGCGAACCCTGAGCGTGCCCGAGCAGCGCTACCTCCTCGACCGCGCCGCGCCGCCGGGTGCATCGGCCCGCGATGGACAACCGCCGCTCAGCCCGTGACGTCGCGGCCGATCAGTGTCCGCGCCACGATCCACTGCTGCAGCTCGTTGGCGCCCTCGAAGATCTCCAGGATCTTCGCGTCGCGGTACATCTCCTCCAGCCGCACCGACTCGCCGGTCTCCGCCACCTGGCGGGCGAACCCGAGCGCGCCGTGGATCTGGATGGCCTCGCGGACGAGGTCGTTGGCCAGCCGCGTGCCGTAGGCCTTGGCCATCGCGGCCTCGGGTTCGGCGGTGCGGTCGCCGCGGTCGAGCAGCGTCGCCGCCTTCTGGTAGAGGGTGCGCGCGCACTCGATCTCGGTGGCGCGCTGCGCCATCGTGAACTGCCAGTGCTGCATGCGCCCCAGCGGCCCGCCGAAGACGTGGCGGGTGCGCAGCCGCTCGACGGCGAGGTCGAGCGCGGCCTGCGCCACGCCCACGCCCGCGGCTCCGATTCCGATCCGGCCCCTGACCAGCGCCGACAGCGCCACCCCGAGTCCGGCACCGGGCCGGCCCAGCACGTTCTCGCGCGGGACGTGCACGCCGTCGAGCACGATGTCGGCGGTGATCTGGCCGCGGTGGCCCATCTTGAGGTCCGGTGCGCCGACCCGGATGCCCGGCGAGCGCAGGTCGATCAGCAGCATCGTGGCGCGGTCGGTGTCGCCCGCGCGGCAGAGGATCGACACCCAGCCGGCGACGACGCTGTTGGTGATCCAGCGCTTGCGGCCGGTGACGACGAACCCGTCCGCGGTCTCGACGGCGACGGTGCGCATCCGCTCGGCGGTGAGGTCGGAGCTGGTGTCGGGCTCGGTGGTGGCGAACGCGAAGGCCTGGCGCCCGCTGGTCAGCTCGGGGACCAGCCGTGCGCGCAGCTCGCTGGTGGCGTAGGTGAGCGTCTGCGGGACGAGGATGCACTGCCCGTCGTACACCCCCGCCATCGACGACGAGTGGTAGGCGATCTCCTCGGTGACCGTGCACGTGCCGAGCATCGGGAACTCCAGCCCGCGCCCGAAGTCCCGGCCGAACGGCACCGTGAACAGGCCCTCGTCGGCCAGGCCGCGGAACGCCTCCCAGGGGAAGCTGTCGACCGACTCCTCGCGCTGCCCGATCTCGCGCGCGAACGGCGCGAGCCGCTTCTCCACGGCCACCCGGGCCTCGGCGCGCAGCGCGACCGTCTCGGCGGGCAGCCACACGTCGTGGGTCATCCGGTCCTGGGTGCGGGGTGGGTGCGGCGTCATCGGGGCTCCCTCGCTCGGCCGTCGGATGCGGCACGGCGGTCAGGCGTGACTGTAACGCGCGGGATCAGGAGCCGGGACGCAGCGCGACCGTGAGCCGGTCGAGGTCGAGCCCGGCGTCGCGCGGGCTCACCCCGTCGCCGTAGGGCACCGCGACGACCGTGACCGTGAATGCCCGGTCGTGCCCGCCCGCCCGCGCGACGGCGCCGGTGGCGTCGAGGGTGCGGGTCATCGGCAGCGGGCCACCCTCCTCGCCCGGGTCGGCGCCGCCGTAGACGTGCACCGTGCCGGCGTAGCCCGCGTGCTCGGACCGCTCGGTCGTCTCGTCGGCGCCGGGGTTGTCGACGAACACGCGCGCCTCGAACGACGGCCCGGCCTGGTCGAGCCCGGCGAGGACGACGTCGGTGCGGCCGCGGGTGTCGGGTGCGGTGAGCGGCGGCGAGGTGTGGATGTAGGACGGCAACGGGCTCCCCAAACAGCGCATCGATCTGTAACCTACATCACACTTCGTGGCTGGGGGGACACATGTCGAACGGGTTGATCGCACGTCCGAGCGTCGAATCCGCGAACGTCGTCGCGCTGCGCGACGCCTTCACGAAGATGCAGGCGCTGAGCGGGAACGACAACCGGAGCTGGATCTTCTGGGCCGGCGTCCACGGGTTCCCGCGCAACGCGTGCTGGCACCACGGCCGCGTCGACCGCACCCAGTTCCCCTACGACCTGTTCCTGCCCTGGCACCGGGCGTACCTGCTCTACGTCGAGAACGTCGCCCGCGACCACAACCCCGACGCCGTGCTCCCGTGGTGGGACTGGTCCTCCGCACTCTCGCACCAGGTCGGCGTCCCGGTGTCGTACTCCCAGGCGAACGCCGGCGGGCAACGCAACCCGCTGGCCACCGGGCCGGTGCCGCCGATGCAGGGCGCGCAGGCCCGGCGCACCCGCCGCTTCCCCGGGCGGCCCGCCGCCCTCCCCACCCGCCAGCGGGTGACCGCGGTGCGGGCGCTGACGAGCTTCGTCGACTTCACCACCCAGCTCCAGGACATCCACGACGAGATCCACGGCTGGACGGGCGGGCGCGACCCGGCCAACCCCGTGCGCGGCGGCGACATGGGCACCGTCCGCAGCTCCGCGTTCGACCCGATCTTCTGGGCGCACCACTGCATGATCGACCGGATCTGGTACCTGTGGCAGCTCGACCACGGCGTCAACAACATCCCGCCGTCCTACCTGAACCGCCCGCTCGCGCCGTTCGACCTCACCGTCGCGGACGTCCTCAACATCAACAGCCTGGGCTACGAGTACGCCGTCGCCCGGGTTCCCGTGCCCGTGGGCGGAGGTGGCTGACGTGCCCGACAAGAAAGCGCCCGAGGAGCAGTACGCGAGCGCGACCCACGTGACCGGGCCGTTCGAGCTGGGGCTCGACGCGGACGGCTTCAGCCGGGCCGACATCGAGTTCCACGGCGTCGACCACTCGGGCGCGTCCTACGAGGCGCGGGTCTTCCTCAACCGCCCCGACGCCACCGTCGACACCGCCGCGACGCCCGAGGAGGGCTACGCCGGCTCGTTCCACGTCTTCGGCCACGGCGGTTGCTTCGGCGACGACGAGGGACACTGCGAGGTGGCCGCGCGGCGCGCCTACGACCCGCGCCCCGAGCACCCGCTGGCGAAGGCGAAGAAGGTCGTCATCGCCACCGACGCCGTCCGCCGGGCATTGGGGCGCGACGGCGGCCTCACCGTCACGGTGGTGCCGGTGGTCACGAGCCTCACCGAGCGGTGCGCCACCGAGGACGTGTTCCGGGTCGACCACGTCGACGTCGTCGCCTACGACTGACGGTCCAGGTCAGGGCCGGTCGAGCAGCATCGAGCGGGCGACCTGCTGCCAGATCGCCAGGTGCGGGTCCGAGTCCGGGTCGCGCTGCTGGAGCGTGTAGGTCATCGCCACGCCGCGCATGCTGGTGAACAGCAGCCTGCGGACGTCGGGGAACGCCGGGTGGCTGGAGTGCACCGGGCCGTACATGGTGGCGATGACGTGCTCCAGCGCCCGGCCGAGCCGCCGCTCGGCCACGAGCAGCTCGGCGCGCAGGTCGGCGTCGGTGCGGGCGGCGACCCACAGCTCCATCGACGCCCAGAAGTAGGGCCTGCGGAAGGTCTCCCACAGCAGCTCGGTGGCCCGGTCGACCCGGGTGGCGCCGCTCGCGCGCCCGTCGAGCGAGTCCTCCATCCACCGTTGCATCTCGGCGATGCTCTCGGTGACGAGGTGCTGCGCGGCGGCGATCAGCAGCGCGTCGCGGGAGGGGAAATGGTGCAGCAACCGCCCCCGCGACACCCCGGCGCGGGCCTGGATGGTGACGGTGGTGGTGCCGCGGTAGCCGTCCTCGACCAGGCATTCGACGGCGGCGTCGAGGATCAGCGCCCGGCTGTCGGCGCGCCGCTGCACCTGGGTGCGCAGCAGGTGAGGTTCCGGGGTGGCCACTGCGCGGAGGGTACGGGAGCCGCGGTTACCCAGCCGCTAGGGTCGTTGGGCATGACCGACCAACGCGACGGGGCGCCCCTGCTCACCCTCTCCGACGCCCGCCACGGCTCCGCGGTCGTGCTGAGTGCGTGCGGCGAGATCGACGTCGCGACCGGGCCGCAGCTGCGGGCCGCGCTCTCCGAAGCGCTCGGCGAGGGCGGCGTCGACACCGTGGTGGTGGATCTGTGCGGCATCACGTTCATGGGGTCCACGGCCATCGCCGTGCTCGTCGACGCGCACTGGGAGGCGGGACAGTCGGGCCGCAGCATGCGGCTGGTGACGGGCGAGACCCGCGCGGTGATGCGCCCGCTGGAGGCGGCCGGGGTGGCGAGCCTGTTCACCGAGTACGCCGACGTGGGGGCGGCCCTGCGGTCCTGATCAGGGCGATGGACCAGGGTGACTACGGGGTGACCACCACCTTGATCGCGCCGCCCGCCTTGGACGTGGCGGTCTCGAACGCCTCGGCGATGTCGTCGAGGCCGAAGCGGTGGGTGACCATCGGTTCCAGGTCGATCCGCCCGGAGCGCACCAGTTCCTGGCTGCGCTCGTACTGCCCGCGGCCCCCGTTGCCGCCGATGCCGAACACCGTGAGCGTCTTGAGCATCACCGGCACCACCGGCAGCGCGGGCAGGTCCTTCGCGAACCCGATGAGCGCGACCTTGCCTTCCTTGCGCACGAGGTCCAGGACGCTCGCGCAGGCGGCGGGGGAGCCGGAGGTCTCGATCACGATGTCGGCGTTCACCGCGCCCAGCTCGGTCTCGGTGACGTTCACGCAGTCGGTGGCGCCGTAGGCCCGCGAGATCGGGAACGGCGCGTCGCGGGTGTCGGTGACGATCAGCCGCCCGGCGCCGGACAGGGCGCACAGCCGGGTGAGCGCCAGCCCGATCGGGCCCTGCCCCAGGATGAGGACGGTCTCGCCGAGGGTGATCCGCAACCGGTCCACGGTGTTGAGCCCGACGGCCAGCGGTTCGAGCAGCGACGCCTGCCAGGCCGCGACGCCCGCGGGCCGCGGCACCAGGTTGATCCGCGGCACCGCGATCTTCTCGGTGAGGCAGCCGTCGAGCCACAGGCCCATGAGCTTCTTCCGCGGGCAGTCGGCCAGCCGCCCCGCGACGCAGTCGGCGCACTCCTCGCACGGCACCGACGGCTTGACGGCCACCGGGGCGCCCACGAGCTCGGGCTCCACGCCGTCGCCGACGCTCTCCACCCGCCCGGCGAAGTCGTGGCCAGGCACCCGCGGGAAGGGGGTGTCGATGCGGCCGTCGAACTGGTGGACGTCGGTGCCGCACAGCGACGCCGACTCCACCCGCACCACCACCCAGCCCGGCCGGGCCACGGGTTCGGGCTGCTCCCCGAGCCGGACCTCGCCAACGCCGGTGAGGACGGCGGCGCGCACGTCAGACGCCCGCGGGCGCGAACTCGCGGTCGCGCATGATCGCGAAGGTCTGCTCGACGTGCCCGGTGACGTGCCCGATGATCAGCGGCGTCCATTCCGCGACCGTCAGCGTGCCGAGGTCGGGGATCTCGACGGTGCGGGCGAGCACGTCGGGCTCCACCGACGGCACGCACGTGGCGAGCGTGCGGCGGGTGGCGCCCACCTGGCGGCGCGCGATGTCGATCGTGGGCGGCGGGTAGCCCAGCGCGTCGTGCCCGACCTCCTCGCGGAAGAAGAACCGCAGCTCGGCGTCGTTGCGCAGGCGGGTGAGGTTGCCCAGCCAGAGCAGCGTCGAGACGTTGGCGTGCGAGATGACCTGGGCGACCGTCCAGCCGCCGCCACGGTGCGCCCGGTGCAGGTCGGCGTCGGCGAGCTTGCTCAGGGCGCCGTCGAGGTTGTCGAGCGCGGCGTGCGCCTCGGCGGCGGCGGTCGTGATGGCTGTGCCGGCTGTGCTGGTGTCGGACACGGAGAGCCTCCGTCATCGGGTTGGGCGGCATCGGTTTCGGCCGCAGTGTGCCGCACCCGCACTGAGCTGCGGGAGGCGCGAGGGCGCGGTCCCGCGCGGTCCCGTGCGGACGCGTGCGAGGTCACGCTGCCGCCGGTCGGAGGTGCGCGGGACGTTGCCGGGGTCGTCGTTGCGGATCTATCCAGGGTGGGGGCAGGAACTCGGGGATCCCGAGGCGCATGCGGACGTCCCAGCCTCCGTGATGGACCAGGCGATGACAGCTCCTACAGGACATGGCGCAGTTGGTGAGGCTGGTCTCGCCGTCGTGTTCCCAGGCGACGAGGTGGTGGATCTCGCACCAGGACGGCGGCCGCCCGCAGCGGGCGCGGCCGCGGTCTCGGGCCGCGATGGCGCGGCGCAGCCCGTCGGGGACCACGCGGGTGGCGCGGCCGACGTCGAGGGGCTGGCCGGCGCCTTCGAGCACGATCGGGACGACGCGGGCGTCGCAGCACAGCATCCGCAGCGTGTCCGCCGGTAGCTGCCCGCCGAGGTCGAGGCAGCCGGCGCGGGCCCGGTTCTCCAGGTCCTCCAGCCGGACGATCACGTTGAGGTGCGGGCGCTCCCCGCCCCGCTCGGGCACCGGGCCGTGGTCGAGGACGTACCCGCAGGCGTCGGCGAGGGCCTCGGCCTGGCGTTGCCCGGTGGGGCGGTCGTCGTCGGCGTCGACCGGCTCGGCGGTGGCGTCGATGACGGTGGCGATCGCGTCGTACATCGCCGGGTCGTCGATCCGGCCCTTGATCCGCCCGCCGCCGCCGTTCGGGTTGCGGGCGAGGAACACCTCGTTGACCTGCGCCGGGGGCCGGTCGTCGGGTTCGGGGCCGTCCGCGTCGAGGCGCTCGACCAGGGCGCTGGCCACGCTGTGCAGATCGGCCGGGGCGAAATCGCCGGCGATCGCGGCGAGCTGGGCCTCGGCGTCGGCCCATACGTCCGGCGCGAGCCGCCGCGCGCTCGGCCCGGCGAGCACCTTCGCGATCACCTCGACCTGGCGCAGGCCGCACCCGCCCGCGGCGTAGGCCGCGGCGGTGGCGGGCAGCCGCGCGGGCAGTGCGCCGCCGTCCAGCCCGATCCGGGCGACGGCCTGTTCGGCGGCCAGCACGCGGCGGCGGGCGTCGGCCCGGTCCCACCCCAGCAGATCGGTGAGGGCCTTCACCGCGGAGTGGTAGCCGCGCGAGGCGAACGCCCCGCTCCGTTGCAGGTCGGCGATCGCGCCCACCGTCATCCGCTCCACGCCGCGGGCGATCCCCTCGCACACCCGCAGCGCCGCCAGCAGCTCCTGCTCGCTCGCCCGCGACCCGGTGCCCGCGGCCAGCCGGGCGAGCAGTTGCTCGCCCAGCTCGGCGGCGCAGGCCAACGGTTCCGAGATCACCCAACCAGTATTATCGAACAATTGTTCGATTACAATGCCGTTCGGCGCCGTAGTTCGACCGTTCAGCGTGATCCGATTCGTCCGGTCCGGGTTCGTGCCGACCGCGATGAGCCGTGCGAGGTCCGCTCGCTCGGCCGTTGTCCCGCGGGTCGGCGCGGTGGCAGCGTGGACTCGGCAAGGGGGTGACGCCGATGGCGCGCGACGGTCCGGGGGCGGTGAGGCCGCGGCCGATCCCGGAGGTGCTCGGCGGGTTGGGTCTCGACGAGCTGCTCGGCGAGGTCCAGGAGCGGCTCACCGAGATCGCCGCCACCCGCGACCGGATGCAGGGTCTGCTGGACGCGGTGCTCGCGATGGCGTCGGACCTGGACCTGGACTCGACGCTGCACCGGATCGTGCACGCCGCGGTGGACCTGGTCGACGCCCGCTACGGCGCGCTGGGCGTGCTGGCCCCGGACGGGACGATCGCCCGGTTCCTGGACGTCGGGATCGACGGGGCCACCCGGGCGCGGATGGGTCACCTGCCCGAGGGCAAGGGCATCCTCGGCGAGCTCGTCCTCGACCCGCGCCCGCTGCGGCTGGCCGACCTGGGCGCCCACGGGTCGTCGGCCGGGTTCCCGCCGCACCACCCTGGGATGCGGACCTTCGTCGGGGTGCCCGTACGGGTGCGCGACGCGGTGTACGGCAACCTCTACCTGACCGAGAAGCGCGGCGGCGGTGAGTTCACGGCGGCCGACGAGGCCGTGCTCGAGGCGCTGGCCGCGGCCGCCGGGATCGCGGTGCAGAACGCCGACCTGTTCGAGCAGGCGCGGGTACGCCAGCTGTGGCTGGCGGCGTCCGCCGAGATCAGGGCGGAGCTGCTGGCCGGCGCGACCGAGGACGACGCGCTGGCGCTGATCGCCCGGCGCACGCTGGAGCTGAGCGCGTCGGCCGCCGTCTCGATCGTGCTCGGCCCGGACGAGGACGGCCGGCTCACGGTGCGTGCGGCCTGCGGCACGGACGCCGACGCCGTGCTCGGCCGGCGGATGGTGCTGGACGACGAGCCGCTGCTCGCCGAGGTCGTGGCCGGGCGGACCCCGGTCCTGCACGGATCGACGGCCCGCCCGGCACCCGACGGGTGCGCACCGCACTTCGGGCCCTCGATCGCGGTGCCGCTGCTGTCCCAGGACACGGTGATCGGGGTGCTGGTCGGGCTGCGGCACGACGGGGCGCCCGCCTACCAGCCCACCGAGATGCCCCTGGTGACGTCGTTCGCCGCGCAGGCCACGCTCGCGCTGGAACTGGGCGAGAAGAACCGGGCGCAGCGCCGCCTCGACGTCTTCGCCGACCGCGACCGCATCGCCCGCGACCTGCACGACCACGTGATCCAGCGGCTGTTCGCGGCCGGACTGTCGTTGCAGGCCACGCTGCGCCGCAGCGGCGACCCGGGCGTGGAGCGGCGCATCCAGCAGGTGGTCGACGAGCTGGACCTGACCGTGCGCGACATCCGCACGGCGATCTTCGACCTGCACGCCCCGGTCGTCGGCGCGGAGACCGGGCTGCGCCGTCGACTGCTCGACACCGCCACCGAGGCGACCGCGGGCTCGGCGGTCGTGCCGACCGTGCGGATCTCCGGTGCCGTGGACACGCTCGTGCCGTCCGGGGTCGGCGGGCACGCGGTGGCGGTGGTGCGCGAGGCGGTGAGCAACGCGGTGCGCCACGGGGGTGCGGCCGCGGTGACGGTGACCGTCGAGGCCGGCGGCGAGCTGCTGGTCGACGTCGCCGACGACGGCGTGGGCATCGACCCCGGCGCCGCGCGCAGCGGCCTGCACAACCTGGCCGAACGCGCCCACGAATGCGGCGGCACCCTCGACGTCACGCCGCGGCGGATCGGCGGGACCCGGGTGCGCTGGCGGGTGCCGCTGGACTGAGGGTGCGCTGCCGGCGGATCGTGCGCGTTCCGCGGAACGCGCTTGACACGCCGTCCGGTGCCCCCGGCAGGATTCGAACCTGCGACGCACGGTTTAGGAAACCGATGCTCTATCCCCTGAGCTACGAGGGCGCGGGGGCGATCCTAGCCCGCGCGGTCCGGGGGCCGGCCGCCGTCGGCCGTTACCGGGCGGCGGTGTTCGGCGGTGCCGCGGCTCACGGTGCGTGGTCACGCGTCGACCGCCCGGAGACGCGTTGCGCCCGATCGAGTTGGACCCGACGTGATGGCTCCCGCCGGAGGGCCGGATGCCGGATGATCACCGGGCCTGCGGCTCCCGCCCGGGATCGGCGGTGGGACACCCGGCCAGCGAGGGGTACGGCCGGGTCCCCACCGGTGAGCCGCGGGTCAGGCGGGGGCGCGCAGGGTGAGCACGGTGATCTCGGGCGGGGAACCGACGCGCGCGGGCGGCCCCCAGAACCCGGTGCCGCGGGTGACGTAGAGCCAGGTCCCGCCGACGCGGACGAGCCCCGAGAGCACCGGCTGGTCGAGCAGCGCGACGTGCGTGATCGGCCACAGCTGCCCGCCGTGGGTGTGGCCGGAGATCTGCAGATCGACCCCCGACCGCACCGCGCGGTCGACCAGCACCGGCTGGTGGCACAGCAGCACGACCGGCGCGGCGGGGTCGCGGCCGCGCAGGGCGGCGTCGAGGTCGTAGCCGTGGCCGGGCACGCCGGACGTCGCGGCGGTCCGGTCGTCACAGCCGGCGAGGCACAGGACGGCCGCACCGCGCCTGATCTCGACGTGTTCGTTGCGCAGCACCTGCACGCCCAGGGTCGGCAGGAACTCCACCCAGTCGGCGGCGTCGGAGAAGTACTCGTGGTTGCCGGTGACGAAGTAGGTGGGTGCGGCGAGGTCGCGCAGCGGGGCGGCGGCCGCGCCGAGCTCGGCGACGCCGCCGTCCACCAGGTCGCCGACCACGGCCACCGCGTCCGGCGCCGCCTCGTTGATCCGCGCGACGATCGCGGCGAGGTCGGCGCCGTCGGTGAACGGGCCGAGGTGGACGTCGGAGACCGCGGCGATCGTGAAGCCGTCGAAGGCGGGATCGAGCCGGTCCAGCGGCACCTCGCGGCGCTCGACGCGCAGTTGCCGGGCCGCCACCGTGCCGTAGCCGATCGTGCCGACCGCACCCACCGCCGCGGTGCCCGCGATCACCCCGGACAGGAACCGCCGCCGCTCGACGTCCACCCGCCCGCGCACCGCCCGCGCCACGAGCCGCACCAGCTCGCCGATACCCAGCAGCAGCACCAGGTACAGCAGCACGCCCAGCCACGTGTACCCGACGTACGGCAGCACGGCGGGCACCCCCGACGCGCGACGGGTGACGAACGTCGCCACCACGACCAGCCCGAGCCCGACCAGCGCGGCCGCCCCGATGCGCCGGGCCCGGCGGCCGGGGAACACCGCGTGCACCGCTCGCAGGTAGACGTAGGCGTGCATCAGCGCCAGCACCGCGAGCACGATCGACACGAAGACCACGGGGCCAGCGTCCCAGGGGGTCGTGGGTGTGCGATCAGGCCGGTGGCGGCGTGCGTGGGTGCACGGTCGGTTCGGCGCCGGGCGGTGGCGGCCGGGGTCGTTGCCGAGCGTGCGTTCAGGCTGGTCGGGGGGTGCGTGGGTGCACGGTCGGTGGCTGCGCGGGCGGATTGTCGGGGTGGGGGCCTACCGTGCCGGTCATGGTCACGCGGGAGGCGGTGCTCGGGTTCCGGGTCCGCGTGCAGCAGCTCGACCGCCGCGGCGCCGACCCTCCGGCCACCCGCGCCGACCATCCGCCGGACGCCGCCGAGCCGGACGTCGCCGGGCCGGACGCGGCTGGACTGGACGCCGCCGTGCTCGACATCGGGGTGCAGGACACCGGGCCCGACGGCGCGCGGTGGGCGCTCGCGCTGCGCGGTTGCCCGGTCCCCGCGCCCGCCCCGGCCGCGCCCGCCGTGGGCATGGCCGCCCCGGGCACCGCCGCCCCGGGCACGGCCGCCGCGAGCACCGCCGCCGTCCCCGAGACGGCCGCTGCCCGCCGCGCCGCCGGCGGTGACCCGGCCGAGCACGTCCGGCCCGAGCACGTCCTGGCCTGGACGATTCGCGGCGCGCCGCACCTGTACCGCCGCGCCGACCTCCCCGGCGTCGTCGCCGCGGTCGCCCCGTTCTCCGCCGCCGACGCCGCCAAGCGGGTCTTCGACGCGGCGCGCCCGCTCAAGGCCGCCGGGATCGACGTTCTCGACGCGCTGGACGTCGTCGCCGACGCGATGCGCGAGATGGTCACCACGCCGATGGTGAAGGGTGAGGTATCCACGCGTCTCGCCGCGCTGCTCCCGGAGCCGTACCTGCGGTTCTGCCGGCCGTGCGACGCGGTGCACCTCTACGAGCAGACGTTCCGGCTGGCGGCGCTGCGGGCGGGGCTGGAGCTGGAGCCGGGCACGTCGCCGCCGGTGCTGCGACCGGTTGCGGGGCTGGTGGCGGGAGACGAGGCGGTGGCGGGGGCGGGCGTGCCGGAGCACCTCGACGTCGTGCGCGGGTACCTGCGGCTGCTCGGCCCGGCGACGCCCGCCCAGATCGCGGCGTACCTCGACGCCCCGGTCCGGGAGGTGCAGGCCCGCCGCCCGCCCGACGCCGTCGACGTGCGGGTGGGCGACGAGACCCGGTGGCTGCTCGCCGCCGACGTCGACGCGCTGAATGCCGACCCGCCGCCGGTCACCCGCCTGCTGGGGCCGTTCGACCTGTTCCTCCAGGCCAGGGACCGGTCGCTGCTGGTGCCCGACGCCGCCCGCGCCAAGGCGCTGTGGCCGGTGCTGGGCCGGCCGGGGGCGGTGCTGGCCGGCGGCGAGATCGTGGGGACGTGGCGGCCGCGGTCGGGGGCGCGGCTGGCGGTGGCGGTCACGCTGTGGGGTCGCGCGGACCGGGCCGCGATCGAGGAGCAGGCGCAGCGGTTGGCGGCGCACCGCGGCGTGCGGTTGGGGGCGGTCACCGTGCAGACCTGACGCGCCCTCTCAGCGGGCTCTCAGCCGGCCCGTTCACACTGGTGTTCATGCGGATCCTCGTGGTCGACGACGACCGTGCCGTCCGGGAGTCGCTGCGCCGCTCGCTCGCGTTCAACGGCTACCAGGTCGACCTCGCGCACGACGGCCAGCAGGCGCTCGACGCCGTCGCCGCCGACCGGCCCGACGCGATGGTGCTCGACGTGATGATGCCGCGACTGGACGGGCTCGAGGTGTGCCGGCGGTTGCGCGGCGACGGCGACCCGCTGCCGATCCTGGTGCTCACCGCGCGCGACGCGGTGTCCGAGCGGGTCGCGGGCCTGGACGCCGGCGCCGACGACTACCTGCCCAAGCCGTTCGCGCTGGAGGAGTTGCTCGCCCGGTTGCGGGCGCTGCTGCGCCGCCGCAGCCCCGACGACCACGCCCGCACCCCCGCGCTGGCGTTCGCCGACCTCACCCTCGACCCCGAGACCCGCGACGTCCGCCGCGGGGAGCGCCCGATCAGCCTCACCCGAACGGAGTTCTCGTTGCTGGAGCTGCTGCTGCACCATCCGCGCCGGGTGCTGTCGCGCACCCAGATCCTGGAGCAGGTGTGGGGCTACGACTTCCCGACCAGCGGAAACGCGCTGGAGGTCTACGTCGGTTACCTGCGGCGCAAGACCGAGGCCGGGGACGAGCCGCGGCTGATCCACACGGTGCGCGGCGTCGGGTACGTGCTGCGGGAGAGCCCGCCGTGACCGGTGGCGGCCTGCTCGACCGCGTCCGCCTGCGGTGGCGGATCGGCATCCTCGCGGCGCTGGTCGCGGCGATCGCGGTGGTGCTGGTGTCGGTGGCGGCGTTCGTCACGGTCCGGGCCAACATCCTGCAGACCCTCGACGCCAACCTGCTCGGCCGCGCCGTCGCCGCCGCGCAGAGCGAGCTGGCCAACCCGCTGGCGATCACCCGGGTGTCCCCGGAGGTGCTCGGCGCGGCGGACCTGCGGATCGCGCTGATCGGCACCACCGGCTTCGCCCGGTCCGCGGACGGGCCGGCGTCGGCGCCGCCGTTGGGCCTGCCGGAGTACGAGGTCGCCGCCGCCCAGCGCGACGTCTCGGTGCGCACGGCGCGGGAGAACGGCGTCGAGTACCGGGTGGTCGCGGTGTCCGCGGGGCCGGGGCAGGCGCTGGTCATGGCGCAGCGGATGGACCCGACCCGCCAGGTGCTCACCCGGCTGGGGTTGGCATTGTTGCTGGTCGGGGCGGCGGGGGTGGCGCTGGCCGCGCTCGCCGGGGCGGTCGTGGCGCGGGCTGGGCTGCGCCCGGTGCAGCGGCTGACGTCGGCGGCCGAGCGGGTGGCGGCCACCGGCGACCTGCGGCCCATCCCGCTCGTCGGGCGCGCCGACGAGCTGGAGCGGCTCACCCGCAGCTTCAACGACATGCTCGGCGCGCTCGCCGCGTCCCAGGAGCAGCAGCGCCGCCTCGTCGCCGACGCCGGGCACGAGCTGCGCACCCCGCTGACCTCGATGCGCACCAACCTTGAGCTGCTCGCCGCCTCCGAGCGCCCCGGCGCGCCCGCGCTGCCCGACGGCGAGCGGGCCGAGATCCTCGCCGACGTCGCCGCGCAGGTGAGCGAGCTGTCCACGCTGGTCGGCGACGTCGTGGAGCTGGCCCGGGAGGACGCGCCGCAGGTGGTGCACGAACCGGTCGAGCTCACCGACGTCGTGTCCCGGGCGCTGGAGCGGGCCCGGCGCCGGGCGGGCGATGTCGAGTTCGCGGCGACGCTCGCGCCGTGGATGCTCGTCGGCGACGCGACCGCGCTCGAACGGGCCGTGCTCAACCTGCTCGACACCGCCGCGACGGGGCGCCCGCCCGGCGCGACGGTGCGGGTGCAGATGCGCCCGCTGGACGGCTGGTCGATGGTGCTGGAGGTGGCCGACGCCGGCCCCGGCATCGCCGAGCAGGACCTGCCGCGGGTGTTCGACCGCTTCTACCGCGCCGACCCTGCCCGCACGATGCCCGGATCCGGGCTGGGGCTGGCGATCGTGCGGCAGGTGGCCGTGCGCCACGGCGGCGCGGTGTGGGCGGGCCGCGCCCCCGAGGGTGGCGCCCTGCTGGTGCTGCGGCTGCCCGGCCGACCGCCCGCCCCTAGCATGGGTGCCCGGCTCGACCCCCGGGCCGCGGCCGCCGGCGCGCCGGCGCCCCCCTCGTCGAACCCGGCGTCGGATCAGACGTCGACGACCCTCCCACTTCGAACGCGGTGATTCCATGACCAACGGCTCCCGGGACGGCACCTCCGACGAGCAGCGGGAGGACCCGCCGGGGCTCGCCGCCCCCGCGGCCGCCCGGCCGCCGGAGACCGTCGCGGAGACCGTCGCGGAGGCCACGCACCCGCCGGGCGTCACCACCTACGTCGACCCGCTCGACGGCACGCCGCTGCCCCCGCCCGAACCGCACCGGGCTGACGACGCGGGCGGCTACGACCCGCCGACGATCGAGCACCCGCACCCCTGGGCGGGCGGCTGGGCCGGGCAGCCGGTGCCGGGCCCGCCTCCGCCGGTCGTGCCGGGGGCGCCGTGGGCCCAGCCGGCGCCGGTGCCGCCGCCCCCGCGGGGCGGTGGGCTCGGGCGCACGCTGGTGATCGGCCTGGTCGCGGGCCTGCTCGGCGGGCTGCTCGGCGGTGTCGTCGGGCACTCGCTCGCCGACGGCGGCGGCTCCATCGGCGTGCTGGGCTCCGGCCTGCCCGAGATCGACGACGCGGCCCCGCTCGGACCGGTGGAGGCGGTGGCGCAGCGGGTGCTGCCCAGCGTCGTGCAGCTGCGGGTGCGCTCGGGCGAGAGCGGCGGCGAGGGCTCGGGCATGGTGCTCAGCGCCGACGGGCTGGTGCTGACCAACAACCACGTCGTCGACGAGGCGGCGAACGGCGCCACACTCACGGCGCTGTTCCAGGACGGCACGACCGCGGCGGCCGACATCGTCGGGCGCGACCCCACCTCGGACATCGCGGTGGTCCGGGTGCGCGGGGTCACCGGGCTCACCCCGATCGAGCTCGGCAACTCCGACGGCGTGCGGGTCGGGCAGCAGGTCGTCGCGATCGGCTCGCCGCTCGGGCTCGGCGGCTCGGTCACCACCGGGATCATCAGCGCGGTCGACCGCGCCGTGAACGTGGGCCCGCAGAACGGCGCCACCGACTCCACCGTGCTCAACGCCTTGCAGACCGACGCCGCGATCAACCCGGGCAACTCCGGCGGCCCGCTCGTCGACATGCAGGGCCGGGTGATCGGCGTCAACAGCGCGATCGCCACCACCGGCGGGGCCCAGGGCGGGTCCATCGGCGTCGGCTTCTCGATCCCGATCAACCAGGCGCACCGCATCGCGACGGAGCTGGAGAGCACCGGCGTGGCCACCCGCGCGGTGCTCGGGGTGAACGTGGGCGTCGGCAGCGACGACACCAACGGGGCGGTGATCGGCCAGGTCACCCCCGGC
>JBQTJE010000082.1:0-12861 GCA_052387455.1 Pseudonocardia sp.
GCCGACGTCGCCGTAGTGGCGCAACGTGCGGCTGGTGGTGCCGGCGGCGCGCGCGATCTCCTGGATCGACCACTCCACCGTGCCCACCCCCGTTTCCGTCGGTACGAAACACGGTAGAACTTGACGCAGCGTCAAGGTCAAGGCCGGGATCGCAGCGCCGCCACCCAGGCCGGTACGTCGCGCACCTGGAACGCGACGGTGTCCTCGGCGCCGTCGGGGCGCAGGAAGCGCACCCGCAGCAGGTCGCGGCCGACCCACTTGCCCAGGTGCGTGCGCGCGAGGTCCACCTCGACGATCCGGTCGCGCGGGATCTCGGTCGTGCGGGCCGGCACCCACTGGGCCACGACGAGGCGCTCACCGTCGAGCGCAAGGGTGCAGTTGCCGCGCGCCTGGCCCTTGCCGAGCGACCCGAACCCCAGCGAGACGGCGTCCTCCCGCGGGCTCATCCCCAGGTCGGCCACGGCACCGCGGCCGCGTCGCGCCACCCGCCGCACGTACCCGATCGCGACGGCGAGAACGACCAGCACGAACAGCGGGCCCGCGGCCAGCAGGACGATCACCATCGCGTTCACGACGGCACCGTAACCGTCCCGCGGCGCCGCAACGCGGGCCGGCCCGCTCAGCCGATCGTCAGCTCCGCGATCCGCGCGCGATGGACCGCGGCGGTGCCGGCGACCCCGGCGAGGCGCTTGGCGCGCTTGTAGAAGAAGTGCGCCTCGTGCTCCCACGTGTAGCCGATGCCGCCGTGGTACTGGATCATCGCCGCCGTCGCGTCCACCGCGGCGTCGCTCGCCTTGGCCTTCGCCACGGCCACCGCCAGCGCGGCGCCGTCCAGACCCGCGTCGACGGCGTGCGCGGCGTGCCGCGCGGCGTGCTCGGCCATCGTGACGGCGACGTGCAGGTCCGCCAACGCGTGCTTGATCGCCTGGAACGACCCGACGGGCACGCCGAACTGCTCGCGCTCGCGGTCGTAGGCCACCGTCCGGGTGAGCGCCTCGCGGGCGATGCCGACCAGGTCGGCCGCCACGAGCACCGCGGCCCGGGCCTCGACATCCAGGACGACGTCCGGGGCTCCGTCGAGCGCCTGCACCTCGCCACCTTCCAGCACCGCCAGCCGGGTCGTGCCGTCGTAGCAGCCCGCCGGGGTGGCCGTGGCGCCGGTGACCAGCGCCCACCCGGCACCGGCCCGCGCCACGACGACGTCGGCGAGCGCCCCGTACTCCACCGCCGGCAGCGCCGCGCCCGCCTCGCCGCGCAGCGCGATCGCCCCCACCGCATCGCCGGACGCGAGCCGCGGCAGCCACGCCCCCCGCTGCACGTCCGAGCCGCCCAGCCGGATCGCCTCGGCCGCGAGCACCGTGCCCCGCCACGGCCCCGGCGCCACCCCGGCGCCCAGCGCGCGGGCGATCACCTGGGCCTCGACCAGCCCCAGCCCCAGACCGTCGTGCTCCTCGGGCACCGTGACGGCGAGCCAGCCCTGCTCGGCCGCGGCCTTCCACAGCGCGGCCGGGTGCCCGTCACCCGCGGCGTCCTGAGTGTCGCGATCCTCGACGACGCCGCGCACGGCCTCGAGGTCGAACCGGTCGGCGAGGTAGCCCGAGACGGCCGCGCCGAACTCCTGCTGCTCGTCGGTGAGCGCGAAGAACATCGAAACCCCTAACGCGGCAGGCCGAGCACGCGCTCGGCGGTGATCGTGCGCTGCACCTGCGAGGACCCGCCCCAGATCGTCACCGACCGCGACCACATGGCCTGCCCGTGCATCGCCCGCAGATCCATGCCGTCCACGGCGTCGAGAGTGGCGTCCTCGCCGAGGACGTCGTCGTAGACCTCCCACAGGTCCTGGAACGCCTCCGACCACTGGAGCTTGGTCATCGATGCCTCGAACCCGAGGTCGCGGCCCTGCTCGGTCTGCGTCAGCACGTGCATGGCGTGCAGCCGCAGGCACTCCAGCTCGGTGAGCACGCGGGCGAGCTTGTCGCGGACCACCGGGTCTCGGTCGCGGCCGAGCGCCCGGGCGACCTCGACGATCTCGTCGTACTGGCGGCGGAACTCGGTGTACTGCGCGATCCCGGACGCGCCGCGCTCGAACGACAGCAGCAGCATGGCGGTGCGCCAGCCGTCGTCGATCTCCCCCAGGCAGTCCGCCGCCGGCACCCGGGCGTCGGTGAAGAACACCTCGCCGAACTCGCTGGCCCCGCTCATCTGCCGCAGCGGCCGCGCCTCGACGCCGGGCTGGTGCATGTCGATCAGCAGCATCGAGATCCCGCGGTGCTTGGCCGAGCCGGGGGTCGTGCGGACCATCGTGAAGATCTTGTCGCCGTGCACGGCGTAGGTGGTCCACACCTTCTGGCCGTTGACGACGAAGTCGTCCCCGTCGCGCACGCCCTTGCACGCCAGCGCAGCCAGGTCGGACCCGGCGCCGGGCTCGGAGAAGCCCTGGCACCAGATCACCTCGTTGCGCAGCAGCGGGCCGATGATCTCCTTGCGCTGCGCGTCGGTGCCGATCGCCATGACCGTGGGGGCGAGGAACGTCAGCCCCAGCGGGTTGACGGTGCGCGGCGCGCGGGCCAGCACCATCTCCTCGTCGTAGATGGCCTTCATGCCGGGGGTGCCGCCGCGGCCGCCGTACTCGGTGGGCCACGCGATGCCGGCGAAGCCCGCGAGCGCCTTGTCCCGCTCCCATTCCCGGCGCATCCCGAAGCCCTCGTCGTCGGGCCCCCCACCTCCCTGCAGCGCCTCCCAGAACCCGGGACGCGTCCACTCCTCGGGGATGTTCGCCCCCAGCCACGACCGCAGCTCGCGGCGGAACTCCTCCTCGGCCCGGGTGTAGGTCAGGTCCATCACGGCCTCCTCGCGCACGCGTCGCAACCACCTTGGCATACCGGCGGGTAACCGTGGGTGCGGGCGCGGCCGGAACAGGCGTCACCGCGCGTGCACAGCGCGAGGGACGTGAGGACCGTTTCACCCGATCGACGCCGACCATATCGCCCGCCGCTCGTTAGTTCGTATGGAGCATCCTTCCGGTGCCCCATACGAACGATCGGAGCAGTCCATGCCCATGCCTCGCCCCCGGATGCGGCACGCGGCCGCCGCGGCCATCGCCGCGCTCGCCCTCGCCCTGCCGCTCGCGCTCTCCGCGGGCGTCGCGAACGCCCTGCCGGAGAACGCCCTTCCCGGCGACCCGGCACTCACCTCGTACGAGGCGCCCAAGTCCGACGGCAAGGTGACGGTCACCCCGGTCGAGTACGACGTCTCCAACCAGCTCGAGCCCGGCTCGACCTACACCCTGCGCGGCTTCCTCTACGAGCCGAAGGGCAAGGAGGGCTACAAGGGCTCGATCCTGCAGGCCAACCACGCGCTCACCACCGGCGCCTGGTACTGGGACATCCCGTTCCAGCCGGAGAAGTACTCGATCGCCCGCAAGATCGCCGGGGCCGGCATCCCGTTCCTGGCGCTCAACAAGCTCGGCTACGGCCAGCCCGACCACCCCTACCGCGCCTCCGACCGGCCCGACGGCAACACCGTCACCATCGAGGCGCTCGCCGACGCCAGCCACCAGGTCACCCAGCAGCTGCGCGCCGCGGGCTACCAGCACGTCGGGCTGATCGGGCACTCGGCGGGCTCGGAGGAGTCCGAGCTGCACGCCGGGATCTACCAGGACGTCGACGCGCTGATCCTCTCCGGGTTCACCCACCAGGCGACCCCGCGGTTCACCGAGCAGATCATCGCCAAGGAGTTCCCGCGGACGGTCGGGGACGACTACCCGTTCTTCTTCGGCGACCACGAGACACGCGACTCGTTCCTCTTCACCGAGAACGCCGACCCCGAGCTGATCAAGGCCCTGCACCCGCTGGTGAACGAGACCCCCGCCGGGGAGATCCTGTCCATCGGCCCGCAGCCGTCGCAGCTGGTCGCCCCGATGATCGACATCCCGGTGCTCACGCTCATCGCCGAGGATGACGAGATCTTCTCGGCCGAGGGGGCGGCCCGCGACGAGGCGTCGTTCGTCAGCTCCGACGACGTGCAGTTCAACTTCTACCCGGGCATCGGCCACGGGGTGGAGTTCCACCGCAACGGTGACGAGATCACCGGCGACGTCGTCGAGTGGCTGCTCGCCCGGCCCGACTCGATGCCCGCCGCCGGCTGATCCCGCACCATCGCTCGACCGAACGGCACCCCTGCTTCGCGGGGGTGCCGTTCGTGCGTCCGGGGCTCAGCCGGCGCCGGTCAGCCGGGCGCGCAGCCGGGCGAGCGTCGCGTCGTCGAGGCCGTTGGCGCGCAGCCATGCGGCCGCGCCGCCGTGCTGGGTGTCGAGCCGGTCGAGCACCGCGGCGATCACCTCCGCCCGTGGCAGGTGCGGGGTGAGGTCCTCGGGCATCGGCAGTTCCGCCGCCTCCGACCAGCGCCGGAACATCGTCTCCACGTGCCGCGCCGACAGCGCGTAGTCCTCGACGACCGCGTCGCGCTCGACGCCGATCGCGTCGAGGACGATCGCGACGAGCACCCCGGTGCGGTCCTTGCCCGCCTGGCAGTGCACCAGCGCGGGGCGGGCGCCGTCGGCGCCGAGCAGCCGGACCGCTTCCACGACGTTCTCGGTGCGGTCCACGAGGAAACCGAGGTAGCTGCGCAGCAGGGGGTCGGTGTCGTCGCCGGTCTCGGGCAGCGGGCGGCCGTTCTCGGGGATGAAGCTCAGCGCCACGGTCTGCACGCCCGCCCGCGCCACCGGGGTGGGGCCGTCGCGGTCGATCTCCCGCGCGGTGCGCAGGTCGAGCACCAGCGAGAGACCGAACACGTCGACGAGGTGGCGGACGTCGGACTCGGTGAGGTAGTGCAGGGCCGCGCTGCGCAGCAGCACCCCTGATCGGGTGACGCCGCCGCCGGTGAGCGGCAACCCCCCGACGTCGCGGACGTTGTCCAGGCCGTCCATGGGCAGCAGTCGGGTGTCGAGGCTCACCCGATCACGGTAACCACGGGTGGGGCCCCGGTCGCGACCTTATGCGAGCAACCTCTCCCGGCGCATGTCCCGGGGCGATGTCGACGGCCCGGCGTCAGCAGCCCGGCTGCCAGTACCGCTTGCCCTCGCCGCGCACGACCCGGCCGAAGGCCGCCTCGGGGAAGTGCCCGCAGGCCACCGCGGTGTCGGTGCCCTCCAGCTCGTCGAGCAGAGCCTCACGGGTGCGCCGCGCCATGGCCGGGTCGATGTCGAACAGCACGCTCCACTCCGGCTCCACCAGCTGCACCGGGCAGTGCGTGACGTCGCCGAGGATCACCGCCCGGTCGGTCCCGGAGGAGACGACCACGCTCTGGTGGCCGGGCGTGTGACCCGGCGTGGCCCGCAGCGTGACGCCGGGCGCGACGGTCTGGCCGTCGGCGGCGAAGGACACCCGGTTCTCCAGCGGGTCGAGCACGGCCTCGGCCGGCGGGGCGAACGGCGCGTCCTGGTTGGCGCGCCAGAACTCCCACTCCGCGGTGGCCCCGACGACGTGCTCGGCGTTCGCGAACGTCAGGCCCTGCTCGCCGGCCGTCCAGCCGCAGTGGTCGCTGTGCAGGTGGGTGTAGACGACCGTGTCGACCTCTTCGGGCGAGACCCCCGCCTGGCCGAGGCTGGCCAGGAACCGGCCGCTGCTCGCCGTCGCGAAGTCCGGGATCTCCAGCTCGGCGACGCCGAGCCCGAGGTCGACGAGCACGGTGGCGTCGCCGGACCGGATGAGGAACGCGCCGAGCGTGGTGACGTAGCGGCCGTCGTCGTCGAGCCAGCGCTCGTGCGCGGCCCAGGCGTCGGGGTGCGAGGCGGGGAACATGCCGCTGGGGACGAAATGCGCCTCCCCGTCGGGGAGGAAGGTGACGGCGATGTCGCCGACCTTGATCGTCTGAACCGGGGCGGGCTGCGCGGGCGCCATCGATCGCTCCTTCGGGGGGTGTGCAGGTATGGCGACGCGAGCATAGGACGAACCGGTCGTGCACGACCGATCGGACCCGGAACGCCCGCCTCGCGCTGCCGCACACCCCGACTCGCGCTGCCGTACGCCCCGACCCGCGGGGCTAGGGGCCGTCGGCGGGGGGGCGGCGCAGGACGGCGGGCAGCCGCATCGCACCGACGCCGCCGTGCCGGCCCGCCGCGTCCTGCGGGTTGGACAGCCGGCACGTCGCGAGCGACAGGCAGCCGCAGCCGATGCAGGAGTCCAGCCCGTCGCGCAGCGCCTGCAGCGCGGCGATCTGCTCGTCGAGCCGGCCGCGCCACGCCTTCGACAGCCGCGTCCAGTCTGCTTTCGTCGGCGGGCGCCCGTCGGGGAGGCGGTCGAGGCCCTCGCGCACCTCGTCGAGGCCCACGCCGATCGTGCGCGCCGCGCGGATGAACGCCAGCCGCCGCAGCACCGAGCGCTCGTAGCGGCGCTGCCCGCCCGACGTGCGGGTGGTGCGCAGCAGACCCTCGCGCTCGTAGTAGCGCAGCGCGGACGGTGGGAAGCCGCTGCGGTGCGCCACGTCCCCGATCGTGAGCAGATCCCGGGCATCCATCCGGACTCCTCGACACGTTCCGACACCGACACTTCTTGACACCGACACTTCTTGACCTGAAGTCAGCTTCATATTGCAGCGTAGCGGTCATGACCGACATCGCCATCGTCACCGGCGCCAGCCGCGGCTTCGGCCTGGCGCTGACCGCCGCCCTCGCCGCGCGCGGCAGCACCGTCGTCGCCTGCGCCCGCGACGCGGATCGCCTGCACGCCGCCGTCGCGGGGCTGCCCCACCCCGACCGGGTGCGGGCCGTCGCCGCCGACGTCACCGACCCCGCCGGCCGCGCCCGCCTGGTCGCCGCGGCGGGGGATCGGCTCGACCTGCTGGTGCACAACGCCGGCGACCTCGGCCCGTCGCCCCTGCCCTCGCTGGCACAGCTCGATCCCGACGCGCTGCGCGGCGTCCTGGAGTCGAACGTCGTCGCGCCGCTCGCGCTCACCCGCCTCGCCCTGCCGCTGCTGCGCGCCGCCGCGGCGCCCGCGATCGTCACGCTCAGCTCCGACGCCGCCGTGGAGCCGTACCCCGGCTGGGGCGGCTACGGCGCCGCGAAGGCCGCGCTCGACCACCTCGCCGCCGTGCTGGCCGCCGAGCACCCCGGCTGGGCGGTGTACGCGTTCGACCCCGGCGACATGCGCACCGACATGCACCAGCGCGCCTTCCCCGGGGAGGACATCTCCGACCGGCCCGAGCCGGCCGCCGCCGTCCCCGGCCTGCTCCGGTTGCTCGACGAGCGCCCGCCCGCGGGCCGCTACCGGGCCGCCGACCAGCTCGCCGCGGCATCACGATGACGAGCGCCGCCACCGGACCCCTGCGGTTCGCCGTGCCCCCGGGGTCGTCGGCGACCGAGCCGCCCGAGGAGCGCGGCCTCGCCCGCGACGAGGTGCGACTGCTCGTCGCGCAACCCCGCCGCCCGGTGCGCCACCGGCGGTTCACCGACCTGCCGGCGGCGCTCGCGCCCGGGGACCTGGTCGTCGTGAACAGCTCGCCGACCGTCCCGGCAGCCGTCGACGGGGTACGCGCGGGCCAGCCGGTCACGCTGCACGTCAGCGGGCCAGCCCCGGACGGCGGCGGGTACGTCGTCGAGCTGCGCACCCCGGACGGGCGGCGGGTCACCGACGGGCGGGCGGGCGAGCGGGTGGCGCTGCCGCGCGGCGTCGTCGCGACGCTCGTGGCGGCCTACCCGACGGGCGCCACCAGCGGGCGGCTGTGGTGGGCCCGGATACCGGTGGAGGGCGGCGTCGCGGCCTGGCTCGACGCGGTGGGGCGGCCGATCCGGTACGCCTACCTGCGCGGCCACCCGCCGATCGCCGCGTACCGCACGGTGTTCGCGCGACCGTCGCGCCCCGCCGAACTGCCGACCGCCGAACTGCCCGGCGCCGACCTGTCGAGCGCCGAGATGCCCGGTGCCGAGATGCCCAGCGCCGAGATGCCCAGTGCCGGACGTCCGTTCTCCGCGCGGGTGCTGGCCGCGCTGCGCGCCCGCGGCGTCGGCCTGGCGGAGGTCGTGCTGCACACCGGCGTCTCGTCGCCCGAGGCGGGCGAACCGCCGCTGCCCGAGCGGTACCTGGTTCCGGCGACCACCGCCGCCGCGGTGAACGCCACCCGGGCCGGCGGCGGGCGGGTCGTGGCCGTCGGCACGACCGTGACCCGAGCGCTGGAGACCGTCGCCGGACCCGGCGGGCACGTGCGGCCCGACGCCGGCTGGACGGATCTGGTGCTCGGCCCCGACCGCCCGGCACGGGCGGTGACCGGGCTCGTCACCGGCTGGCACGAGCCCGAGGCCTCGCACCTGCTCCTGCTGGCGGCCGTCGCGGGGCGGCGGCTGGTCGGGCGGGCGTACGCCGCGGCGGTCCGCGAGGGCTACCGGTGGCACGAGTTCGGCGACTCGTGCCTGCTGCTTCCTTGATCGGGCGGGTTGCGGCCCGGTACTGCGCCAGGTGGCGCATCCCGTCCCGCCGACCGGCCCACGGTTGCCCGGAACGGGGTCACGAACCGGTAAAGGAGGTGAGCGGTCACCCGGGTGCGCCGACGTGCGGTTCGGCAGCTTGTCCCCCGATGACGGGCTGCCCTAGATTCCTCGCCAGCGTCACGGCTCCGCCGCGAGTGCAACCGGCCGGACTCCCCCTCCGGCCCCGGGCCCCGAACCCGGATGCGCTCGCCACGGGTCGCTCCCCAGCGCTGAAGGGCAGGTTCGTGGCAGTACATCGCTCCCCTGGTGCGCGCGCACGCCGGATCCCGGCGCGCCGCGGCGGTCCGGCCCACGCCGCCGCCACCCGCGCCAGCGCGGCCGCCGCCCTCGGCGCCGTCACCACCGGTGCGTTCACCGCGCTCATCCCGGCCGTGGATGCCCCGATGCCGGTCCTGACCGAGGAGCCGCTGGCGACGACGCTCGCGTCCGTCTCGGTCCCGCTGGAGATCAGCGAGGTCGCCGTCGGCGGCGCGACCGGCGCGTTCCTGCCCATCCGTGCCGTGGCCGCCGAGGCCCCCGACGATCTTCACCTCGCCCAGCTCGACAAGGCGGCGGGCATCGCCACCGAGATCGCGGAGCTGCACGCCGAGCAGCAGGCCCAGCAGGCCGAGCAGGCGAAGATCGACTCGTTGATCGCCGAGGGCGGGCTCGACGGCTGGATCGCCGAAGCACTCGACGTCATGGACCTTCCGCTGTCGCTCGCGCCGAGCATCAAGAAGATCATCATGAAGGAGTCCAACGGCAACCCGAAGGCGATCAACCGCTGGGATTCCAACGCGCGGCGCGGCACCCCGTCGCAGGGCCTGATGCAGACGATCCCGTCGACGTTCCGGGCGTTCGTGCATCCCGAGCTGGCCCACCTGGGGATCACCCACCCGGTCGCCAACATCACGGCCGGCGTCCGCTACATGATCGACACCTACGGGATGTCGACCTTGGAGCAGGGCGGGCGGCGCACTGCGTCCGGCGGCTACCTCGGGTACTGACCCACCTGGCGCCGCTCACCCGAGCAGCGCCCCCGCGAGGCCCTCGACGTCCATGGGGCCCGACCCGTCGACCAGGTCCCACCGCGAGAGCCACCCCGCCGCCGCGAGTTCCGCGTAGACACCAGCCGTGCGCGCCTGCAGCCCCGCGTCGGTCTCGTAGGCGTCGCGGTCGCGGCCCGGCTCGCGACGTTCCCGGCCTTCCGCGCGCGCCGCCGCCACCGGTTCGGGCACGGCCAGCAGCAACTGCACGTCCGGCACCGGGATGCCGAACCGCTCGATCTCCAGCGCCCGCACCCACGCCACCAGCTCGCCGTCCGCGCCCTCGCGCAGCCGGGCCGCACCGTAGGCGGCATTCGACGCCACGTACCGGTCGACGAGCACGAGGTCGGACGCGGCGAGCGCGCGACGCAGGTCGTCGGCGGCGCCGCGGCGGTCCAGCGCGAACAGCACCGCCATCGCGTGCACCGACGCGGCGACGTCGCCGAGGCGCCCGTGCAGCGCCTCGCGGGCGAGCTCGGCGTGCACGTCGACGTCGTAGCGGGGGAACGCGAACCGGGCCACCCGCGCCCCACGGGCCGTCACCGCCGCATCGAGCCGGTCGGCCAGGGTGCGCTTGCCGGCCCCGTCGAGGCCCTCGATGACGACCAGCCGCCCCATGCTGCAGATCTTGCCAGCCCGCACTGGCACACTGGCCGCGTGGCGACCCCCGGCGAAGGGCTTGCCCGGCTCCGGCACGCCGCCGAGACGGGTGAGCTCGACGCCGTGTGCGCCCGCCACGGGGTCCGGATCCTCACCGTGTTCGGCAGCGCGGCACGTGGCGAGCCCGGGGCGCGGGACCTCGACGTCGGCGTGCTGTTCAAACCCGGCACGACGGTGGACTACCCCGCAATCATCGACGATCTGGTCACCATGACCGGCGCCGACGTCGATCTGGTCAACCTCAGCGCAGGCGGCGCGCTCATCCGCGAGCGGGCGCTCGTCGGGTCCGTCGGGCTCTTCGAGAACGACCCGGGCGCGTTGTCGCGCGCCGCGACCGCCGCCGCGCTCGAACGGATGGACACCGACTGGATGCGCCGACTCGGCCTGGAACTGCTGGCCGGGCGATGACGCCACGCCCGCTCGACACCCGCGGCGTCCAGGCCAAGCTCCAGCTCATGTCCACCCTGCGGGCCAGGCTGGACCGCTTCGGCGAGATCGAGCGCGTGGTCCTGGAGGACGACCTCGACCAGCGCCTCATCCTCGAACGGCTGCTGACCCAGCTCGTCGACCTGGCCGTCGCGATCAACACGCAGATAGTCGCCGCCGAGACCGGCGCGGCGCCGGAGGACTACCGGACGTCGTTCTCCGCCCTCGCGAGCGTAGGCACGATCGATGCCGACCTGGCGCGCCGGCTGGCCCCGGCGACCGGGCTGCGCAACGTCCTCATCCATGCCTACCAGGACCTCGACATGGACCGCTTCGTCTCGTCCGTGCCGCTGGCCCGCGTGCAGTTCGCGGCGTACATCCGGCAGGTCGCGCGGTGGCTGACGGACCGGCCGCCGGCCGGGTAGCCGGCGGCCGTCCGGTCAGTACCGGTAATGCTCCGGCTTGTACGGACCCTCGACGTCGACGCCGATGTACTCGGCCTGGTCCTTGGTGAGCTTCGTCAGTTCCCCGCCGAGCGCCTGCACGTGGATCCGGGCGACCTTCTCGTCGAGGATCTTCGGCAGCCGGTAGACGTCCTTGTTGTACTCCTCGTACCTGGTGAACAGCTCGACCTGCGCGATCACCTGGTTGGAGAAGCTGTTGCTCATCACGAACGACGGGTGGCCGGTGGCGTTGCCCAGGTTCAGCAGCCGTCCCTCGGACAGCACGATGATCGAGTGCCCGTCGGGGAACACCCACTCGTCGACCTGCGGCTTGATGTTGATCCGGCGCACGCCGGGGTGCCGGGCCAGGCCGGCCATGTCGATCTCGTTGTCGAAGTGCCCGACGTTGGCGACGATCGCCTGGTGCTTCATCCGGGCCATGTGCTCGACGGTGACGATGTCCTTGTTGCCGGTGGCCGTCACGATGATGTCGGCCTTGTCGACCACGTCGTCCAGCCGCGCCACCTGCAGGCCGTCCAGCAGCGCCTGCAGCGCGCAGATCGGGTCGACCTCGGCGACGATCACCCGCGCGCCCTGGCCGACCAGCGCCTCGACCGACCCCTTGCCGGTGTCGCCGTAGGCGACCACGACCGCGACCTTGCCGCCGATCAGCACGTCGGTGGCCCGGTTGAGGCCGTCGAGCAGGGAGTGCCGGATGCCGTACTTGTTGTCGAACTTCGACTTGGTCACCGAGTCGTTGACGTTGATCGCCGGGAACAGCAGCAGCTCCTGCTCGGCGAGCTGGTAGAGCCGGTTGACCCCGGTGGTGGTCTCCTCGGTGACTCCGCGGATGTCGGAGGCGACGGTGGTCCAGCGGTGCGGGTCCTCGGCGAGCGAGCGGCGCAGCGTGTCGAGGATGATCCGGTACTCCTCCGAGGTCTGGAGGTCCTCGTCGTCGACCGTGGGCACGACGCCGGTCTTCTCGAACTCGACGCCCTTGTGCACGAGCAGCGTGGCGTCACCGCCGTCGTCGAGGATCATGTTCGGGCCGATGACGTTGCCGTCGGCGTCGCGGAACTCGAAGAGCCGCTCGGTGCACCACCAGTAGTCCTCGAGCGTCTCGCCCTTCCACGCGAAGATCGGCACGCCCTGCGGCTCCTCGGGGGTGCCATGCGGGCCGAGCACCGTGGCGGCGGCGGCGTGGTCCTGGGTGGAGAAGATGTTGCAGCTCACCCAGCGGACGTCGGCGCCGAGGGAGACCAGCGTCTCGATCAGCACCGCGGTCTGCACCGTCATGTGCAGCGAGCCGGCGATGCGGGCGCCGTGCAGCGGCCGGGCCTCGGCGTACTCGCGGCGCAGCGTCATGAGGCCGGGCATCTCGTGCTCGGCCAGCCGGATCTCCTTGCGGCCGAACTCGGCCATGGCCAGGTCGGCGACGGCGAACTCGACGCCGTTGCGGCTCTGCAGGCGGTGCTGCGTGGGGTGGCTCGTGGACGTGGACGTCGACATTCGGGTGGGCTCCTCTGCGGTGTCGCAGGCGCCCTTTCCTGTCACTGGTCCGGGCCGAGCGTGGCGGGTGTGACGACCGTGCGCACCCCGCTGCAGCGCCTCTCGACCCCGGCGACGGTAGCCAGGATCGTCAAGGCGACCTGGGGCTGTCAACCCGCCGCGGGCAGCGTCACCCCGGCCGGTCACCCCGGCCGGTCACCCTGGTCAGGCGGCGCGACCGGCGTCGGGCCACCGCGGGCCGTCGAGCAGCTCGCGCAACCGGTCGAGGAGCTCTCCGGGAATACCGGGCCTGCCCCGGCCGAAGCCGGTGTCG
>JBQTJE010000083.1:0-4645 GCA_052387455.1 Pseudonocardia sp.
AGTGGCCGACACGACCATCTCCGAGCTCACCCGCCGGAACCTGCCCGCCGACTGGGACGAGCTGGACACGCGCGCGGTCGACACGATCCGGGTGCTGGCGGCGGACGCGGTGCAGCACAAGGGGAACGGGCATCCGGGCACCGCGATGAGCCTCGCCCCGCTGGCGTACACGCTGTTCCAACGCGTGCTGCGGCACGACCCGAGCGACCCGGACTGGATCGGCCGCGACCGCTTCGTGCTGTCGGCGGGCCACTCCAGCCTCACGCTCTACCTCCAGCTGTTCCTGTCCGGCTACGGCCTGGAGCTCGACGACCTCATGGCGCTGCGCACCTGGGGCTCGCGGACCCCCGGACACCCCGAGCACCGGCACACGCCGGGCGTGGAGATCACCACCGGGCCGCTGGGGCAGGGGCTCGCCTCGGCGGTCGGCATGGCCATGGCCGCCCGCCGCGAGCGCGGCCTGTTCGACCCCGACGCCGCGCCGGGCCAGAGCCCGTTCGACCACGACATCGTCGTGATCGCCTCCGACGGCGACATCGAGGAGGGCATCACCAGCGAGGCGTCGTCGCTCGCCGGCACCCAGCAGCTCGGCAACCTCACGGTGATCTACGACGACAACAAGATCTCCATCGAGGACGACACCACCATCGCGCTGTCCGAGGACACCGCGAAGCGCTACGAGGCCTACGGCTGGCACGTCCAGGTCGTGGAGGGCGGGGAGAACGTCGCGGGCATCCTCGACGCGCTGCGCGCCGCGAAGGCCGAGTCGTTGCGCCCCTCGTTCGTCCTGCTGCGCACCGTGATCGCCTTCCCGGCACCGAACGCGATGAACACCGGCAAGGCGCACGGCTCCGCGCTGGGCGCCGACGAGGTGGCGGCGGTCAAGCGCGCGCTGGGGTTCGACCCCGAGCAGCAGTTCGCGGTGGACGGCGAGGTGCTCGCGCACGCCCGGGCCGTCGTCGACCGCGGCCGCGAGGCCCACGCTGCGTGGCAGCAGACCTACGACCGGTGGGCGGCGCGCGAGCCCGCGCGCAAGGAGCTGCTGGAGCGGATGCTCGGCCGCGACCTGCCGGTGGGCTGGGAGAAGGCGTTGCCTTCCTGGGAGCCCGACGCGAAGGGGGTCGCGACGCGCAAGGCGTCCGGTGAGGTGTTGGGCGCGCTCGCCCCGGTGCTGCCGGAACTGTGGGGCGGCTCCGCGGACCTCGCGGAGAGCAACAACACGACGATGGCCGGCGAGGGCTCGTTCGGCCCCGAGTCGATCTCCACGAAGATGTGGAAGGCCAACCCGTACGGCCGCACGCTGCACTTCGGCGTCCGCGAGCACGCCATGGGCGCGATCCTCAACGGCATCGCCCTGCACGGCCCCACCCGCCCCTACGGCGGCACCTTCCTCGAGTTCAGCGACTACATGCGCGGTGCGGTGCGGCTGGCCGCGCTGATGCGGTCGTCCGTGGTCTACGTCTGGACGCACGACTCGATCGGGCTGGGCGAGGACGGCCCCACCCACCAGCCGGTCGAGCACCTCGCCGCGCTGCGCGCGATCCCGGGGCTGGACGTCGTCCGCCCCGGGGACGCGAACGAGACCGCGCACGCCTGGCGGGCGGTGCTGGAGCGGCCCGAGGGTCCGAAGGGGCTCGCGCTCACCCGGCAGAACCTGCCGGTGCTGGAGGGCACGTCGGCACAGGGGGTGGCGCGCGGCGGCTACGTGCTGCGCGACGCAACCCGCGGTGAGCCGCAGGTGCTGCTGATCGCGACCGGTTCGGAGCTGCAGATCGCCGCGGAGGCCCGCGACGTCCTGGAGGCCGACGGCGTGCCCACCCGGGTCGTGTCGATGCCGTGCGTGGAGTGGTTCGACGCCCAGGACGAGTCCTACCGCGAGTCGGTGCTGCCGCGCGCGGTGCGCGCGCGGGTCACCGTCGAGGCGGGCGTCGCGCAGCCGTGGCACCGCTTCGCGGGCGACGCGGGCGAGTGCGTCTCCATCGAGCACTTCGGCGCGAGCGCGGACTACCAGACCCTGTTCCGCGAGTTCGGTTTCACCACCGAGGCCGTCGTCGCCGCCGCGCGGCGCAGCCTCGCCCGTATCTGAGGCCCTGGAGGGGACCATGACCGACCGACTCGGCGCCCTGGCCGGCGCGGGCGTGTCCATCTGGCTCGACGACCTGTCGCGCGAGCGGCTCGACAGCGGCAACCTGCTGGAGCTGATCCGCGAGCGGCACGTCGTCGGCGTCACCACCAACCCGACGATCTTCGCGGGCGCGCTCGCGCACGGCGAGGCCTACGACCGGCAGGTCCGTGAGCTCGCCGGGCGCGGCGCGTCGGTGGAGGACGCGGTCCGCGAGATCACGGTCGCGGACGTGCAGCAGGCCTGCGACGTGTTCTCCGGCACCTGGGAGACCACGGGGCGGGTGGACGGGCGGGTGTCGCTGGAGGTCGACCCGGGGCTCGCGCGCGACACCGAGGCCACCGTCGCCCAGGCCCTGGACCTCTGGAAGGCGGTCGACCGGCCCAACCTGCTCGTGAAGATCCCGGCCACCGAGGCCGGCCTGCCGGCGATCACCCGGGCGCTGGCCGAGGGCGTCAGCGTCAACGTCACGCTGATCTTCTCCGTGGAGCGCTACCGGGCGGTGATGGGCGCCTACCTGGAAGGGCTGGAGCGTGCCGCGGCCAACGGTCACCAGCTCGGGAGCATCGCCTCGGTGGCGAGCTTCTTCGTCTCCCGGGTCGACACCGAGATCGACAAGCGGCTCGACGCGATCGGCACCGCGGAGGCGCTCGCGTTGCGCGGCAAGGCCGGAGTCGCGAACTCGCGGCTGGCCTACGCCGCGTTCCAGGACGTGTTCGCCGGGAAGCGCTGGGCGCAGCTCACCGCGCAGGGCGCGACGGCGCAGCGGCCGTTGTGGGCGTCCACCGGGGTGAAGAACACGGACTACCCGGACACGCTCTACGTCACCGAGCTGGTAGTCGCCGACACCGTCAACACGATGCCGGAGAAGACGCTGGAGGCGTTCGCCGACCACGGTGAGGTGCGCGGCGACGCCGTGACCGGCACGGCATCCGACGCGCAGCAGGTCTTCGACGCGCTCGAGCGGGTGGGCGTCGACCTCACCGACGTGTTCCTGGTGCTGGAGGACGAGGGCGTGGAGAAGTTCGAGAAGTCGTGGGCCGAGCTGGGCGACACCGTCGCGGGCCAGCTGAGCCTGGCCCGCTGACGTCCATGGCCACCCGCATGCAGGCGGCCGCGCCGAACGGGCGGGTCGCGCAGGGTTGGGTGAACCCGCTGCGCGACCCCCGGGACAAGCGCCTGCCGCGCATCGCCGGGCCCTGCGGCCTGGTGATCTTCGGCGTCACCGGGGACCTGGCCCGCAAGAAGCTCATGCCGGCGATCTACGACCTCGCCAACCGGGGGCTGCTGCCGCCGGGTTTCGCGCTCACCGGTTTCGCCCGGCGCGACTGGACGGCCCGCGACTTCGGCCAGGTCGTGTACGACGCGGTGCGCGCGCACGCCCGCACCCCGTTCCGTCAGGAGGTGTGGGACCGCCTCGCCGAGGGATTCCGGTTCGTGCCGGGCAGCTTCGACGACGACGCCGCCTTTGACGCGCTGGCCGACACCGTCCGCGACCTCGACCGGGTCCGTGGCACGGGTGGCAACCACGCGTTCTACCTGTCGATCCCGCCCGGCGCGTTCCCGGTGGTACTCAAACAGCTCGCCCGGTCGGGACTGTCCGCGCAGGGCGGCAGCGACGCACGGTCGGCGGGCGACCAGGGGTGGCGCCGGGTCGTGATCGAGAAGCCGTTCGGGCACGACCTCGCGTCGGCACGCGAGCTCAACGAGATCGTCGACGACGTGTTCTCCGAGCACTCGGTGTTCCGCATCGACCACTACCTCGGCAAGGAGACGGTGCAGAACGTCCTCGCGCTGCGCTTCGCCAACCAGCTCTTCGAGCCGATCTGGAACGCCCACTACGTCGACAGCGTGCAGATCACCATGGCCGAGGACATCGGCCTGGGCGGGCGCGCCGGCTACTACGACGGCATCGGCGCCGCCCGCGACGTCATCCAGAACCACCTGCTCCAACTGCTCGCGTTCATCGCGATGGAGGAGCCCACGTCGTTCTCCTCCGACGAGCTGCGCGCCGAGAAGATCAAGGTGCTGAACGCGACGCGGCTGGTCGGGCCGCTGCACGAGACCACGGCGCGCGGCCAGTACACCGGTGGCTGGCAGGGTGGCGAACTGGTGCCCGGGCTCAAGGAGGAGAAGGGCTTCGACCCCGAGTCGCGCACCGAGACGTTCGCGGCGATCACCTGTGAGATCGCCACCCGGCGCTGGGCCGGGGTGCCGTTCTACCTGCGCACCGGCAAGCGGCTGGGCCGTCGCGTCACCGAGATCGCGGTGATCTTCAAGCGGGCGCCGCACCTGCCGTTCGACGCCACGATGACCGAGGAGCTGGGCCAGAACGCGTTCGTCGTGCGGGTGCAGCCCGACGAGGGTGTCACCATGCGGTTCGGGTCGAAGGTGCCGGGCAGCCAGATGGAGGTCCGCGACGTCACGATGGACTTCGGCTACGGCACCGCGTTCACCGAGGCATCCCCGGAGGCCTACGAACGGCTGATCCTGGACGTGCTGCTCGGCGAGCCGTCGCTGTTC
>JBQTJE010000084.1:0-87181 GCA_052387455.1 Pseudonocardia sp.
CGACGCCGCGACGACGTCGGCGTGGTCGAACGTCGCCGGCGGCGGTTCGGTGGTCGCGCCGCGCAGCGCGGCGATCAGTCGCTGCTCGTCCATCTCGCCTCCTCAGGCCGTACGCAGGTCGTCGAGCGTGTCGCCCAGCGCGGCACGCAGCGCGGCCAGGCCGTGCGCGGTCTGGCTCTTCACGGTGCCGGTGGAGCAGCGCATCGCCGCGGCGGTCTCGGCGACGTCCAGATCGTCGAAGAACCGCAGCACCAGCACCGCCCGCTGGCGCGCCGGGACCGCCCGCAGGCCCGCCACCAGCGCCGCCCGGGTGGCGACGGCGTCGGCGCCGTCGAGCACCGCCCGTTCCGGTACGGGCGCGGACCGCTCGCGCCGCCACGGCCGCCGCGACTCGTCGATCACCGCCCGCACCAGGGTCCGCCGCATCCAGGCGTCGAGCGCGTCGCGGTCTCGGATGCGCCGCCAGTGCCGGTGCAGCGCGACGAACGCAGCCTGCGCGTGATCGTCGGCGCGGTGCCAGTCGCCGCACAGCAGGAACGCCGTGCGCCGGACGGCGTCGCGCCGGGCGCGGAAGTACGCCGCGAACTCGTCCACCGCCGCGTCCGCCACCGCCGCGTCCTCCACTCCGTGATCCTCCTTCCACCCCCAGGACGGAACGGGGGCCAGACACGGTTGCACGCCCCGCAGGACGGATCATCACCGTGACCTTTTCGTAACCCGGACGCGACCGATCCGGCACCTCTGGTTGAATCGGCGGGCGTGCGAGCCTCCCGCCTGCGACGCGCCCCGGCCCCCCGCCGCGGGCCGATCGACCTGCGGTCCGACACCGTCACGACACCCACGCCGCAGATGCGCGCCGCGATGGCGTCCGCCGAGGTCGGCGACGACGTCCTCGACCGCGACCCGACGATGCGGGCGCTGGAGGAGCGGGTCGCGGATCTGCTCGGCACGGCCGACGCGCTGTGGACGCCCAGCGGCTCGCTGGGCAACGTCATCGCGCTGATGGCGCACCTGGCGCGCGGCGACGCGTTCCTCGCCCCCGCCGGCGCGCACGTCCTCGACGCCGAGCTCGGCACCGCCGCCTGGCTGGCCGGCGGCATGCCGCGCCCGCTGTCGCACGACGCCGGCCCCGGCCGGATCTCCCCCGACGCGGTGCGCCGCGCGGCCGGGAGCGGGCGGACCAACGCGCCCTACTACTCGCTGCGCACGACGCTGCTGTGCCTGGAGAACACCCACAACGCCGCGGGCGGGTCGGTCACCGCGCCCGAGGAGCACGCCGCGCTCGCGTCGGCGGCGCGGGCCGCGGGGTTGCGCGTGCACCTCGACGGCGCCCGGCTCTGGCACGCCGCGGTGGCGCTCGGGGTGCCGCCCGGGGCGCTCACCGTGGGCGTCGACACCGTGCAGGTGTGCCTGTCCAAGGGCCTCGGGGCGCCCGTCGGCTCGCTCGTCGCGGGCTCCGAGGAGTTCACGGCGGCGGCGCGGCGGTGGCGCAAGATGCTCGGCGGCGGGGTGCGTCAGGGCGGGGTGCTGGCCGCGGCGGGGCTGGTGGCGCTCGACCGGATCGACCGGCTCGCCGACGACCACGAGCGTGCCGCCCGCCTCGCCGGGGGTCTGCGGGAGCGCGGCTGGCAGGTGACGATCCCGCAGACCAACATGGTGCTCGTCGCCGTTGCCGACCTCGACGCCACCGTGGCGCGGTTCGCCGACGCGGGCGTGCGGGCCTCGGCGATGGCCGGGCAGGTGCGGCTGGTCACCCACGCCGACCTCACCGACGCCGACGTCGCCGCGGCGCTCGACCGGATCGGCCCCGTCGACCCCACCCCGCGCGTCAGGACGGGTCGCGCGCGCGCTCCAGGGCCTGCAGCCGCGCGCTGACCGTCCGCAGCTCGGCGAGCACCGCGGCGAGCTCGGCGCTGGTCCGGGCCTGCGCGGCGACGATGTCGGCCTCGATGTCGCGCTCGGTCTCCTCGATCTCCTCCTCGATCTCGGCGGCGACGTCGGCCGTGCTCGCGCGCAGGTTCTCCACGAACCAGCTCGCGATCGACGCCGTCACCACGCCGAGCAGCGCGATCCCGGTGACCATCAGCGTCGCCGCGACCAGCCTGCCCTCGAACGTGACGGGGTAGCGGTCGCCGTAGCCGACCGTCGAGATCGTGGTGATCGTCCACCAGACGGCCTCGCCGAAGTCGGTGATCGAGGCGTCCGGGGCGTCGCGCTCGGCGTCGAGCACGGCGAGCGCGGACACGAACCCGACCAGCGCGACGGTGCCGCCGACGTACACCGCGACGCGGCCCCGGAAGTCGTCGCGCAACTGCCGGTTGAGGATGCTGATCACGGTGACGACGCGCAGCGCGCGCAGTTGGCGCAGCATCGGCAGCAGCAGGATCGCCAGGTCCAGCAGGTGCGTGCCGATGAAGCGCCACCGGCGCCGGGCCAGCACGATCCGCACGACGTAGTCGACGCCGAACGCCACCCAGATGGCCGTGATCACGACCTCCAGCGCGAGGTCGGCGCCCGGCCCGAGCGAGGTGTCGAGCACCTGCCAGGCGTAGGCGGCGAGGAACGCCACGGCCAGGCCCGTGAGCGGCCAGTCCACCCGGCGGTCCCACGCGGCGATCCGCGGCTCCTCGACGCCGTCCGCCCGGCGGCGCAGCGCGATGCTCACCTGCGCACCTCCTTCGTCCGCCCCGCAAAGCCCGCGAACCGGCGCAGCGCCTCCACCACGTCCTCGGTGGCCCCGGCACCGGAGATCCGCAGCCACCGCCCGCCGTCCACGGGATCGAAGTCCACCCCGGGCGCCACCGCCACCCCGGTGTCGGCGAGCAGCCGGTAGGTCAGCGCCATCGAGTCGGCGACCCCGGTCGCGGCCAGCCACGGGGAGACCTCGAACCACACGTAGAACGCCCCGTCGGCGGGCGCCGTCGTCGTGATCCCGAGTCGCGGCAGCCCGTCGAGCAGCAGGGACCGGTTCGCCGCGTAGCGCGCCACGTGCCCGTCCGCCTCGGCGTAGCTCTCGGCGGTGAACGCGCCCAGCGCCGCCTGCTGGGGCAGCGCGGGCGGGCAGACGGTGAAGTTGCCGGCCAGGCAGTCCACCGCGCGCAGCAGTCGCGGCGGCACGAGCAGCCAGCCCAGGCGCCAGCCGGTCATCGAGAAGTACTTGGAGAAGGAGTTGACGACGATCGCCTCGCGCGAGGTCTGCCACGCCGACGCCGTCGCGGGCGCGCCCGGGTAGGAGATGCCGTGGTAGACCTCGTCGCTGACGAGCTGCACCCCGGAGCCCTCGCACCAGGACGCCAGCGCCGCCAGCTCGCCGGGGTCGAGCACCGTGCCCGTCGGGTTGGCCGGGCTCGCGACGACCAGCCCCTGCACCGGCTCGTCGAGGGCCTCCAACATCGCGACGGTCGGCTGGTAACGGGTGGCCGGCCCGCACGGAAGCTCGACGACCTCGCAGCCCAGCGCGCGCAGGATGTTGCGGTAGCAGGGGTAGCCGGGCCGGGCCATCGCCACCCGGTCGCCCGCGTCGAACGCGGCCAGGAACGCGAGCAGGAACCCGCCCGACGACCCGGTGGTGACGACGACCTCGTCCGGCGCCACCTCGACCCCGTAGGCCCGGCTGTGGTGCGCCGCGATCGCCGCCCGCAGCGGGGGGATCCCCAGCGCGACGGTGTAGCCGAGGACGTCGCCATGGATCGCCGCGACCGCCGCCGCCCGCACCGCCGCGGGCGCAGGCGTGGACGGCTGCCCGGCGGAGAGGTTGACGAGGTCGCCGTGCGTGCGCCCGCGCTCGCCCGCCGCGGCCCACACGTCCATCACGTGGAACGGGGGGATGTCGGCGCGCGCGGCAGGCGCCGTCCAGGACCTGGTCACGCCGACGAGCGTAGGCGAGCGTGACGATCCCCGAGATCGTGCGTTCGGCGTCCCCGTCCCCGCCGCACGTGCACGATCTCGGCGATCACCCGGCGGGGACGGCGACCTCGCCCGCGGCCGCGCGGGCGGCGATGTCGGTGCGGTGGTGCGAGCCGGCGAGGTGGACGCTGGCGAGGCGGGCGTAGGCGTCGTCGCGGGCGGCGGCGAGGTCGGCGCCCGTCCCCACCACCGACAGCACCCGGCCGCCCGCGGAGACCACCGCGCCGTCGTCGCGGCGCCGGGTTCCGGCGTGCAGCACGCCCGCGCCCTCGCTGCCGGTGATCACGTCGCCCGCACGGGGCGTGCCCGGGTAGCCCTCGGCCGCGACGACGACCGTGACCGCGGCCCCGTCGCACCACTCCAGCGGCGGCTGCGCGGCGAGCGTGCCGGTGGCCGTGGCGTGCAGCAGGCCCGCGAGCGGGGTGCGCAGCAGCGCGAGCACCACCTGGGTCTCGGGGTCGCCGAAGCGGCAGTTGAACTCCACCACCTGCGGCCCGGACGAGGTGAGCGCGAGCCCGGCGTAGAGCAGCCCGGAGAACGGGATGCCGCGCCGCACCAGCTCGGCGGCGACCGGCGCGACGACCGACTCGACCAGCGAGTCGGCCAGGTCCGGCGGCGCCCACGGCAGCGGGGCGTAGGCGCCCATCCCGCCGGTGTTGGGCCCGAGATCGCCGTCACCGACCCGCTTGAAGTCCTGCGCCGGCAGCATCGCGACCACGTCGGCACCGTCGACCAGGCAGAACAGCGACACCTCCGGCCCGTCGAGGTAGCTCTCCAGCAGCACGGGGTGCCCGGTGTCGAGCAGCGTGCTGGCGTGCGCGCGGGCCAGGTCGAGGTCGGTGGTGACGACGACACCCTTGCCGGCGGCCAGGCCGTCGTCCTTCACCACGTACGGCGGGGTGAAGCGGGCCAGCGCCGCGTCGAGGACGGCGGGAGTGTCGACGATCAGCGCGGCGGCCGTGGGCACCCCCGCGGCGCCCATGACGTCCTTGGCGAAGCTCTTCGACCCCTCGATCCGGGCCGCCTGCGCCCCCGGACCGAAGCAGGCGATCCCGGCCGCGCGCACCGCGTCGGCCACCCCCGCGACCAGCGGCACCTCCGGCCCGACGACGACCAGGTCGGCGGCCCAGTCCAGCGCGAGCCGGGTGACGGCCGCGCCGTCGCGCACCTCGACGCCGCGCTGCTCGGCCAGGGCCGCGGTGCCGGCGTTGCCCGGCGCGCACGCCAGCGCCGTGACGCCCGGATCCTGCGCGAGGGCGAGCAGGAGGGCGTGCTCGCGAGCACCGGAGCCGATGACGAGGACGCGCACGGTCGACGAGCGTAGATGCCGCCCGGGCCACGTCAGCGCGCGGGCGCCCGGGCGAGGAACGCCGCCACCTCGGGACGGAACATCGCCCAGGTCGCGACGGCCACCAGCGCCACCACCGCCACCGACACCACCACGACGACCGGGTCCACCGGCTCCGTGCCCGGGGCGAGGACCAGCACGAGCAGCCCGGCGCCGCGCAGCAACGCGAGCAGCGCGCCGATGAGCACCGCGAACGTCCGCGCGCCGCGCAACCCGCCGGCCAGCTTCACCGCGCCCCACAACCCGCAGCCGGCGATCGCGACCGGCAGCAGCCCCGCCCGCAGGTACTCGGGCTCGCGGGCCGCCGCCGCGGCCAGGTTGCCCACGAACACCGCCACGACGCCGATCCAGCAGGCCACCGCGAGCCGCGCCTTCCCGGGAGCGCGCACCTCGTCGGCCATGGCCGCGGATCGTACGGGCGTTCACCGAGCCGTCCCGCGGCCGTCGCCCGAACGTGGGCCGCGCGACGCGTCGGGCGCCGAGCCTGGCCGTCATGCTGGTCATCGCCCACCGGGGCGCGTCGGGCCACCGTCCGGAGCACACGCTGGCCGCCTACGAGCTGGCCGCGCGGATGGGCGCGGACTTCCTCGAACCCGACCTCGTGAGCACCGCCGACGGGGTGCTCGTCGCCCGTCACGAACCCGAGATCGGCGCGACCACCGACGTCGCGACCCGCCCCGAGCTGGCCGGGCGGCGCACCACCAAGGTCGTCGACGGCGAGCGCCGCACCGGCTGGTTCGTCGAGGACCTCACCCTCGCCGAGCTGCGCACGCTGCGCGCGGTCGAGCGCATTCCCGCGGTGCGCCCGGGCAACGCCGCCTACGACGGCCGGTTCGGGGTGCCGACGTTCGCCGAGATCCTGCAGCTGCGGGCGCGATTGTCGCGCGAGCTGGCCCGCGAGATCGGCGTCTACCCCGAGACCAAGCACCCGTCGTACTTCGCGCGCCTCGGCCTCGCCCTCGAACCCGCGCTGGTCGCCGACCTGGTCGCCGCCGGGCTCAACCACGCGGGCGCGCCGGTGTTCGTCCAGTCGTTCGAGCCGGGCAACCTGCGGTTGCTGCGGGGCATGACGCCCGTCGCGCTGGTGCAACTGCTCGACGGCTGCGGTACCCCGGCGGACGGCAGCCCGCGCAGCTACGCCGACCTGCGCACCCCCGCGGGCCTGGCCGGGATCTCCCGCTACGCCGCCGCGGTCGGCCCCGCCAAGGAGCTCGTGCTGCCTCGCTCGGGCGGCGAGCCCACCCCGCTGGTCGCCGACGCCCACGCCGCCGGGCTCGCCGTGCACGCCTGGACCTTCCGCGACGAGCCCCGCTTCCGCACCCCGGGCTGCGCCGCCGCGGTGGACGAGTACGCCGCGTTCGCCCGCGCCGGGGTGGACGGGGTGTTCAGCGACCACCCCGACACCGCCGTCGCCGGCCGCGCCGCGCTGCTCAGCCGGGCGGCGTGAGCCCGTCGAGGAAGCCCGCGAGCAGCGCGTTCGTCGCGGCCGGCTGCTCCTGGTGGGGGAAGTGGCCCACGCCGGGCAGCACGTGCAGCTCGCCGTCGCCCGCCCACCGCTGCGACGCCTCGGCCGTGCGGACCAGCAGGCACGGGTCGAGCTCGCCGTGCACCCGCAGCACCGGCACCCGCACCGGGTCGACCAGCGCGGCGGCGAACCGGCGCCCCTCGGCGCGCAGCTGCGACCGCGCCGCCCACCGGTAGTACTCCAGCGCGCAGTGCGCCGTACCCGGCACCTGCATCGTGCGGCGGTTGTGCGCGACGGCCTGTGCGAAGTCGGCGGTGGCGGCCCAGTCGGGGCCCGACCAGGACCGCATGATCCGCTCGATCCGCGCCCCGCCGTCCGCGCGCAGCGAGCGCTCCGGGACCCGGGGGAGCTGGAACGCCGCCGCGTAGCTCATCGTCGCCCGGCCCTGCCCGCGCGGGTCACGCACGATCGCGTTGCGGATCGCCAGCGGGTGCGGCGCGTCGAGCACGGCCAGCGACGCGACGAGCCGCGGATGCAGCGTCGCCACCGTCCAGCCGATGATCCCGCCCCAGTCGTGCCCGACGACGTGCGCGCGCGGCTCGCCCAGCGCCCGCACCAGGCCCGCGACGTCCCCGGCGAGGGTCCACTGGTCGTAGCCGCGCGGGGGCTTGTCGGACTCGCCGTAGCCACGCAGGTCCGCCGCCACCACCCGGTACCCGGCCGCGGCCAGGCCCGTGAGCTGGTGGCGCCACGACCACCAGAACTCCGGGAAGCCGTGCAGCAGCACGACGAGCGGGCCGTCACCGAGCTCGGCGACATGCAGGCGGATGCCGTTGGCCGAGAGCGAGCGGTGCGTCCACGGGCCGGGGACACGGATCGCCGAGGCGCCCGGCCCGGTGGGGGGCCGCAAGGGTCAGCGCGAACCGTTGCGGTGCGCGGCGTCCAGCTCGGGGCGCGCCCGGCCGCGGGAGCTGAGCACCGCCGCGGAGTCCTTGAGGCTCTCGATCGTGCGCTCCGGCTTGCGGATCTTGCGGACCCGCAGGTAGCCCAGCAGGCCGAACAGCGCCGCCGTGAGCACCATGATCCCGAAGACGATGCCGAACGCGGCCGACTGGTACATCCCGAACAGGTCCACGAGCAGCCAGCCCAGCGCGAAGAACAGGAAGAACAGGCTGAACAGCAGGACCACGAGCGCGACGACGAAGAAGATGCTGCCCTGTAGGCCCTTGCGGACCTCCTTCGTGACCTCGGCCTTCGCGAGCTCCACCTCCGAGCGCACCAGGGCCGAGACGTTCGTCGTGACGTCGCGCACCAGGGTGCCGATGGACTGCTCGCTCGCCGGGACCACGCGCTCGGGGGACAGCGGGATCGAGGGCAGCACGGGGGGCACCTCCGTGCCGCTGGAGCTGGTCGGACGGGCCACCACGGTCCTCCCTGTCGTCGCGCCGGCTGATCGAGCCGCATCCTTCCACGCCCCACCCACCCCCGCCCCCCGGAGTCACCCCGCCCCGCCCACCCCACCCCCCCCCGCGAGTCCGCGTTCCCGACACGGCGAGTCCGCGTTCCCGACACGGCGAGTCCGCGTTCCCGACACGGCGAGTCCGCGTACTCGACACGGCGAGTCCGCGCATTGGGCACGGCGAGTCCGCGCATTGGGCACGGCGAGCGGCGTCGCGGCCGCAGCGCCTACGCCGGGGCGGGCTGCGCGCCGCGCACCAACCGGCCGGGCACCGCACCCGTCGCGACGCCGTCACGGTAGGTCTCCACGCCCGCGACGAACGTGTGCCGGTAGCCGACGGCCCGCTGCAGCAACCGCCGTCCCCCGGCCGGGAGGTCGTGATGCACCTCCGGCCTGGGCAGCGCCAGCCGGTCGACGTCGACGACGTTGAGGTCGGCTCGGTAACCCGGCGCGAGCACGCCCCGGTCGTGCAGCCCGACCAGCCGCGCGGTCGCCCGGCACTGCCGCTCGACGATCCACTCGATCGGGAACTCGCCCCGGTCCCGACCCCAGTGCTGGAGCAGGAACGTCGGGTAGCTCGCGTCGCAGATCGTCCCGGCGTGCGCGCCGCCGTCGGACAGGCCCGGCACGGCGTGCGGGTGGCGCAGCATGTCGCGGCAGATCCCGATGCCGTCGGCCGGGCGGAAGTTGAAGTACGGCATGTAGAGCATCGCGGTGCCGTCGTCGTCGGCGGTGAGTACGTCGAGCGCCAGCTCGTGCGGCGCGACGCCGCGGGCCGCGGCGAGCGCCGCCACGTTCGTCGCCGGGTCCGGGTCGTAGTCGGGCGGATCGGCGAACTCGAACATGACGTCGAAGCGCGCCGCGAGGCCACCGCCGAGCGGGTTGCGCGGATCGAAGCGGTCGACGTGCGCGTCGAGCAGCGCGGCCCGGACGTCCGGCCTGCGCAGCTGCGCCACCTGCTCTGCCGGCGTGAGCGCACCCAGGCCCGCCCGCTGCCAGAACGGGTTGGCCGCGAACGGGTGCAACGTGCAGGAGAAGCCGAACAGCAGCCCGATCGCGCGCGGCGCCACCTGCGCGGTCATCGGCAGGCCGTCGGCCCGGGCCGCGGCGATGCGGTCGAGCAGGCGCCGCGCGCCGTCGAAGGCATCCGGCACCGTCGCCACCGTGAACGACAGCGGCCGCCCGGACCGCTCGACCATCCCGCGTACCGTCGCCCACTCGGCGTCGAGGTCGACGAAGTCCGACAGCAGTTGCAGCACGCCCCCGCCCATACCGGCGGCGATCCCGGCCAGTTCGTCGGCGGATGCGGTGAGCGTCGCGATCGGGTCGCCATCCGCGGTGCGGTGGTTGAGCGAACGCGACGTCGTGAAGCCCAGCGCGCCCGCCCGGACCGCCTCCCCGGCGAGCCGGGCCATCGCCGCGATGTCGTCGGGCGTGGCGGGCTCGCGGTTCGCGCCGCGCTCCCCCATGACGTGCACCCGCAGCGGGGCGTGCGGCAGTTGCGCCGCGACGTCGACGTCCCACCGGCGGCGGGCCAGCGCGTCGAGGTAGTCGGGGAAGCTGCGCCAGTCCCACGGCAGCCCCTCGTGCAGCGCCGTGCCGGGGATGTCCTCGACGCCCTCCATCAGCGCGACGAGCCGGTCGTGGTCGTGCGGGTGCACGGGCGCGAAACCCACGCCGCAGTTGCCCATCACCACCGTCGTGACGCCGTGCCACGCCGACGGCGCGAGGTGCGCGTCCCACGTCGCCTGGCCGTCGTAGTGGGTGTGCACGTCCACCCAGCCGGGCATCACCAGCGCACCCCGGGCGTCGATCTCCGTGGTGCCGCGGCCGAGCCGCTCGCCCACCGCCGCGACCCGGTCGCCGCTGATCCCGACGTCGGCCACGCGCAGCGGCGCGCCCGTCCCGTCGGCGATGGTCCCGTTGCGCACGACGACGTCGAAGGTCATGTCCCTGATGCTCGTCGGCGACGGGGCGCGGGGCAACACCCGGTCAGGGCGGGTCCCCGGTCCGGCGGTGGGTACGCCCGCGCGCCACGAGCACCGCCGCCGCCAGCAGCGCGGCCACCGCGGAGGCGACGAGGACCGCGGCCTTCGCGGTCTCCACGATCGGTCCGTCGAGGCTCAGCTCGGCCATCAGCAGGCTGACGGTGAACCCGACGCCGCCGAGCATCGACACCGCCAGGACGTCGCTCCAGCCCAGCCCCGCCGGGCGGCACGCCGGGGTGAGCCGCACGGTCACCCAGGTCGCGCCGAAGATGCCGACGACCTTGCCCAGCAGCAGCCCGGCGATCACCGCCTGCCCGATCGGCTCGGTGACGACGGCGCCGAGCGCGGCCCCGTTGACGGGGACGCCCGCGGCGAACAGCGCGAACACCGGTACGCACACCCCGGCCGACCACGGCTGCAGGCGGTGCTCCAGCCGCAGCGCGGGGGCCTCGTCCTCGCCCGGATCGGCGCGCACGCGGGTGAGCACGCCGAGCAGCACCCCGGCGATCGTGGCGTGGATGCCCGCCTCGTGCACCGCGGCCCAGACCCCGAGCGCGATCGGCACGTACAGCCACGCCGACGTCACCCGCCGCCGTTGCAGCCACCAGTACAGTGCCGCGAGCACCGCCGCGGCACCCAGCGCGAGCGCCTTCACCCCGGTGCTGAACAGCGCGGCGATCAGCAGGATCGCGCCGAGGTCGTCGACGACGGCCAGCGCAAGCAGGAAGATCCGGGCCGTCGCGGGCAGGGCGGCCCCGGCGATCGCGAGGACGGCCAGCGCGAACGCGATGTCGGTGGCCACCGGGATCGACCACGCCCGCTCGATCCCCGGCGCCCCCCGGCCCACCGCGAGCGCGACGGCGGCGGGCACGACCATCCCGCCCAGGGCCGCCGCGACCGGCAGCAACGCCTGCTGCCGCGTCGACAGTTCGCCCACGACCAGCTCGCGCTTGAGCTCCAGGCCCACCACGAAGAAGAACACGGCGAGCAGCCCGTCGGTCGCCCACTGGGCCAGCGTCAGGTCCAGGTGCAGCGCCGCCGGGCCGACGGTCGTGTCGCGCAGCACCGCGTAGGCGTCCGACCAGGGCGAGTTCGCCCAGATCAGCGCGACGCTCGCCGCGACGAGCAGCACGATGCCGCCGACGGTCTCGGTGCGCAGGTAGCGGGCGAACTCGGCGGCGGGGGCGGAAATGCGACGGGGGGCGATCACGGGCGGCTCCGGCGGGCACGGGGGCACGGCTGCCGACCAGGCTTCCCGGCACACCCGTCGACGACCGTAACCCACGCGGGCCGGTCCCGCCGGGCCGTCCCGCCGGGCCCGTGCCGCCCGGCCCGTCACGCCAGAGCTCTCCCGCCGGGTCCGTCACACCGCGCCGTCACACCGCCGATCAGCGCGGTCGGGGCCCGGGCGGCCGGGCGCGCGTCACCGGGTCGCCGCCGGTCCCGCGCGAGTCACTCGTCGGGCCGGCCGCGCAGACGCTTGATCGCGCCCCGACGGGTCTTCGCGTCGAGCCGCCGCCTGCGCGACCCCGCGGTGGGCCGGGTCGGGCGGCGTGCGGGCGGGTCAGGCGCCATCGCCGCACGCAACGCGCTCGCCAGGCGCTCGCGGGCGGCGTCCCGGTTGCGCCGCTGGCTGCGGTGCTCCGACGCCACGACCGTCAGCACGCCGTCCACGAGCCTGCCCCGCTGCCGGTGCACCGCGCGATCGCGCAGCGACCCGGGAACCGACGGCGAACCGGCCAGGTCGAACGACAGCTCGACCCGCGAGTCCGTGGTGTTGACGCCCTGCCCGCCCGGGCCCGACGCGCGCGAGAACCGCCACATCAGTTCCCGCGCGGGCAGCACGACGGACCCGCGCACGGGCAGGTCGGCATCGGACACCGCGTCAGCCTAGGAGCGGCCGCGACGCACCCGCCGGAGCGCCGCGGCCGCCCCAGGTCAGTCCTCCGACTTGCCGTCCTTGAGCCCCGAGGAGATCAGGTCCATCACCGTGGAGTCCGCGAGCGTGGTGACGTCGCCGACCTCGCGGTTCTCCGCGACGTCGCGCAGCAGCCGTCGCATGATCTTGCCCGAGCGGGTCTTCGGCAGCTCGTCGACGACCATGATCTGGCGTGGCTTCGCGATCGGCCCGATCTCCTTCGACACGTGGTCGCGCAGCGCCTTGATCGCGTCGGCGCCCCTCGCCTCGTCCTGCGCGACGTTGCCCCGCAGGATCACGAACGCCACGATGCCCTGCCCGGTTGTCTCGTCGGCCGCGCCCACCACCGCCGCCTCGGCCACCGTCGGGTGGCTGACCAGCGCCGACTCCACCTCGGTGGTGGAGATGCGGTGACCGGAGACGTTCATGACGTCGTCCACCCGGCCGAGCAGCCAGATCGCGCCGTCGTCGTCGTACTTGGCGCCGTCACCGGCGAAGTAGTAGCCCTGGTCGGCGAACCGCGACCAGTAGGTGTCGCGGAAACGCTCCTCGTCACCCCAGATGCCGCGCAGCATGGCCGGCCACGCATCGGTGAGCACGAGGTAGCCACCCTCGCCGTGGCCGACCGGGGTGCCGGACTCGTCGACGACCGTGGCGGCGATGCCCGGCAGGTGGCGCATGGCCGACCCCGGCTTCGTGGCGGTGACACCGGGCAGCGGCGAGATCATGATCGCGCCGGTCTCGGTCTGCCACCACGTGTCGACGATCGGACAGCGGTTGGCGCCGATGTTCTCCCGGTACCACATCCAGGCCTCGGGGTTGATCGGCTCACCGACGCTGCCGAGGACCTTGAGCGAGGACAGGTCGAACTTCTCCGGGATCTCCTTGCCCCACTTCATGAACGTGCGGATCAGCGTGGGTGCGGTGTAGTAGATCGACACGCCGTACTTCTGGACGATCTCCCAGTGCCGCCCCTCGTGCGGGGTGTTGGGGGTGCCCTCGTACATCACCGACGTGGCCCGGTTGGCCAGCGGGCCGTAGACGATGTAGCTGTGCCCGGTGACCCAGCCGATGTCGGCGGTGCACCAGTACACGCTCTCGCCCGGCTTGTGGTCGAACACCACGTGGTGGGTGTAGGCGGCCTGGGTGAGGTAGCCGCCGGAGGTGTGCAGGATGCCCTTCGGCTTCCCGGTGGTGCCCGAGGTGTAGAGGATGAACAGCGGCTGCTCGGAGTCGAACGGCTGCGCCTCGTGCTGGTCGGACTGGGCGTCCACCAGCTCGTGCCACCACACGTCGCGGCCCTCGGTCCACGGCACGTCGGTCTCCGTGCGCCGGACGACGAGCACGTGCTCGATGCTCGGGGTACCCGCGACCGCCTCGTCGGTGTTCTCCTTCATCGGTGCCGGCTTGCCGCGGCGGTACTGCCCGTCGGAGGTGATGAGCAGCTTGCACTCGGCGTCCTCGATGCGCGCCTTGAGCGCGCTCGGCGAGAACCCGCCGAACACCACGCTGTGCATCGCGCCCAGGCGGGCGCACGCCAGCATCGAGAAGACCGCCTCGGGGATCATCGGCAGCTGGATCGCCACGCGGTCGCCCGCCCCGACCCCGAGCTCGGTGAGCGCGTTGGCCGCCTTGCAGACCTCGCTCAGCAGCTCGGCGTAGGTGATCGTGCGGGTGTCGCCGGGCTCGCCCTCCCAGTGGAACGCCACCTGCTCGCCGTGACCGTCCGCCACGTGGCGGTCCACGCAGTTGTAGGCGACGTTCAGCTTGCCGCCGACGAACCACTTCGCGAACGGCGGCTGCCAGTCCAGGACCTGGTCCCAGCGCTCGTGCCAGTGGAGTCGGTCGGCCTGCTCGGCCCAGAAGCCCTCGCGGTCGTCCGCGGCCCGGTCGTACCACTGCGCCGTGGCATTGGCCTGCGCGGCGAACTCGTCGCCGGGCGAGAAGCTGCGGCTCTCGGTGGACAGGTTGCTCAGGGTCGAACTCGATCCCGTTTCGGCCATCTCGGTTACCTCCTGGTGCTCGCCTGTCGGACGGCATCGTCCGACGACCTCGTCTGCGGAAGAAGCTAGTGCCCGCGCACCGCCGGTGCACTGTCGGTATGGCCAGGGTGCGAGCCTGGCGCCGGCACGAGCGGCGAGCGGTCGGCCGGCGGCCGACGATCGGGGGGTACCCGCTCGGGGCACCGCTGCCCCGGCCGGGTGGGATCCGGCCTGCAACGATGCCGCCATGGCTCGTCCCCCGACCGACCCGCTCGCCCCGCTCGTCGAGCTGCCGGGCGTGGCGGAGGCGGTCGCGCGCGCCAGGGACGCGCTGGTCGGGGTACACAACCACCCGGTGAACCGGCGCGGCTGGCCGGCGACCGCCGCGGAGGCGAGCCTGCGCGCCGCCCGGGCGTCCGCCGCGCTCGAAGGCGCACCGCTGGACCCGGCACCCGCCGACGTCGTGACCGACCCGGTGCTCGCCGGCGCCGTGCGGGTGGCCGAGGAGCTCGGCCGCATGCTCGGGGTCTGGCGCACCGCACCGTTGCAGGCGCTCGCCCGGCTGCACGTCGTGGCCGCCGCGGATCTGCAGGTCGACGGTTCCGGCGAAGACCTCGGCCGGCCTCGGGCCTCGGCCGGGACGTCCGGGGTCAGCCCCGCGGCGGCGACGACACCGGCGGCGACCTCGGCGCGGCTGGCGCTGCTCGCGGACCTCGTGACCGGGGCGACGCGCGTGCCGGCGCCCGTCCTGGTGGCGGTGGTGCACGGCGAGCTGCTCGCCCTCGCGCCGTTCCCGTCGGCCAACGGGGTGATCGCGCGGGCCGCCGCGCGGCTCACCGCCGTGGCAGCCGGGCTGGATCCGAAAGGCCTCGCCGTGCCCGAGGTGGGCCACCTGCGGCGGGCGGCCGAGTACCGCAGCGCAGCCGCCGGGTTCGCGAGCGGCTCGCACTCCGGTCTGACGCGGTGGTTGCTGCACTGCTGCGCGCAGTGGGAGGCCGGCGCCCGCGAGGCAACGTCGATCGCCGCCGCCCGCTCCTGACCCGGAAGACATGCAGCACAGAAGACGGGCGGCACAGAAGACGGGCGGCGCTCCCGTGACCGGGAACACCGCCCGCCTTCGCGCGAACTCCGGGATCCAGGCGTGCACTACGTGTCGTGGTTGTGGCCTCGGCGCCCGGCGTCCCGGTACGCAGGCCCACGACGACATGCCTCCCGCGGCGTGCTGTGCGTGGAGTGCCCGACCTTCGCGCACGGAGCCCCGCTCGGGGAGGACGGGTGCTTCTCCACCGCACCGTCCCTGGCCGACCAGGAGTCCGTGACTCTTTTCTAGCCCGTGACCCGGAGCACATCAAGGCCCCGGTCGGGGTGCACCGGTTCAGGCACGCGGCGTGGTGATCATGGCCGAAATCTGGCGGTTCGGTCGACGGACGGTGACGGCCGGGCAAGGAACAGGTGGTCAGGCGCCTGTCCGGACGCGGCGTACGCGGCGGGCGTACCAGCTCGCTCCGACCGCCGCGACGACTCCCAGACCGGCCGCCGCGACCGTCGCCGCGGCGGGAGGGAAGCGGGAGCGCAGTGGAACGGGGTGGGCGAAGGTGAGCACGGGCCAGCCCCGGGCAGCGGCCTCGCGGCGCAGTCCTCGGTCGGGGTTGACGACCGTCGGATGCCCGACGAGCAGCAGCAGCGGCAGATCGGTGACCGAGTCGGAGTAGGCACGGCAGTCCGCCAGCTCGTAGCCGCGAGCTGCCGCGAGCTCGCGCGCCGCCTGCGCCTTCTGCTCGCCGTAGCAGTAGTACTCGATCTCGCCGGTATAACAGCCGTCGCGCACCGCCATCCGGGTACTGACGCAGTGATCGGCACCGACGAGCGCGGCGATCGGCTCCACCACCTCCGCACCCGAGGCCGACAGCACGACCACCTCGTCCCCGACGCCACGGTGCTCGGCGATCAGCTCCGCGGCCTCGGCGTAGACCAGCGGCTGCACGATCTCGTGCAACGTGGTTGCGACGATGTCGCGGATCCGGGCGACCTCCCAGCCGGTGCACAGCGCGGTGATCCGCCGCCGGAGCAGGTCCATCGTCGCGGCGTCGGCGCCCGAGGCGACGAGCAGCAACTGGGTGTAGGCGCTGCGCACCGCTGCCCGCCTGCTGATGAGGCCCTGGCGCCGGAACGGTCCGCTGAACGCCAGGGCGCTCGAACCGGCGATGATCGTCTTGTCGAGATCGAAGAAGGCCGCGCGTCGCGCCTGCTCGCCACCGGCGGCAGACGGCGGCACGGGCACGGCGCAGGAGCTTGCCAGACCGCCGCCACCCGCATGGCCCCGGCGTCGGTTCCAGACCGCTCGAACGGCCCGGCAGATGCTCCGTCCAGTGGCAGGCACGGGCGACCGTCAGGAGATACAGTTGAACGAACCCGGACACGTCCGGGGCAGGTTCAGCTCGACCCCCCGGAGCTGAACCGACGACGGCCCCCGCCAATCCCCCCTGGCGGGGGCCGTCCTCGTCGCCGGCGAGCCGTCCGGGTTGGACTCCGATCCGCCTGGTGATCTGCATGGCCCGAGCATGCACCCGCGGACCGACAGCCCCGGCGTCCCGAACCCGAGTTGTCCACCTCGACCCGAGTTGTCCACAGGTTTGGAAGTCGTTGCCCGGTTCTCCTCGCCGGGCTCCACGCTGACTCCCGAGCGGCCCGCACCGGGTGGACCGCGAGGGGGTGGCGGTATGCAACGGCGCGGTCTGGTGATGTGCTCGGACACCGAACTGCTCGACGGCATCCTGAGGTTGGCGGCCGCGGCGGGGTGCGAGCTGCACCGCACGGTCGACCCCGCCCAGGCCCGGCGGCACTGGACGGACGCACCGGTGGTGCTGCTGGACGAGGCGGCGGCCCGCCGGTGCGCGGACGGGCGGTTGCCGCGCCGCGCGGGGGTGCTCGTCGCCGTGCGCGGGGAACCGGCGGCAGCGGTGTGGCAGCACGCCGTCGCCGTCGGCGCGGAGCACGTCGTGTCGCTGCCGCAGGCGGAGCCGTGGCTGGTCGCGGTGCTCGCGGAGGCCGCCGAGGGCGGGCGGCGCGACGGGGCGGTCGTCGCGATCGCGGGTGGCCGGGGAGGTGCCGGAGCGTCGGTGCTGGCCGCGGCCCTTGCCGTCACCGCCGTGCGCGACGGGGAGCGCGCCCTGCTCGTGGACTGCGACCCGCTCGGCGGCGGCCTCGACCTCGTGCTCGGCACCGAGGACCTCGCCGGGCTGCGCTGGCCGGGGCTCACCGTCGGCGGTGGGAGGGTCGCGGCGGCGGCGCTGCATGCCGCGCTTCCCTCGCCCGCCGTGGGTGGCCGGGGGGACGGCGGTCTGGCCGTGCTGGCCTGCGACCGGGCGACCCACGGGCCGCCGCCCGGCGCGGTCGGGTCGGTCCTCGACGCAGGCCGCCGCGCCGGTGAGGTCGTCGTGTGCGACCTGCCCCGCCACCTCACCGAGGCGGCGGTGGTCGCGCTCGGCGCGGCCACCCTCACCGTGCTCGTCGTGCCGGCCGACGTCCGCTCGGCGGCGGCCGGCGCACGTGTCGCCGCCGCACTCGCCGAGCACAGCGGCAATGTTCAGCTCGTCGTGCGCGGCCCGGCGCCGGGCGGTATCGACGCCGACGAGGTCGCCGGCGCCATCGGGCTCCCGCTGCTCGCGACCATGCGCCCCGAGCCGGGCCTCGCGCGTGCCCTGGAACGCGGCATCGCACCGGGCCGCGCGCGCGGGCCGCTCGCAGGTGCCGCCCGCGAGATCCTGCAGGCGCTGCGCGGCGCACCGCCGGCCGCCCGGACCGCGTCGTGAGGGCGCCGATCGCCGCCGCCCGGCCGGGTGGTGAGCTCGTCGAACGGGTGCGCACGCGCCTCGCGGCCGGGGGCGGCGCGACGAGCCCCGCGGCCGTCGCAGCGGCGGTGCGCGCCGAGTCGGGCGGGGTCGCGTCCGATCTCGACGTGCTCTCCGCGCTGCGGGTGCTGCGCCAGGAGTTCGTCGGCGCGGGGCCGCTCGACGAGCTGCTGCGCGATCCGCGGACGACCGACGTGCTGGTCTGCGGGCCCGGCGCGGTCTGGGTCGACCGCGGCCGCGGGCTGGAACCGGCGGGGGTGCGGTTCGACGACGAGGCCGCGGTGCGGCGGCTCGCGCAGCGCCTGGCCCTGACCGCCGGGCGCAGGCTCGACGACGCCAGCCCGTACGTCGACGGCTGGCTCGCCGACTCGGGCGTGCGACTGCACGCGGTGCTGCCGCCCGTCGCGGCCGACGGTACGTGCCTGTCGCTGCGGGTGCTGCGCCCGGCGGCGCACGACCTGGCGACGCTGCGCCGCCTCGGCACGGTCGACGAGCACGGCGAGGCACTGCTGCGGGCGGTACTCGCCGCCCGGCTCGCGTTCCTGGTCTCGGGCGGGACGGGCACCGGCAAGACGACGATCCTCGGGGCGCTGCTCAGCGCGGTCGACCGGCGCGAGCGGATCGTCTGCGTCGAGGACGCCCAGGAGCTCGATCCGCGCCACCCGCATGTCGTCCGGCTCGTGTCGCGACCGGCGAACATCGAGGGCGCGGGTGGCGTGGCGCTGCGCGACCTGGTCCGCCAGGCGCTGCGGATGCGGCCCGACCGGCTCGTGGTCGGCGAGGTCCGCGGCGCCGAGGTGTGCGAGATGCTGTCGGCGCTCAACACCGGTCACGACGGCGGCGCCGGGACGGTGCACGCCAACTCCGCCCGCGAGGTGCCCGCGCGGCTCGAGGCGCTCGCGGCCACCGGGGGGTTGGGCCGCGCCGCGCTACACAGCCAGCTTGCGGCGGCCGTGCAGGTGGTGCTCCACATGCGCCGGTTGCCGGGCGGGTCGCGGGTCCTCGACGTCGTCGGGGTTCCGGTGCGCGACGGCGCCGAGGTCACGGTGCGCCCGGCCTGGAGCCGCGGGGACGGCCCCGCCGAGGCGCATCCGATCCTCTCGGCGCTGCTCGTCGAGCGGGGAGTCACGCCGCCATGGTGATCGCGGCGGCCTGCGCGTGCCTCGCCGTCGCGCTCGCGACGCTGCCCGGTCCGGCGGGCACCGGCCGGCTGCAGGCCCTCCAACCCCGCCGTGCGGCCACCCGACGGCGGCTGCCCCTGCCCGCGGCGGCGGCGGTCGTCGCGGGCGCGGCGGCCGGGTTCGCGACGGCCGGGCCGGGCGGCGGGGTGGCCGGGGCGCTCGTCGCCGCCACCGTGCGCCGCAGGCGGGCGGCGCGGACGGCGGCAGGCGCGGCCGACGCCACCGCCACCCAGGTCGCCGAGGCGCTGCGGCGGATCACCGACGAGCTGCGCACCGGCGCGCACCCGGCGACCGCGCTCGCCGGTGTGGATGCCGACGGGCCACTTGCCGCCGCGGCCCTCGCCGGCGCCGCCGCGGCGGCACAGATGGGCGACGACGTGCCCCGGGCGCTGCGCCGCGGCGCCGCCGGGCAGCCGGCGGTGGCAGCCGATCTCGACCGCATCGCCGCCTCGTGGTCGCTCGCGGAGCGCCACGGCGTCCCGCTGGCCGACCTGCTGGCCGGCGCGCACGGCGACATCACCTGGCGGGTGCAGTACGGGCGGCGCGTCCGGGCGCAGCTCGCGGGGCCGCGGGCCACAGCCGTGGTGCTCACCGCGCTGCCCGGGCTCGGGCTGCTGCTCGGCCAACTGCTCGGCGCCGACCCGCTCGGGGTGCTACGCGCCGGCATCATCGGCCAGACGCTGCTGGTCCTCGGCGTCGGGCTCACCGCGGCCGGCTTCGCCTGGACCGATCGCATCCTCCGCGTGGCGGTGCCGCGATGAACGCGTCCGAGTTGGCCGGCACCGCGGTTGCCGCCGGGACGTGGCCGGGACCACTGCTCCTGCTCGCGGGGGCGCTGCTGCTCGCCGGCAGCAGCGCCACCGGGCGTCTCGGCGCGCTCACCACGGCAGCCGCGCTGCCACCGGGAGCACCACCGGTGCTGCGGCCGGCGTGGATCGCCGTAGCGGCCGGTGCGTTCGCGGCCATCGGCTGGATCGCCACCGGCGGCGTGCTCGGCGCGGTGATCGCTGCTTTCGCCGCCGCCTCGGCGGGATGGGCGGTCCGCCGCGCCACCGTGCCCGGCGACCAGACCACCGACCACGCCACGCTCGCCGCAACCTGGGAGCTGCTCGCGGTGTGCCTGCAGGCCGGCCTGCCGGTGGCCATGGCGGCGGCAGCCGCGGCGACGCCGCAGGCCGGCGACACCGGCCGGCACCTGCGCCGGGTCGCGGGCCTGCTGGAGCTGGGCGCCGACCCGGGCACCGCGTGGCGCGGTGTCGAGCACCTCCCGGCACTCGCGACGTTCGCCCGCGCCGCGGGGCGCTCGGCCGGCACCGGCGCTGCCCTCGCCCAGGTCGCGCGGGCCGAGAGCGCCCGCCTGCGGGCCGGTCTGGTCGACATGGCCGAGGCCCGGGCGCAGCGCGCCGCGGTCCTCATCGCCGGCCCGCTCGGGCTGTGTTTCCTGCCCGCCTTCCTGGTCCTCGGCATCGCCCCGGTCGTCATCGGCCTGGCCGGCGAGGCACTCGCACGGTGGTGAGCACCGTGCCCGACGAAAGGGGTTCCCATGTCCGTCCACCCACCCTCGCTCCACGCACCCTCGCTGCGCAACGACGACAGCGGGATGAGCACCGTGGAGTACGCGATCGGCACCGTGGCCGCCGCGGCGTTCGCGGCCGTGCTCTACGCCGTGGTCAGTGGCGACACCATCGTCACCGCGCTGACGGAGATCGTGCAGCGCGCGCTGTCGGTGCAGTTCTGATGCGCGGGCGCGCCTCGCGGCCCGTCGCGGGCGGCCCCGCGGGGCGCGCCCGGCTCGGCCCGGACGGCGGCGCGGTGACGGTCGAGGCGGCGATCGCGCTGGGCAGCGTCGTCCTCGTCACCCTCGTGGCGGTCGGGTCGGTCGCCGCCGCCGCCTCGTCGGTGCGGTGCATCGACGCCGCCCGGGAACTGGCCAGGCTCGGCGCCCGCGGGGAACCGGAACGCGGACGGCTGATCGCGGCCCGGCTCGCACCGGCCGGCGCCAGGATCGAGCTCACCACTTCGGGAGACGAGCTCGTCGCCGACGTCTCGGTCGCGCCGGTCGCGCCGCTCCCGCTGCGGATCGGCGCCCGGGCGGTCGCCGTGCTCGAACCCGGAGCCGGCGAGGAGGGCCAGTGACCGGCGGGCGTCACCGGCCACCCGAGGACGACACCGGGGTCGCGACGATCTGGGCGGTCGCGGCCGTCGCCGCGGTGCTGTCCGTCACGCTCGTCGGCCTCGACCTCGTGGGTGCGGTCGCGGCGCGCCACCGCGCCGAGGCCGCAGCCGACCTGGCGGCCCTCGCCGCCGCGGGCCTCGCCGTGCCCGGCGAGGAGCAGGCCTGCGCGCGGGCGCGCACGATCGCCGAGCGGATGGGCGGCGCCGTCGCGGCGTGTCGCCTCGCCGGCTGGGACGCCCTCGTGGAGGTGGAGGTCGCCACGACGTCGCGCCTCAACGTGGACGGCCCGGCGACCGGGCGGGCGCGAGCGGGGCCGGCACCGAGGCGGCCCGGCTCCCCGCCGCGTTCCGACGACCGGTCCCGGCGGCGGCCCCGGAGGCGGCACTGCCCGGGACCCGGCCTACGGCTGCGTCCCGAGCGCGGCCAGGACGACATCGAGCACCCGCACCGCGCCCTGCTTGTCCAGTGGCGCGTTGCCGTTGCCGCATTTCGGCGACTGCACGCACGACGGGCAGCCCGTGGCGCACTCGCAGCCGGCGACGGCCGCCCGGGTCGCGGCGAGCCAGCGGGCGAGCACGGCGTGCCCCCGCTCGGCGAAGCCGGCGCCACCCGGCTGCCCGTCGTGGACGAACACCGTGGGCCGGCCGGTGTGCGGATGCAGCGCCGTGGACATCCCCCCGATGTCCCACCGGTCGCACGTCGCGAACAGCGGCAGCAACCCGATCGCGGCGTGCTCGGCCGCGTGCAGCGCGCCCGGCACCCGCGCCGCACCGACCCCGGCGGCGGCCAGCGCCTCCTCGGCCAGGTCATACCAGACGGCCCGGGTGTGCAGGGTCTGCCCGGGCAGCTCCAGCGGCACGGTCGCGAGCACCATGCCGTCCGGAGAGCGACGCTGGTAGGCCACCACCCGGCTGCGCACGGTGACCTCGCCGAACGACACCCGCACCGGCCCGTGCTCGCGCGTCCGCAGCACGCGCACCACGTCCACGTCGGCGGTGGAGCGGGCCTGCGTGCGCCACTCGGGCTCGGCGGCCACGACCAGCGCGACGCCCGCGTCGAGGTCGAGGTCCTCCACCAGGTAGCTCTCGCCGCGGTGCAGGTGTACCGCACCCTCGTGCACGGTCGCCGGCGCCGACGCAGCGTCCACGGTGCCGAGCATCCGCCCGGTCCCCGACTCCACCACGGCCACCTGCCCGAGCCCGGATCCGCGGATGTCCACCGACCCCGCCGGACGCGCCCCCGTCGAGGGCCAGAACCACCCGGCCGGGCGTCGGCGCAGCACCCCGTCGGCCACCAGCTCGTCGAGCACCACCTCGGCGTCCGGGCCGCCGAAGAGGTCCGCGACGTCGGCCGGGGTCAGTGGCAGCTCGGCCGCGGCACACACCAGGTGCGGGGCGAGGACGTAGGGGTTGGCCGGGTCGAGCACGCACCCCTCCACGGGGGCACCCAGGAGCGCGTCGGGGTGGTGCACGAGGTAGGTGTCCAGCGGGTCGTCCCTGGCCACCAGCACGACCAGCGCCTGTTCGCGGGCCCTCCCGGCGCGGCCGGCCTGCTGCCAGAACGACGCGCGCGTGCCCGGGAAGCCCCCGACGACCACGGCGTCGAGGCCCGCGACGTCCATGCCGAGTTCGAGAGCGTTGGTCGTGGCCACCCCGACGAGCTCGCCGGTGAGCAGCGCGACCTCGAGCGCCCGGCGGTCCTCGGGCAGGTAGCCGCCGCGGTAGGCGGCCACCCGCGACGCCAGCTCAGGAGCGACCTCGGCGAGCAGTCGCTGCGCCCCGAGCGCGGTGAGCTCGGCCGAGCGCCGCGACCGGACGAACGCCAGCGTGCGGGCGCCCTCGACGACGAGGTCGGCGAGCATCCGCGCGGCCTCGACGCCGGCCGGGCGGCGCACGGGGGCGCCGTTCTCGCCTGCCGATCCCGCCAGCAGCGGCGGTTCCCACAGCACCACGAACCGACCGGGGTCGGGCGAGCCGTCCACGACGACCTCCCGGACGGCGCGGCCGGTGAGCCGGGTCGCGAAGGCCCCGGCGTCGGCCACGGTCGCCGAGGCAAGCACGAGGGTCGGCGCGGAGCCGTAGCGGGCGCAGATCCGCAGGAGCCGTCGCAGCAGCAGCGCGACATGCGAGCCGAACATGCCCCGGTACCCGTGGCACTCGTCGACGACCACGTAGCGCAGCCTGCGGAGGAACCGGGCCCAGCGGGCGTGCCGCGGCAGCACCGACCGGTGCAGCATGTCGGGGTTGCTGAACACCCACCGGGCGTGCTGGCGCGCCCAGTCCCGGCCGTCCGCCGGCGTGTCGCCGTCCAGGGTGGTGGCCCGAACGTCGGGCAGGCCCAATCCTGTCACCGACCGGAGCTGGTCGGCTGCGAGCGCCTTCGTCGGCGCCAGGTAGAGGGCGGTGGCCTGCGGCTCCTCGACGAAGCGGGCGAGCACCGGAAGCTGGTAGGCCAGCGACTTCCCCGACGCCGTCCCCGTGGCGACGACGACGTCCACACCGGCCCGGGCGAGCTCGGCAGCCTCTACCTGGTGGCTCCACGGCGTGCCCAGGCCACGGGCGACGAAAGCCTCCCGCACGGGCCCCGGCACCCAGTCCGGCCAGGCCGCGGATTGCCCGGGGCGGGCCGGGATCGCGACGGCGTGGCGCAGCCCGCCGTCACCGTCCGCCCCGGCCAGCAGGCGGGCGAGCAACCGCTCCCCGCGGCCGGCCGCGACGGCCCGCACCTCGTCCACGAGCACCTCGTCCACGACCGCCGAGGTTGGCACACGGGCCGGCCCTGCTCCGGACCGGTGGCCACGCGCGGCCGAACCACCACGGGTGATCACGCTGCGTTCACCGGCCGCCCGGGTTGCCCGTCCGGGGCGGCACGCCCGGGCAGAGTTCGTCGCGGAATCGTTACCGGCATCGCATCAAGCCTGGCATCGGTACTCCGCCGCAGTGCGACACCGGTCACACTCATAGACTGCACCGGCCCGCACACCGCGCCTACCTGCGGCGACGGGCATTATCTTCGGCGCCAGGGCGGTCAACGGATCCTCCCTGGCGATGCTGATCGTTCCCATCGAACCAGGAGGACGGATGCCCGCATCCACCCTCGCCCAGGGCCTCGAGCTCCAGGCGAACGACCAGGTCGTCGTCGGCGTGGTCGCGGTGGTCGCGCTCGCTGCCCTGGCCGTCGGCTACGTACTGCTACGGGAGGTGCTGGCCGCAGGCCAGGGCACCCCGAAGATGCAGGACATCGGCCGCGCGGTCCAGGAAGGCGCCGCGGCGTACCTCAACCGGCAGTTCCGCACGCTCGGCGTCTTCGTCGTCATCGTGTTCGTGCTGCTCTTCGCACTCCCCGCCGAGGACCTGGCGGAGAAGATCGGTCGCTCGATCTTCTTCGTCGTCGGCGCGGTGTTCTCGGCGACCATCGGCTACCTGGGGATGTGGCTGGCCACGCGCGCCAACATCCGGGTCGCCTCCGCGGCCCGCGAGGTCGGCGGCCGGGAGAAGGCCACCCGGATCGCGTTCCGCACCGGCGGCGTCGTCGGCATGTTCACCGTCGGCCTGGGCCTGTTCGGCGCCGCGCTGGTCGTGCTCGTCTACGCCGGCCAGGCGCCCAAGGTGCTGGAGGGCTTCGGGTTCGGCGCGGCACTGCTCGCGATGTTCATGCGTGTCGGCGGCGGCATCTTCACCAAGGCCGCCGACGTGGGCGCCGACCTGGTCGGCAAGGTCGAGCAGGGCATCCCCGAGGACGACCCGCGCAACGCGGCGACCATCGCCGACAACGTCGGTGACAACGTCGGCGACTGCGCCGGCATGGCCGCGGACCTGTTCGAGTCCTACGCCGTCATGCTCGTCGCCGCGCTGATCCTCGGCACCGCGGCGTTCGGCCTGCAGGGCCTGCTGTTCCCGCTCATCGTGCCCGCCATCGGCGTGCTCACCGCGGTGATCGGCGTCTACATCACGAAGGCCCGCGAGGGCGAGGGTGGCCTCAAGGCGATCAACCGCAGCTTCTACATCTCCGCGATGATCTCGGCGGTGCTGTGCGTCGTGGCCGCCTACGTCTACCTGCCCGCCACCTTCGGCGAGCTGAGCAACCCCACCGACGCGACGGTCGTGGCCGACATGGCCGCCACCGACCCGCGCCTGCTCGCCTCGTCGGCAGTGATCATCGGCATCGTGCTGGCCGGGATCATCCTGTGGCTCACCGGCTACTTCACCGGCACCGAGCACAAGCCGGTCAAGGACGTCGGCGAGTCCTCGCGCACCGGCGCGGCGACGGTGATCCTCTCGGGCATCTCGATCGGCTTCGAGTCGGCCGTCTACACCGCGCTGGTCATCTCGGCCGCGGTGTTCGGCGCGTTCACCCTCGCCACGGGCTCGATCACGGTTGCGCTGTTCGCGGTGGCACTGGCCGGCACCGGCCTGCTCACCACCGTGGGCGTCATCGTGGCGATGGACACCTTCGGCCCGGTCTCCGACAACGCGCAGGGCATCGCGGAGATGTCCGGCGACGTCGAGGGCGACGGGGTGCTGATCCTCACCGAGCTCGACGCGGTGGGCAACACCACCAAGGCGATCACGAAGGGCATCGCGATCGCCACGGCCGTGCTCGCGGCGACGGCGCTGTTCGGCTCCTACCGCGACGCGATCACCCAGGCGCTGGCCAAGGCCGGGGCCGGCGCCCAGGACCTCGGCACCGCCTTCGCCTACGAGGTGTTCGCCCCGAACACGCTCGTCGGCGTGATCATCGGCGCGTCGGTGGTGTTCATGTTCTCCGGTCTGGCGATCAACGCCGTCACCCGGGCCGCGGGCGCCATCGTGTTCGAGGTGCGCCGCCAGTTCCGGGACAACCCCGGGATCATGGACTACACGGTGCGCCCGGACTACAGCCGCGTCGTGGACATCTGCACCCGCGACTCGCTGCGCGAGCTGGCCACCCCGGGCCTGCTGGCGATCCTCGCGCCGATCGCGGTCGGCTTCGGCCTCGGCGTCGGGCCGCTGGCCGGCTACCTCGCCGGCGCCATCGCCACCGGCACCCTGATGGCGATCTTCCTCGCCAACTCCGGCGGCGCGTGGGACAACGGCAAGAAGCTCATCGAGGACGGCAACCACGGCGGCAAGGGCTCGCCCGCGCACGAGGCCACGATCATCGGTGACACCGTCGGCGACCCGTTCAAGGACACCGCGGGCCCGGCGATCAACCCGCTGATCAAGGTGATGAACCTGGTGTCGGTGCTCATCGCACCGGCCATCGTCACCCTCTCGGTGGGCGACGGCGCCTCCACCGCGGTGCGCATCGCCATCGCGCTGGCCGCGACGGCGATCATCGTCGGCGCGGTCGTGGTGGCCAAGCGGCGCTCCACGTCGATCAGCGACGCACCGGCCGAGAACAAGGTCGGCTAGCACCGCCCGCTCCGCGGGGCACCCCCCGCAGCACCCTGCACGGATCGAACCGACGGCCGCCCGACCCCCACCGGGACGGGCGGCCGTCGGCATCCGGCGCGCCGATCACAGCACGTCGAACGCGTGTTCTATCTTGCGCACGTGTCACAGATGTCCCTGTTCTCCGCCGAGACCGCCACGGCGGGCCTGGCCGATCTCGCCGGCCTGCTGTGTGGGCCGGGCCAGATCGTGCGCGTCGGCGCGGGGGACACCGCCCGGCTGAGCATCGTGCTCAGCGACCCTGACCGCGCCCCCGCCGCCGTCGAGGCCGGCCGCGCGGCAGGTGTCGAGTTCGTGGCAGTCACCACCGAGTCCGGGACCGTGGCCGTGCGTACCGCCTTCCGCTGCGACCTCGTCGATCTCGCACACCGCTGGACCCGCGGCGCCACCAAGTCGGTGCCCACCGGTGTGCAGCTCGACGGCGCGATGTTGCGGTTCTGGGCGCTGGGCGCGGGCCATCCGGACGAGCGCGGCGGCTACCTGCTCGGGCTGGACCCGCACGCCCCGCAGACCCATCTCCCGCTCGTCGCGGCGCTGACCCGGCTCGGCCTGCCGCCCGCGCGGGTGGGCCGCGGCGTCGCGCTCCGGGTGAGCGGTGCGCGGCGGATGCAGCGACTGGTGGAGCTCGTCGGGCCGCCGCCGCGGGGTCTCGCACCCGACCGGTGGCCGCGCTACTGGGGGCGGATCGCCCGGTGAGCAGCACGCCCGCGAGGTGGCCCGGCCCGCAGGACGGCGTTGACACGGTGGTTACGCTGCCGCTCGGCCCGCGTCGCAACGCGCCGTGTCCGTACCGTGACGGATGCGATGCGACGCGAGGCTGTGCGACCGTAGGGAGTGTCTGCCCGCGGCACAAGGCCCGGCGCAGCGCCCGGGGCATGATCAACACCCACGATGGAGTAGGACTCAGGTGGCAACCCGAACGACGACCCAGACCGACCCCGACGGCGCCGTGACCGGCGCGCGGAAGGCCGGTGGCAGCCGTCGCGCCACCCCACCGGCAGCGACCGCGACCGGACGCCCGACGCGCCGGTTGGTGATCGTCGAGTCGCCCACGAAGGCCCGCAAGATCGCCCCGTACCTGGGCGCGGGCTACGTCGTCGAGTCCTCCGTCGGCCACATCCGCGATCTCCCGCGTGGTGCGGCCGACGTGCCCGCCAAGTACAAGGGCGAGTCCTGGGCCCGCCTGGGCGTCGACGTGGACAACGCGTTCGCGCCGCTCTATGTCATCACCCCGGAGAAGAAGGGCAAGGTCGCCGAGCTGCGCGACGCGCTCAAGTCCGTGGACGAGCTGCTGCTCGCGACGGACCCCGACCGCGAGGGCGAGGCCATCGCCTGGCACCTGCTCGACACGCTCAAGCCGAAGGTCCCGGTCCGCCGGATGGTCTTCCACGAGATCACCGAGGGCGCCATCCGCGCGGCCGCGGAGAACCTGCGCGACCTGGACCAGGACCTCGTCGACGCCCAGGAGACCCGCCGCATCCTCGACCGGCTCTACGGCTACGAGGTCTCCCCGGTGCTGTGGAAGAAGGTCATGCCGAGGCTGTCGGCGGGCCGGGTGCAGTCGGTGGCGACGCGGATCATCGTGCAACGCGAGCGGGAGCGGATGGCGTTCGTCGCCGCGTCCTACTGGGACATCGCGGCCACGCTCGACGCCGGCCCGGACGCGACCCCGCGCACCTTCGCCTCGCGCCTCGTGAGCGTCGACGGCACCAGGGTCGCCACCGGCCGCGACTTCGGCCCCGACGGCAGGCTGAAGAGCGCGTCGGCCGAGCCGGGCGCGGTCCGGGCACTGGACGAGCCGAGCGCGCGCCGCCTGGCGCAGGCGCTGGAGAACCGGGAACTGGCCGTCGCGTCGGTGGAGTCCAAGCCGTACACGCGCAAGCCGTACGCACCGTTCATGACCTCCACGTTGCAGCAGGAGGCGGGCCGCAAGCTGCGCTTCACCTCCGAACGCACGATGCGCAGCGCGCAGCGGCTCTACGAGAACGGCCACATCACCTACATGCGCACCGACTCGACGACGCTGTCGGCGACCGCGATCGAGGCGGCCCGCGCCCAGGCCCGCGAGTTGTACGGCGACGCGTACGTCTCGCCGAGCCCGCGGCAGTACACGCGGAAGGTCAAGAACGCGCAGGAGGCGCACGAGGCGATCCGGCCATCGGGTGAGACGTTCCGCACACCCGGCGAGATCGCCCGCGAGGTGGACGGCGACGACTTCCGCCTCTACGAGCTGATCTGGCAGCGCACGGTGGCCTCGCAGATGGCCGACGCGCGCGGCACCACGATGAGCGTGCGGATCACCGGTACTGCCGCCACCGGCGAGGAGGTCACGTTCGCCTCGTCCGGGCGCACGATCACGTTCGCCGGGTTCCTCAAGGCCTACGTCGAGACCGTCGACGACCAGGCCGGTGGCGAGGCCGACGACGCCGAGTCGCGCCTGCCGCAGCTCACCCGGGGCCAGTCGCTCACCGCCGCCGAGCTGCGCCCGGACGGGCACGCCACCAAGCCGCCCGCGCGGTTCACCGAGCCGAGCCTGATCAGCGCGCTGGAGGAGCTGGGGATCGGGCGCCCGTCCACCTACACGTCGATCATCAAGACGATCCAGGACCGCGGCTACGTGTGGAAGCGCGGCAGCGCGCTGGTGCCGTCGTGGGTGGCGTTCGCCGTGGTGGGGCTGCTGGAGGCGCACTTCGGGCGGCTCGTCGACTACAACTTCACCGCCGCCATGGAGGACGAGCTCGACTCGATCGCCGCGGGCGACCAGGCGCGCACGGCGTGGCTGTCGGGCTTCTACTTCGGCGCCGACCAGGGCAGCGCCGGCTCGGTGGCCCGTTCCGGCGGGCTGAAGAAGCTCGTGGGCGTCAACCTGGAGGAGATCGACGCCCGGGAGATCAACTCGATCCGGTTGTTCGACGACGCGCAGGGCCGCCCGGTGGTCGTGCGGGTGGGGCGCTACGGGCCGTACCTCGAGCGGATCGTCGACGAGGCGTCGCAGCGCGCGAACCTGCCCGAGGACCTGCCGCCCGACGAGCTCACCGCCGACATCGCCGAGGACCTGTTCTCGACGCCGCAGGAGGGGCGCTCGCTGGGCACCGACCCGGTGACCGGCCACGAGATCGTGGTGAAGGACGGGCGCTACGGGCCCTACGTCACCGAGATCCTCCCGGAGCCGCCGGCGCCCCCGGCGACGAACGGCACGAAGAAGAAGGCCCCCGCCAAGGCCAAGCCGCGGACGGGCTCGCTGTTCAAGACGATGGCCCTGGACACCGTCACGCTCGACGACGCGCTGCGGTTGCTGTCGCTGCCCCGCCTCGTCGGCACCGACCCGGCCGACGGCGTGGAGATCACCGCGCAGAACGGCCGCTACGGCCCGTACCTGCGCAAGGGCACGGACTCGCGCTCGCTGACCGACGAGGAGCAACTGTTCACCGTCGACCTCGACGAGGCGCTCGCAATCTACGCCCAGCCCAAGCAGCGCGGCCGGCAGTCCGCGGCGGCCACGCCACCGCTGCGCGAGCTGGGTGCGGACCCGTCCACGCAGAAGCCGATGGTGATCAAGGACGGCCGGTTCGGGCCGTACGTCACCGACGGCGAGACCAACGCGTCGCTGCGCAAGGGCGACGCCGTCGAAACGATCACCGACGAGCGCGCGTCGGAACTGCTGGCCGATCGCCGGGCCCGCGGTCCGGCCCCGAAGAAGCCGGCCCCGCGGAAGCCGGCCGCGAAGAAGGCGCCGGCGCGGAAGAAGGCGCCCGCCACCAAGTAACACCCGATCGGGCGATCAGTTCTCGTTCCAGACCTCGGAGCGGCGCCCCGATCTAGCGTCGGAGGCGTCTTGATCACTGCCGCGGAGCCCCGAGATGCGAAGATCCCTCGTGATGGCTGACCACCGCCGTCGCGTTCGTCTCCCTGCCCGCGACCCCGGCCTTCGCCACGGTCCGCGGCGCGAGCGAGTGCCTGAACACCTTCGACAACGACCCCTCAACCGCTACTACAGCGAGAAATGGGATAGCGACGAGGTCGCGACGGCAACGACCCGGGATGGCACCACGCTGACACTGCGGTGCGGTAACGAGCTATACGGCGTGATTCACACGGCCCACCGGGAAAGCACCGGCACCGGTCATCCGATCGAACGCGACGGCTCCGAGAACGCGAGCTTCACAACCTGCTTCCGGCGCACCATCAGCGAAGGAACGACCGGGCCGGACGGCGACCGGCTTCTCGCTGTTCGTCACTATGGTCATTCGGGCGCACGCAGCTACGTCCGGTACGGCCGCGATGGCACCGTGTACTCGGTCTACACGTCTGCGCCCAGCAACGAGTGGGCGGGGTGTGCGCGATGACCCGCCGACGACAGATCGACCTCACCCTGACACTGGGTAGCTGTCTCCTGTCGTTCGATGCAGGGCGGCGGACGGCGGGCTTCGGTGCGTCGAACATCACTGACGCAGTCGCCGAGGCGGTGCATGCCTGCGTGGAACTTACCCGGGGTCGTCGCGACGTCAGCTTCATCTGGCGTGCGGAGCCCGAAGGCGTCTTCGTCGACATCCACGCCGGCCACCGGCTGACGAACCTCGTCGTGCACGACATGCGCAACCCCGACTGGTCGTTCGACAACTGGTTGCCGGAGCGTGGCGACGTGCTGTTCCGCTTGAGCGCCAAGCACGACCGTTTTCTTCTGGAGTTCGCCGAATCCGTCGTTTCTCTTCCCGCGCAGGCTGCGACAGGGCGTCCTCTCTGGGGACTGCCGCTGCCGGAGCACGAGATCGCCGAGGTCGGCCGCTGGCTCGAGCAGCAGACCGGCGTCGGCTCCGGTGGTTCGGTTGCCGAGGAGTCGTCATGACCAGGTCCTTGCGCGCAGCAGCCGTCGCACTCGGCATGATCGCGACGATGCTGCTCGGCGCCGGCGTCGCGAACGCTGCCACGTACTCGTTCGCCTGCAAGCCGCCCCAGTTCGTCGGATCCGGACCGTGCGGCGGGCCGTTCGTGGTGCGCGCCAACGACATCGTGCGGGTGAACCTCGTATCATCGGGCGGCCACAAGGTGCTCTTCTACGCATACGTGGATGGCAGCAAGGTCGGTGAGACCGATCTTCTCGATCCGGGCGCAGCCGAAGCGGTGGCGTGGCAGAACAACACCGGGCACGACGTGACCGTGCAGATGTATGCAAAGACGGCTTACGACGACTACGAGGTCCAGGTGCTCGCCAAGGGCAACTACCGGGTGGAGCCGTGACGTGCTGACGACGTCACGTCAGCACGCCTGGCGGGCCGAGCTGCGGCGGGCGCTGTGGTCCTGGCGGTCCGCGCTGCTCGCTGCGGCGTCGGCGCTCTACCTGTCCTCGGAGTTCTTCGATCTACGGCTCGTGTTCAGCTACACACCGGGGGCACAGGGCGCACTGGCATTCACGCTCAACAACGACCTGCCGGGGATGCCACTGGCGCTGGCCGCGGGCGTGTTCGCCGCATTCGGGCTCGTCGAGGACTACTCCTACGGTCGCCGGCCCTACGCCCACGTCCGAGCCGGCACGAGCCGTCGCTACCTGCTCGCGCGCGTCCTCGCCCCGGCGATCGCCCTCGCTACAGCCGTACTCGTAGGGTGCACCTGCGCGATGGGGTTCGCCTTCCTCCTGCTGCCACCCGGTCCGACCGCGTTGAAGCCGGGCTTCGGACAACCATGGCCGCTGTTGGACGCCGGGCCGCTGATCGCGGACCTCGCGCTCACCGGGCTGGTCGTCCTGCACACCGCCGCGTTGACCGTGCTCGCCTCGGTGATCGCCCGGTCGGGCCGGCAGCTCGCGACACTGCTGCTGCCGCCGGCCTTCCTCGTGATCACCGGCGTGCTGGCCCGTGGACCTCTGGAGGTGCTCGGCCCGGGCGGCCGGGTCTCAGCCGACACGCCCGGCGAACTGGTGGCCAACCTGACCTACTGGGCCGTTCTCGGGGGCCTGGCCCTCGCCGCCAGCCTCGTCCTCGCCCGCCGTCCCACGCCCGGGAGACCCGATGCCTGACGCCCTGGTCACCGCGGATGGGCTGAGCAAGCGCTACGGCCACCGCGACGCCGTCCGCGACGTGTCGCTGACGGTCGCGCCCGGCGAGGTCGTCGGCCTGATCGGGCCCAACGGGTCCGGCAAGTCCACGCTGATCCACATGCTGGCCGGGCTGGTCAAACCGGGCGCCGGCACCATGACGGTCGCCCCGCGGATCGGGCTCGTCCTCGAACATGACGGGCATCTGCCCTACCTCAGCGCGCACCGCAACCTCGCGCTGCTCGCCGCGCTCGCCGGCGGCACGACCGCGTCGGAGATCGACGACGCGATTCGCCGGGTCGGGCTCGACCCGGCCGACCGCCGCCGGGTCCGCCGCTGGTCCCAAGGCATGCGGCGACGGCTCACCCTCGCCCAGTCCCTGCTCGACGACCCGCCGCTGCTGCTGCTCGACGAGCCGACCAACTCCCTCGACCCGGCCGGGGTCGCCGACTTCCGCGACCTCCTGCGCGCGCACACCGCCCGCGGCGGCGGGGTGCTGCTGGCCAGCCACGCCCTCGACGAACTCGCACGGGTCTGCGACCGGGTGCTCGCCATGCGCGACGGGCGGGTCGTGCCCGGCCCGGCGAGCGCGGGCCGGCACGTCCGGATCCGGGTGTCCGGGGACATCGCGCTCGCCGCGCAGGCGCTGCCCGGGTGCGTGCCCGGTGAGCAGCCCGGCGAGTTGGTCGTCGCGGCCGAGGAGCCGGTGCCCGACCTCGTCCGCCGGCTCGTCGAGGCCGGCGTGAAGTTGGAGATGGTGCTGCCCGACGCCCACGACCTCGAAGCCCGCTACCTCGGCCTGGTGACCTGATGGTGGCCTGGGGGCTGCTGCTGGTCGGGACGGCGCTGCGCGGCTGGCGGTTGCTGGTCGTCGCGCTCGTGCTCGGCGGGGTGAGCTGGCTCGCGACCAGCAGCATCGTCAACACCGGCACCGGGGCCGGATGGTTCCTCGACGTCCCCGCCCACCTGCTGAACCGGCCCAACGCCGTGCTGCTGGCCGTGCTGCCCGGCTTCGTCCTGCTCACCGCGGATCTGGTGCCGCGGGCGTTGGGGTCGGGTCGCGCCGGGTACGCCGCGACCCGGCTGGGGAGTCGCGGGCGCTGGTGGGCGGGCACCGCGGTCGGCGTCGCGATCCTGGCGGCGGCGTACACCGCCGCGGTGGTGCTGGCTGCCCTCGCGGCCGGGCTGGTCCGGCTCGGCGTCCGTCCCGGCCCGCAGGAGGTGCGCGCGGCGATGCTCGCCGAGGTCGGGTTGCCGGCGTGGCTGACCGAGCCGTCGGCCGCCGCGGCCGGTGCGATCCTGCTGCCGCTGTTCGGGGCGCTCGTCGCGCTCGGGCTGCTGGCCGCGGTCGTGTCGCTCTGGGCGGCGTCGCCCGTGGCGCCGGGCCTGGCCGTCGCCGCGGTGCTGGTCGCGAGCCTGCTCGGGGTGAATCGGATCGGCCGGCCGCCGGCCCTCGACATCATCGCCGGGGTCAGCCCGATCGCCTACCGCGACGTCGTCCGGCCCGACGGGCTCGTCATCGCCGGCGCCAGCCTGACCCTGGCCGTCGCAGCCGCGGCGGCGTGGGTCGCCGTGCTTGCCGCGGCCGGGTGGTGGCGGGTGCGGCGCAGCGGCGTCCCGGTGCGCTGACCTCCGACGTCGGCGGGGCCGTCCAACACTCGTCAGCCGTCGCGTCGGGTGCGGCGCGCGGCCGCGCGGCGGGCGACACGGCCGCATCGGACGGCGGCCGGCCCGGTCCGGTGTCCCGGACGCCGGGATCACCGGATCGGGACCGAACCCGGCCCATGATCATCGATCGGGGACGGCGAGGCGTGATATCCACAGTTCACGGTCCCCCCGAGACGATCAAGGCGCGAAAAGTCCGTGGCCGCCGGCCACCGCCTCCGGGCCCTGCTCCGCGTCCCGGTTCCAGGACTGCAAGGAACTACAGGCGGGAATGGACGAGCCGCTGCGCCGGCTGGCCGTCACCCCGCGGAGACGCCCCGGGAGCGGGCCTGACGTCGTCGCCGACCGGCGTGACGGCCTCGCCAGCCACCGCCGTGCGTCCCGAAGCGGCGATCACCGGGGGGTACGGCTCGCGCCGCACCAACGTCCGCGCGCCGCGCCAACCTCCCAGCGCCGCGCCAGCGTCGGGCGGCGGGCGCGGCGACGGCCGGCGGGCGCGGCGGGGCCGGCGGCGGTCACGGGCTGCCAGCAGTGGAGGCGGGGGTCAGGCCGTCAACAGCGTCTTGACGGCGGCGGCGACGCGCTTGCCGTCCGCCCGGCCCGCGACGGCGGCGGTGGCGCGCTTCATGACCAGCCCCATCTGCCGCGGCCCCGGCCGTTCCCCGGCCTCCGCGGCCTGGGCCTCGACGGCGTCGCGGGCGATCACCGCCAGCTCGTCGTCGTCGAGCTGGGCGGGCAGGTAGCGGGCGAGGATCTCGCCCTCGGCGCGCTCCTGGGCGGCGAGCTCCGGGCGGCCGCCCGCGGCGAACGCCTCGGCCGACTCGGCGCGCTTCTTCGCCTCCTTCGTGATCACCGTGAGGATCTCGGCGTCGTCGAGCTGGCGGGCCTGGGTGCCGGCGACCTCGGCGTTGCCGATGGCCGTCAGCGTCATCCGCAACGTGGCCTTGACCAGCTCGTCGCGCGCCTTCATCGCCGTGGTGAGGTCGGCGCGCAACTGGTCCTTGAGGGTGCTCACGGTCGGCAACGCTAGCCCACACGTACCCTTCCGGGATGGCGAGTTGGGGTCGGCTGGCGGCGGGCGCCGCGGGGGCGGGGGCGGTGACGGTCGCGTACGCGGCCGGCGTCGAGCGGCTCCGGTGGACGTTGCGGGAGGCCACGCTGCCGGTGCTGGCCCCCGGCTCGCGACCGTTGCGGCTGCTGCACGTCTCGGACCTGCACATGACGCCGGGGCAGGCGGGCAAGCAGCGCTGGGTCGCCGAGCTGGCCGCGCTCGAACCCGACCTCGTCGTCGACACCGGCGACAACCTCGCCCACCCGCGCGCCGTCCCGGCCGTCGTCAAGGCGCTGGGACCGTTGCTGGAGCTGCCCGGCGTGTTCGTGTTCGGCAGCAACGACTACTTCGGCCCGACCCCGAAGAACCCGCTGCGCTACCTGTGGTCGCGCTCGCGCAGGCCCAGCGGCGTCCCGCTGCCGTGGCGCGACCTGCGGGCGGCGCTGCTCGAGCGCGGCTGGCACGACGCCACCCACGCCCGCGTGCAGCTCCAGGCGGGCGGGCTGAGCGTCGCCGCCGCCGGTGTCGACGACCCGCACCTCGGCCTCGACCGCTACGACCGCATCGGCGGCCCGGTGCACGACGCGGACCTTCGGCTGGGCCTGACGCACTCTCCCGAGCCGCGCGTCCTCGACCGGTTCGCCGCCGACGGCTACGACCTCGTCCTCGCCGGGCACACCCACGGCGGCCAGGTCCGCGTCCCGCTCGTCGGCGCGCTGACCACGAACTGCGGCATCGACCGCTCCCGCGCCCGCGGCGCGTCACGCTGGGGCGCCGGCACCCGCCTGCACGTCTCGGCCGGGCTCGGCACCTCCCCGTGGGCGCCGGTCCGCTTCGCCTGCCCGCCCGAGGCGAGCCTGCTCACCCTCGTGCCGCGCCCGGTGGCACGCGGCCGGCACCGCGCCACCCCGGCGTCGGAGGTCGCGGACGTCGGGTAGGCTTCCGCTCGGCCTTCGGGCCATCGGGGTGTGGCGCAGCTTGGTAGCGCGCTTCGTTCGGGACGAAGAGGTCGCAGGTTCAAATCCTGTCACCCCGACATATGAACGGCCTGGTCAGAGGCTCCTTCCGGAGATCTGGACCAGGCCGTTCGGCGTTGGGGCCCGGACGCACGCGGCAAAGGTCGCCGTCGAGGTCCCGTGAGCAGGTCGGCGCGTCCTCAGTATCGGCACTGAGCACGGCTGCGTGCCACGTCCGCACGGTTGCCGTGCGCACCCGGATGTCGCAGGCCGCGGCGCTTCGTAGCGTTCCCGGCGCCGGCCAGATGTCTCGCCGGCGCGGGTCTGACGGGACAGCGAGGAGCAGCCATGTTCACAAGACCAGCCACGCGCGACGGGTTGGCGCGTACCGCCGGGATCGTGTGTCTCGTCGGAGGCCTGCTCGGGGCGATCGTCGACGTGTGCACGCTCCTGACCGGGCCCACCGAGGTGAGCCTGGGCCGGAACCTGGGCTACGTCCTGTTCCAGGTCATGCTGATCATCGGGCTCGCGGGGTTGGCCCTGCTCGGCGCCACCGGGTCCGCGTGGTGGGGTCGGGTCGGGATCGGCGTCGCGATCCTGAGCTACGTCGTGCTGATCGGCGGGGAGCTCATCGAGCCGTTCGACCCGGCGACCGCCGCGGTGATCTTCGAGCTCGTCCCGCTCGCGTTCGGGCTCGGCATGCTGCTCGCGGGCATCGCGGTGCTGCGCGCGCGCCGGTGGTCCGGGTGGCGACGGTTCGTCCCCGTCGCGATCGGGGCCTACGTCTTCGTGGTCTTCCTGCCGGTGGTGATCGCGACCGGCAGCGAGGCCGGGTTCTGGGTTGCCGTCACCGGGTTGGACCTGCTGTTCGCCGCGCTCGGGCTCGCGGTCGTCCGGGAGGCATCCACAGCGGTCGGGTCCAGCGCCCGATCCCGTCGAATCAGTGCAAGCAACGAGGAAGGAAGACCATGGAACACCCCAACGCGACCCTGATGCGCAAGGTTGACGAGGCCCTCCTCGGCGGCGACTTCCCCGGTTTCCTCGCGCTGCACACCGAGGACGTGGTCATGCACGTTCCCGGGACCAGCGTCCTGGCAGGCGACCACGTCGGGAGAGCCGGGCTGGCAGCGGTGTTCCAGCAGGAGATGTCGATGCTGGACGGACCGCCGGAGATCGTGCCGCTGGACGACCTCGGTAGTGACGAACACGCGGGCGCGGTCCTCGTCCAGCGGATGCGGCGCGGCGGCCGCGAGTACGAAGGACTGCAGATCATCATCGCCCGGGTGCGCGAGGGACAGCTCGCGGAGGTCTGGTTCCGGCCACAGGATCAGGCGGCCTTCGACAGCTTCTTCTCGTAAGGCCTCTCGAACCGCGGTTCACCCGGTCCCGCTACGACGAGGCGGACGAGCTGTTGTCCTACCGCGCCCCGCTGGTCAACGTCGTGGTCGGGGCGGCGCGTTCCACGTCACCGCGATCCCACCGCCGCAGCTCACGCGCGTTCCGCGGAACGCGGGGCGCGGGCCTGGCGGGCGGCACCGAGGTCGGGTCAGCGCGACGCGCGGTCCGCGATGTCGCGGTGGGCCCGGGCGAGCTGGTCGCATCGTGGGCTGCCGGTGTGGCCGGAGTCCTCGACGACCACCAGCTCGGCGCCGGCCCAGGCGTCCGCGAGGAGCCAGGCGGTGTCGAGGGGCGCGGCGAGGTCGAGCCGCCCGTGGACGAGGACGGCGGGGACGCCGGCGAGGCGCCCGGCGTCGCGCAGGAGCTGCCCGTCGTCGAGCCAGGCGGCGTTCGAGAAGTAGTGCGCGCAGATGCGCACGAACGCCAGCCGGTCGCGGGGTGGGCGGTGGGGATGCCGCCCGGGCTCCCGCAGCACTCCCAGTAGACGCGGTGACCGTCGCCGACGTGGAGCAGGCGCGTTCAGTCCTTACGCGCCACCCGCTCGGCCTCCCCCGGCCGCCACACCGTGACGTCCATGTGCCCGCCGCCCACCTCCACCGCGGACGCGCCGGTGATGTCGGCGGCGTAGAAGGGCGTGAACACCTGGCCGCGCAGGTCGAAGCCGGTCTGCTCGAACAGGTCGACGGCGAACCGCTCGTGCAGTGCCGGGTCCTGCACGTCGCGCACGAGGCCGAACAGCTTGACGTCGCCGTCGCTCACCTGCGTGTCGACGGTGGCGGTGTGCAGGCAGAACCGCGGGTCACGGGCGAGGTCGTCGAACTTGCGGGTGCGGGGCATCCCGACCAGCACGAGCTCGCCCTCGAAGACCCGCGGTTCCATCGGCGAGATCCGCGGCGACCCGTCGGCCCGCAGCGTGGCGAGCATGCAGAGGTTGCCGGTGGCGGCGTGGCGGCGGGTGAAGATCGTGGCGATGGACGGGGCGGCGGCGGCGAACTCGGTCCAGGTGGCCATGGCCGCCACGCTAGCGCCGGGGTCCGACAGGTACGGTCCGCGACGTGTACGCGGGGTTCGAGCGGTTCACCGTCGACGTCGGCGACGCGCGGATCGCCGCGGTCCGCGGCGGGCAGGGTCCACCGTTGCTGCTGCTGCACGGCTTCCCGCAGACCAAGGCGATGTGGCACGAGGTCGCGCCCGAGCTGGCGCGCACGCACACCGTCGTGGCCGCCGACCTGCGCGGCTACGGGGACTCGTCACGGCCCGGCGACTACAGCTTCCGCGCCATGGCCGCCGACCAGGTGGCGCTGATGCGCGGGCTCGGGTTCGAGCGCTTCGCCGTCGTCGGTCACGACCGCGGCGCCCGCACCGCGCACCGGATGGCGCTCGACCATCCCGGCGCCGTCGAGCGCGTCGCCGTCCTCGACATCCTGCCGACGCTGCACGTCTACTCGACCGTCGACCGTCGGGTGGCGACGGCGTACTACCACTGGTTCTTCTTCATCCAGCCCGAGCCGCTGCCCGAGACGTTGATCGGCGCCGATCCCGGCTTCTACCTGCGCACGCTGCTCGGCGGCTGGGGCAGCGGGCTCGACGCGTTCGCCCCGGAGGCGCTGGCCGACTACGAGCGCTGCTTCGCCGACGCCGACGCCCGCCACGCGATGATGGAGGACTACCGGGCGGGCGCGTCGGTCGACCTGGAACACGATCGGGCCGACCTCGCGACGCCGGTCGCGGCCCCGATGCTGGTGCTGTGGGGGGCGCGCAGCATCGTCGGCGGGTCGGGGGACGTGCTCGGGATCTGGCGGGAGCGGGCCGCGGACGTGCGGGGCCAGGCCGTCGACGCCGGGCATTTCCTCGTCGAGGAACGCCCCGCCGAGACCGTCGCCGCGCTGGCGGCGTTTCTCGGCTGAGCGACGCCGCGCGGCTGAGCGGCCGCGCGCCCGGCTGAGCGGCGTCGCGCCAACTGGTTCGCGCGGCGCCCACGGCGGGACGGTGGCGCGGCGCGACCCGGTGGGCGCGGGCCGCCCGTTTGCACATATGCGCAGATACGCATATGTTGTGCCGATGGGAGCGGGACACGGGCACGGACACAGCGCCTCGGCACGCCACGTCCGCCGTCTGACGATCTCGCTGGGCGTCCTCGCGGTGTTCCTCGTGCTCGAGGTGGTCGTCGGGCTCGCGACGTCGTCGCTGGCGCTGCTCTCGGACGCCGGGCACATGTTCACCGACGTCCTCGGGGTCGCGATGGCGCTCGCCGCGATCACCGCCGCCCGTGCCGCCGCCACCTGCGACAAGCGCACGTTCGGCCTCTACCGCGCCGAAGTGCTCGCCGCGCTGGCCAACGCGGTGCTGCTGTTCGGCGTGGCCGGCTGGGTGCTCGTCGAAGCGGTCGGGCGCTTCGCCGACCCGCCCGCCGTCCCCGGCCTGCCGCTGATGCTCACCGCCGCCGCCGGGCTCGCCGCCAACCTCGTCGTGTTCGCGCTGCTGCGCGACGGCGCCAAGGAGAGCCTCAACGTCCGCGGCGCCTACCTGGAGGTGCTCGCCGACACCCTCGGTTCCGTCGGCGTGCTGCTGGCGGGTGCCGTCACGCTCGCGTTCGGGTGGCGCTACGCCGACCCGCTCGTCGCCGTCGCGATCGGGCTGTGGGTGCTGCCGCGGACGTGGTCGCTGGCCCGCCAGGCCGTCCGGATCCTCGTGCAGGCCGCGCCCGCACACGTCGACGTCGGGGCGGTGCGGGCCGAGCTCGGCGCCCTCGACGGCGTCCACGACGTGCACGACCTGCACGTCTGGACGCTCACCTCGGGCATGGAGGTCGGCTCGGCGCACCTGCGCATCGACGAGGGCATCGATCCGGCGACGGTGCTGTCCGCGGCCCGCACGCTGCTCGCCGAGCGCCACCACCTGCCCCACTTCACCGTGCAGCTGGAACCCCCGACCGCCCGAACAAGCTGCGCCGACCTGACGTGGTGAACGTCGCGGCCGACCGCACTTAGTGACCTGGATGCTGTCAGGAGGGTCCGAAATCAGCATCCAGGTCACTAAGTGCGGTTCTGGGGCGGCTACCGCGGTGCGGCGGCCGGCAGCCACGTTGGTGCGTCGGCGGTGAGGATGGGGGCGGCGGCAACGGCCGGGCCGCGCGCCGGGCGGCGGCGGACGGCGAGGGCGACCAGCAGCACGCCACCGGCGACGACGACCCCCGCCGCGCCGAGCAGCCAGCCCGGACCGATCCGGATCACCGTGGGCTCGGGGGCGTCGCCGTAGCGCTCGCGGGCCTTGGCGGCGGCGGTCCGCAGCGCCTCGGCCTGCTCGTGCGCGGGCGCCACCGCCAGCAGCCGGTCCAGGGCGCCGATCGCCAGGGTGTAGCGGCCCGCGTAGTGGTCGGCGAGCGCCTGGCGGTAGGTGAGGTCGTTCGGGCCCAGCTCGTTGACCACGCCGTTGCGCGCCATCAGCTCGGCGAGCCCGGCGGCGGGGGCGATGAAGTTGAACGCCTGGCTCTCCCCGACCGGGGAGAAGCTGTTGACGCCCAGCAGCCGCCCGTCGAGCCCGATGCTCGGCCCGCCGCTCATGCCCTCCGTCAGCGCGGCGCTGGTCTCGTACACCGGCAGCGACCCGACCGTCTGCTTCGAGCTGACCTGGCCGTCCTTGGTCGACGGCTCGGCGCCGGCGTCGGCCACCGCGCCCGCGCTCGCCGGGTAGCCGATCGACAGCACCGGCGTGCCGACCGCCACCGCGGCGTCGGTGGCCAGCTCGATCGACGGCAGGTCGGCGGTCTCGATCTTGAGCAGCGCGACGTCGCCCTCGGTCAGCGACCGCACGTCGACGACCCGGGCCGGGACGCCGGTGCCGCCCGGCCCGCCGGCGGCGACGGAGAGCGACAGGTCGATCGGCGAGTCCTTCTGCGCCCCCTCGACCGTCCAGTTGGCCTGGCCGAACTCGACGAGCTCCGCGACGGTGACGTCCGGCACGACCTGCGCCACCTCCGCGGCGACGGTCGAGATGAACAGCGACCGCACCCCGTGCTCGCTCTCGATGTCGACGCAGTGCCCGGCGGTGGCGACGTAGCCGTCGGGGTTGACCCCGAAGCCCGTGCAGCTGGCGGTGAACTCGTAGGGGCTGCCGCTGTTGAAGTAGGTGCCGGTCTCGTCGGCGACGTAGCCGGTGAAGGTCTGTTCCAGGTAGACCACGGCCGGGCGGGCGGTGGCCGCGGCCCGTTCCGTGGGAGTCACCTGCGGCGGCGAACCCGGTGGTGCGGACGCGGCAGCGGGTGCGGCAAGGGCCGGTGCGGCGCCGACCAGCGCGGAGGTCAGCAGGACGGCGGCGAGCGTGACGGCGCGGCGGATGCGGATGGACATGACGTTCTCCTCGGGTGTCGAGTGGGTGGGCTCACGCGGCGGTGGACACCGCGGCGGCGACGATCTCGTCGAGCAGGGACTGGCCGGGCGGCATGACCCGCGGCGAGCCGGCCATGGCGCGGACGCGGTCGAAGGCGTCGGCGATGGCGTCGCCGGAGTGCACCGGCCCGTGCGCGGAGGCGACGGTCGACGCCCCCAGCGCGGCGATGCTGTTGACATGGCGCCCGTAGCGCACCGGGTCGAGCCACTGGTGCCACGGCGAGACCAGGCTGTTGAACAGCGCGAACGACTCGTCGTAGAGGTCGTCGGGCAGGTCGGCGCGGTGGTAGACCTCGCCGGTGGTCAGCGCGGCGAACGAGTCGACGGCCCACAGCACGCCGGTCCGCTCGTCGAACAGGCCGCGGGTGGCGGGGCCGTCGAAGATCGGCGGCAGCACCATCCGGAACCGGCGATCACCCGCGTCGAACGACTCGCCCGGCTCCAGCCAGCGCGACCGTTCGATGGGCAGCGCGCGGTCGGGCTCCAGCGCCAGCCGCTCGGTGGCGAAGAAGTTGGTCACCAGGGTGGCGTTCGGGCACGCGGCGAGCACGTCGTTCAGCCCGCCGGTGTGGTCGCCGTCGTCGTGGGACAGGAACACCCACCGCACGTCCTCGGGCTCCACCAGCGAGAACACCTGTTCCAGCCAGTTCTCGCGGTGGACGGGCGCGCCGGTGTCGACGATGGTCGGCTCGTCGCCGCGGATCAGCAGCGAGTTGACCATCAGGTAGTTGCCGTCGGCCGGGACCATGTTCGGGATCAGCCAGGTCTCCGGCGCGATCGGCTCGGGGCGGGTGCGGATGGTGGTGTTCACAGCGGCTCCTCGGGTTCGGGATCGGGCGGGTCGGGCGACCCGGTGACAAGGTTGGGCGAGCCGGCTGCCGGACGGTTCCCCCCGGCCGCGTGGACCCGCCCGGCCCGGACCCCCTCAACCGGGGGGTCGGGGCCCGCGTTCGCTACGCAGGAACGACGAACCGGGCGTCGAGTTGAGTGGCGAGCTCCCGCAGCGCCCCGGCACCGTCTCGCCCGCGCGCGCAACGTGACGTCCTCGGTGGTCCCGGCCAGCTCGTCGATCCGGGCCGCGCACCCGTCCGCAGCCGCCACGTCGTCGCGCGCGATCTCGGCCTCGACGAGAAGCGCGAGCAGCTCGCCGTCGCGCAGCCGGTCGCCGGGCACCGCGCCGAACTCGCGGCGCACCACGCCGGCGGCCAGGTCGGGGTCACCGGTCAGCAGGTGCAGCCGCGCGAGCGGCTCGGCGGCCGACGGGTGCGTGACCGCCGAGCGAAGCAGCGTGCCGCTTCCTCGAACCGGCCCTGCAGCCGGCCGGGAAGCGTCGTCCAGCATGTTCGGCGGCCGTCGCAGCTCCCACAACCGACCGACCGTAGGCCAGTCGCCCGCCGTGGCGTATCGGCCCACCGGCGGGGAGGAGGCGTCAACCCTGGACGCGACCGGCCGAGCATAGGACGGGCGATCGAGCACCGACCGTAGTCGAATCCCTCAATCGGGGGGGTGCCAGAACTGGCCTTCTCCGTACGATCTGTGCTATGAGCCGTTCCGCCGCCCTCCGCTGCGTCGCCGGGATCGAGCGCGCCTGCAGCCGCGCCGGCACCGCCGACGACCTGCTCGAGCTGGTGGAGGGCGAACTGCGCAAGGCCATCCCGAACGACGGGTCGATGCTGTTCGCGGTCGACCCGGTGACGCTGCTCGCCACCGCGCCCAGCCGCTTCACCGGTCTCGACGACGGCTACTGCTCCACGTTCTGGCACCACGAGTTCCACGACCAGGACACCGGCCTCTACCGCGACCTCGCCCGCGACCCCGTGCCCGCGTCGGCGCTGCGCCTGGCCACCGACGGCAGCCCGAAGCGCAGCGCCCGGTTCCGCGAGTTCGTCACCCCGCAGGGCTACGCCGACGAGCTGCGCGCGGTGTTTCGGGTGGGTGGGCGGGTCTGGGCGATGGCGGGCTTCTACCGCGAGCCGGGGCGCCCGGAGTTCTCCGCCGACGACGTCGCGCTCGTCACCGCCGTGTCGTCGACCGTCGCCGGGGCGCTGCGGGTGCGGGCGATCACCGTGCCCGGGGCGACGCCGAGCTGCTGCCCGGGTCCGGTGCCGGTCGTGCCGGCGGCTGCTGCTTCGGAGCCGGGCCTCGTGCACGCCCCGGGCCTGCTGCTGTTCGACGGCGGCAACGCGCTCGTCTCGGCCAACGACGAGGCCGCCGCCTGGCTGGGGCAGGTGTACGGCTGCGCCGCCTCGTGGCTCGACGTCCTCGCCGACACCACGGGCGGAGACCTCAGCGTCGCGATGCCGGTCATCCCGCTGCTGGCGCGCGCCCGCGCCGTCGCGGCGGGCTACGAGCCCGGGCCGGCGCGGCTGCGGCTGCGCGACCGCAGCGGCCGGTGGCTGGTCATGCACGCCTCGTGCCTGCGCGGCGGCCCGGCCGGGGGCGAGACCGTGGCCGTCGTGGTGGAGCCGGCCAAGAGCGCCGAGGTGGCGCCGATCGTCATCGAGGCGTACGGGCTCAGCGGCCGCGAGCGCGAGGTGGTCGGCGCCGTCGCCCGCGGGCTGAGCACCCCGGAGATGGCCGCCGAGATGTTCCTGTCACCACACACGGTGCGCGACTACGTCAAGACCGTGTTCGAGAAGGTCGGCGTCGGCAGCCGCGGCGAGCTCGTCGCGAAGCTGTTCGCCGAGCACTACGCCGACCCGCTGCACGCGACGGCGGTGCACGCCTGAGCACGGCCTCCGAGCGCCCCGGCGGAACCCGGCGGCCCGCCGGCCGACGTCCCAGCGACCGACGTGCCAGCGGCCGACGTCCCAGCGGCCGACGTCCCAGCGGCCGACGTCAGCGGCCGTGACCACCGTTCGGGGATGGGCGACCGTGGCAAGCGCGGTCTGGCGTCCCTCAACAGTGATCATGACGCGGTGATCGGCGTTCGGGGACGGGCAGCCGTGGCAGGCGCGGTTCTGGGTCCCCGAACGGTGATCATGGAACGGTGATCATGGAGCGGTGAACGTGGAGCGGTGACCGTGGAGCGGTGAACGTGGAACGGTGAACGTGGAACGGTGAACGTGGAACGTGGAACGTGAAACGGTGATCGTCGTCCGGGGACGCGGGACCGTCGGGCGCACGGCCGCGGGTCCACTAGCGGTGATCATGGAGACGGCAGCCCGCCGCACACCGCCGCATGGATACGCCGCCGCATGGAGACGGCGCCGCCCGCCGCCACTACGCCGGCGAGCCGCGCCGACCGAGCCGGCGGCTCACGCGGCGAAGACCAGCCCCACCGCGCCGACGGTGAGCGCAACCATCGCCCCCAGCATCGGCACCTGGGTGCGCACGGCTTCGCGCGGCGGGAACAGCCGGTACGCCTGGTCGTGCGCGCTGATCGCGGCCAGCAGGTGCCCGACGACGATGCCGCCGAGCTGCACGAGCGCGATCGCCGTCGCGCCGACCACGGTGTAGTCGACGGCGCCGCCCGCGGTGCCGATGAGGTCGGCGCCGGTGCCCATCGGGTCGGACGCGAGGATCACCGTCTGCTGGCCGTCGAAGATCAGTAGCGAGAAGTAGTGCGCGATCGCGTACCCGGCGGCGATCGGCGCGAGCGTGGGCGCGAACGCCACCGGCCCGACCCCGGAGCCGGCGCCGCGCGAGGCAACCGTGAACGTTCCGAGCCCGTAGATCACGCCGATGAGCAGGAACGACGCGAGCAGCCCCGCGGTCGCGGCGAGCGCCCCGGACGGCACGGCCGTGACCCACCACTGGGTGCGGGAGAGCCCGTCGTAGGCCGTCGAGCCGACCAGGGCGACGACGACGCCGACCAGCCCTGGCCCGAGCGGCACGGCGGCGAGGCCGTCGAGGGGGTTGCGGAACACGATCCGTCCGGTGGGGCCGCGGCCGAGCGGGGCGAGCGCGCCGACGAGCGTCGAGTAGACCTCGAACCCGTCGCAGCGGTCGAACCAGCGGCGCCCGAACGCCACCGCCGCCGTCAGCTGCACGACGCCGTATACCAGTAGGAACACCGCCACGGCGACGGGCTCGGCGCGGCCGGGGTACACCAGCTCGAACCAGGCGAACGCGCCGAGCGACGCCGCCGCGGGCCAGTAGCCGATGCGTAGAGGTAAGCAGAGCAGGCCGGCGGCCGGGTCGATCCGCAGCACCCGCGCGACGACGTCGTGCAGCAGCCGCAGCGGGTTGAGCACCCGCCAGACCGGCCCGAGCAGCAGCGACGCCGGGACGAGCCCCACCCAGAACGTGACGTAGAGGGCCCAGGGCGCGAGGTTCGCCGCCGGGTCGGCGGGGCCGAGGAACCCGGCGGCGAGCACCACCACCGCGAGCACGAGCACCACCGCCCGCAGCGCGACCCGCAGGACCGGCGCGTCGGCGACCACGGTTGCGGCGGGCAACGGCCTGCCGTCGCCGCCGCGGCGCGGACGGCGCCACAGCACGGCGAGCACGACGAAGGAGACGACCAGCGCCGCCGCGGCGGCCGCGGCGGCGAACCCGACCGGTACCGGCAGGTCCGAACGCGTGCCGATGCCGTGCGCGAGGACCCCGGTCATGAGACGGCGAGCTGCCCGAGCGGCTCGCCGGTGAGCTCCAGCTCCACCTCGTACACGCCGGGCCGGTCGGCGACGAAGCGGATCGTGGTGCTGGCGCCCGCGGTGACGAAGCTGCTGCGGTCGTAGCCGTGCACGTGCACCTCGTCGGCGACGTCCGAGCTGACCACCAGCTCCACCGGCGCGTTCAGCGGCACCGCGTACCGGGCGACGTCGCCGCGGCGCAGCTCCACCCGCTGCGCACCGTCGGGGGTGACGGTGGGCGTGAGCGTCGACTGGCCGCACGCCACGAGCGTCACCGCCGCGGCCGCCGACGCCGCCGCGGTGGCCAGTCGCCGGTTGCGCCGCAGCAGCAGCGCGCCCCCGGCACGCAGCAACGCCACCCCGTCGAAGATGCCCCCGGTCGTACACGGCGAGCCGGCGTCGCGCCCGTTCGGGACCCAGACGATCGCCCCGCGCAGCGCCTGCGGGGTGCCGTCGACGATCACCGGGACCTCCCAGCGCGCCACCTCGGCGGGTGCGGTGGCGTCGGCGACGGCGGCGGGCGGGTCCTCGGCGGGGAACCGCAGCCGCGTGTCGAGCCAGGTCGTCACGCCGGGCAGGGGGCCCCAGCCGACATCGGCGGGCCCGGGCAGCCGGCCGCGGCCGAGCAGGTCGTCGCGGTAGGTGGGGCTGTCGCGGTTCACCTCGGCCCCCGCCGCGCCGAAGCGCAGGTAGGGCTGCCCGTCGCGGCCGAGCACGGTGACCTCGCGGCCGGGCGCGGTCTGCATCGACAGCGTCGGCACGTAGCCCTGGCCCAGCACCGCGGACACCCCCGCCGGGAGCGGGTCGATCACCGTCTCGAACCGGCCGGCGACGGGCCTGCGCTCCAGCGCCCCGTCGACGCGCAGCGGCTCGGCGCCGTAGCGCAGCGGCACGCTCCAGACGGCGACGTCCTCGGCGTCCTGCACGTCCGCCTGCCGCCCACCCACCGGGACCTGCAGGAACGCAGGTGACAGGCGCGGGTCGAACCACGCCCACGAACCCTCGGCGGACAGCGGGACCCACACCGGTGGGGCGCCGGGGGCAGCGGTCGGCGGGATCGGCACCCGGATGTCGGACGGCGCGGCGGAGAGGTGGAAGTACGGCGAGACGGTGTTGCCCTGCACGCCGCTCGCGTCGATGCGCAGGAACTCGGCGCCGTCGGGGTCGAGCGCGACGAGCGGGGTCGGCGTCGAGTTGGTGACGACGAGCTGGTCGGCGACCGTCGCCCGGACCTCCACGGTGACACCCGGGGGCAGCGCGGGGTTGACCGCGTCCATGCGGGTGACGAGGGTGGGGTCGCCCGCGTGCGCGGCGGCCGGGCCCGCGGTGAGGGCGACGAGCGCGAGGACAGTCGCGACGAGCGCCACGAGCCGCGCGAATGCCGTCATGACGGGTTCAACTCACCCGGCGGTGGCGCGGTTACGGTGCCGTCGCGGATCCGCGACCGGCGGTCAGCCGGCGCCGCCCTCCGCGCACGCCAGGTGCACGATCACCGACCGGCTGTCGTTGCCCTCGCTGTCGTAGATCACGAAGCGGACGTCGGACTCGTACTGGTTCGCGCCGCCGCAGTCGTGGTTGAACGGGTAGTCGACCCGCCCCGGCGACACCCGCCCGAACGACGGGCTGGTGAACGGGTGCGACTCCCCCTCCAGCTCCCCTTGCCCGGGCACGATCCAGTTGAAGCCGAAGCCCGCGGCGTCGCCGTCGGCGTCGGCGAAGCTGATCCGGGCGTAGATCAGCACGCCTTCCTGGTACGAGCCGGTGCCGGTGATGCGCGGCGCGGAGCTCTGCGGCGGGGGCGGCGCGGCCGTGGTGCCCGGCGGGGCGGGCGGGGCAGGCGGCTCGGCGGGGGTGGCCGGGCGCTGCTGCACGGGCGGCGCGGGCGCCTGCGTCGTCGGCGGCACGGCCACGGGGGTGCGGGACAGGTCGCTGCTACCCGCTGTGCCCCGCGGGCGCTCGAACGTCTCGCCGGTGACCGGGTCGACGATGGTGAACGTGTCAATCACCACGGCCGCACGCTCGATCACGGTGATCCCGGCGGGCGTGAAGTCCGGCCAGCTCGGGCCCGTGTAGCGAGCCTGGGACAGGGCGGCCGGGGGTGTCAGCGGGTTGCCGCAGGAGCAGCGGGCCCGGGGCACGCCGTACTCGTCGACGAGCACCGCCGTGCCGGCCTGGAGCACGGACGGGAACGGGCGGGCGGCGCCGCCGGTGAAGCCGTGGTTGGTCACGGCCGTGTCCGAGCGCAGCAACGCAGGCGTGAGCCCGCGGAGGTAACCGGCCAGCCCGGACGGCGCGATCCCCTGCGCCTGCGCCCAGGCCGCGGCCTCGCCGGGGTTGCGCTGCAAGAACGCGATCATCGCCTCCGGGTCGCAGGCGGCGTCGTTCAGCGTGCCGCCGTAGAGGCCCGACGTGCCGCCGGAGAACGTCCCGCCGGCGCCGACCGGGCCCTTCACCCCGGTCCGGTCGTCGCCCACCGGTGGCATGAACGGGTTGTCGCCCGCCGTGCGCACCGGTTCGGTGACGATCTCCGCCGGGCCCGCCACGAAGGCGAGGGCGCCGCCGAGCCCGGCGAGGACCGCGAGCACGAGCACCGCGGCGACCAGCAGGCCGCGGCGCCGGGCCGGCGGTGCGGGCGACGGGGTCGCGGGAACCACGACGTCGAAGGCCGGGGCGGTCGGTCCGGGCGCAGCACCGTGCACTGGAGCGGTGGCATCGGACGCGGCCGGGGACGGCGGCGGCCCGGCAGCCGCGACCGGCGGGACGGACGGCGGCGGCTCGGCAGCCGCAGACGGCAGCGCCGCGGCCGCCACCACGTCCGTCGGGAGGTCGGTGGTCGCGCTGCCCCGAGCGGCCACCCGCTCGGGCAGGGTGGCGGCGCCGGCATCCCCGGCGGACGCGGCGAGCGCGGCCCGGGCGGCCAGGGCCAGCTCCCCCGCACCGGCATAGCGGTCGGCGGGGTCCTTCGCCATCGCCTTCGCCACGACGTCGTCGAGCCCCGGCGGGAGGCCCGCGACCAGCTCCGACGGCCGCGGCGGCGGCGTGTGCAGGTGGGCGTAGACCATCGCGGGCAGGCCCTCGCCGGGGAACGGCCGCCGCGCGGTGAGCGCCTCGAACAGCAGGCAGCCCAGCGAGTAGACGTCCACCCGGTGGTCGCCGTGGCCGTCGGTGAAACGCTCGGGCGCCATGTAGTCCAGCGAGCCGACCGTCGCGCCCGTGGCGGTCAACGACGTGGAGCCGTGGCTCATCGCGCGCGCGATGCCGAAGTCGGCGACGTAGACGAACTCGCCCTCGCCCGCGTCCCCGATCGTGCCGGGCGTGACCAGGACGTGGCCCGGCTTGATGTCGCGGTGCACGAGGTCCTGGGCGTGCGCGACGTCCAGCGCGGCCGCGACCTGGGCGACGACGTGCACCGCGCGCCGCGCCGAGAGCGGGCCGTGCGCGGCGAGCAATTCGGCGAGGTCGCTGCCCTCGACCAGGCGCATGTCGATGTAGAGGACACCGTCGATCTCGCCGTAGTCGTGGATCGGGATGATGTGCGGCTCGTGCAGCCGGGCGGCCAGCGCCGCCTCCTTGCGGAAGCGGGCCTGGAACTCCACATCGGACGCGAGCGCCGGCGGCAGCCGCTTGAGCGCCACCACCCGCCCGCGGACGGTGTCGTAGGCCCGGTGCACCTCGCCCATGCCGCCGCGCCCCAGCAGGGACTCCAGGCGGTACGGACCGAACATCACATCCACGAGGTCGCGACGTCGAGCGACCGCGTTACCGCAGCGGTCAGGCGCCGGGGAGCAGCGCCAGCGCCAGCTCCGGCGGGCGCGCCACCACCGCGCGCTGCCCGACGACGACGATCGGGCGCTCGATCAGCGCCGGCTCGGCGACCAGCGCGTCGAGCAGGGTGTCGCGGTCGGCTCCCGCCAGGGCGAGCTCGGCGTAGCGCGGCTCCCCGGTGCGGGTGATCGCGCGCGGGTCGTCGGTGCCGAGCTTCGCCAGCACATCCTCCAGCGCCGCCCGGTCGGGCGCCACGTCGAGGTAGCGGACGAGCGCGGGCTCGATGCCGCGCTCGGCCAGCAGCTCGAGCACGCCGCGGCTCTTCGAGCAGCTCGGGTTGTGCCAGACGACCGGTGCGGGCTCCACGGCCCGAGCCTAACCGCGCCGTCCCCGTCGATAACGCCGCGTGCCCGTCCGGCGACTACAGGGCACGCGCGCTCGCCCACGGGAGAGGCCACCCCCATGACCGGTCCCGACGATCCCACCGTCGCCACCCCGGCCCGCCGGGCCCGGCGGCCGGTCGCGCTGCTCGTCGTCCTGGCGGTGCTGGCCGGTGCCGGACTCACCGCGGTGGGCCTCTACGCCGCGGGCGCGTTCTCCACCGAGATCGTCGCCGAACCGCTCGCCGCGGACGGCGCCAACCCGTTCATGCCCGCGATCGGCGAGGGGCAGGCGGTCACCCGGCCGGCGAGCAAGACGGGCGTGACCGTCACCGGCGACACCGCGGGCCTCTACGGCGGCACCCTCAACGACGCCACCTGCGACCGGATCAAGCTGGTGACGTTCCTCCAACAGAACCCGGACAAGGGCGCGGCGTGGGCCGGGGTCCTCGGCATCGCGGCGGACGCGATCGCCGGCTACGTCGCCGGGCTCACCGCGGTCGTCCTGCGCTCGGACACGGCCGTCACCAACCACGGGTTCGCCGACGGCCGGGCGACGACCCTGAACTCGGTGCTCGAGGCGGGGACGGCGGTGCTCGTCGACAACGCCGGCGTGCCGAGGGTGCGGTGCAGGTGCGGCAACCCGCTCACCCCGGCGCGGACGTTCACCAGGCCGGAGTACAGCGGCGAGCGGTGGCCCGAGCTCGCCGCCGAGAACGTCACCGTCGTCGCGCCGTCGCCGCGACCGGTGGCGGTCTTCGCGGTGATCAACCTGGCGGACAACGAGTCGACGATCAACCGCCCGGCCGGCTCCGCGGGCGAGCGCGACGAGGGCCGCCTGGAGGACGCCGGCATCGCGGGCACCTTCACGATCACGCGCACGCTGGTCGCCTGCACCGGCATCACCGATCCGGACGAGTCCTGCGACGACTACGACAACCAGAGGTTCACCTGGACGGTCCGTTGCGAGAGCACGGACACCTGCGCGGTCGACGACGTGGTGTTCCGATCGGACGGCTCGTCCTGGAACGCCTCCGGCGCCAACCCCACGGACAGCTCGTTCCGCTGCTTCGACGTACCCGTCCCGACATCGTTCGTGACCCGGTTCGCGCCCGGCTCCGCGGCGACCGTCGACGGCAGGTGGGCGGCGCAGACCCTGTCCGGGCGGACCGAGCGGCGGGCGAGCGGCACGTCCCGCTGCCCGGACGACTTCCTGTTCACCTGGGAGTTCACCGGGCAGCGAACGGGCTAGCCGGCCCGCACGGGCACTGTGCGGCCCGCACAGGCGTCCCGGCACCCGCGCGGACCCGGGAACGCCCGTGCGGACCCGGATACGCCCGCGCGGACCCGGGAGCGCCCGTGCGGACGCGGGAGCGGAACCTAACCGGCCGCCGCCCGGACGGCCGCCTCGATCCGCTCGCCGGTCTCCTTGTCGATGTTGCGCCAGTACTCGAACGCCCGGGTCAGGACCGGCTCGGACACCCCGTCGCCCAGGTGGCCCGCGACGTTCTCGACCAGCCGGGCGCGCTCGTCGTCGTCGAGCACGTCGCGGACCATCGCACCGGCCTGGCCCCAGTCGTCGTCGTCGCGGCGCAGCGTGTAGGCCTGCCGCACCATCTCGCCGTCGGCGTACCAGAGGCCCTCGGCGGTGCGCGCCGGGTCGGCCTTCGGGCCGCCGTAGGAGTTCGGCGCGTACACCGGGTCGGTGGCGTTGACGACGCGCATCGCGCCGTCCTTCGAGTAGCTGTGCACGTCGACCTTCGGGCGGTTCACCGGGATCTGCTGGTAGTTCACCCCGAGCCGGGCGCGGTGGGCGTCGGCGTAGGAGAAGCCGCGGGCCAGCAGCATCTTGTCCGGCGACAGGCCGGTGCCGGCGACGTGGTTGTTCGGCTGGAACGCCGCCTGCTCCATCTCGGTGTGGTAGTCGGTGACGTTGCGGTTGAGGGTGAAACGGCCGACCTCGTGCAGCGGGTAGTCGCCGTGCGGCCACACCTTGGTGAGGTCGAACGGGTTGAACCGGTAGGTCTTGGCGTCCTCGAACGGCATGATCTGCATGTGTAGCGTCCAGCTCGGGAAGTCCCCGGCCTCGATCGAGTCGTAGAGGTCGCGCTGGTGGTAGTCGCCGTCGGACCCGGCGAGCCGGTCGGCCTCGTCCTGGGTGAGGAACTCGATGCCCTGGTCGGTCTTGAAGTGGTACTTCACCCAGAAGATCTCACCGGTGGCGTTGATCCAGCTGTAGGTGTGGCTGGAGTAGCCGTTCATGTGCCGCCAGCTGCGCGGGATGCCGCGGTCGCCCATCAGCCAGCTCAGCATGTGCGCCGACTCGGGCGAGAGCGTCCAGAAGTCCCACTGCATGTCGTGGTCGCGCAGGTTGTTCGCCGCGCGGCGCTTCTGCGAGCGGATGAAGTGCTGGAACTTCAGCGGGTCGCGGATGAAGAAGATCGGCACGTTGTTGCCGACGATGTCGAGGTTGCCCTCGGAGGTGTAGAGCTTCATGGAGAAGCCGCGAGGGTCGCGCCAGGTGTCGGGGCTGCCGCGCTCGCCGGCCACCGTCGAGAACCGGATGAGCATGTCGGTCTCGGTGCCCGGCTGGAAAACCGCCGCCTTGGTGTACGCGCTGACGTCGCCGGTCATCACGAACGTGCCGAACGCCCCGCCGCCCTTGGCGTGCGGCTGGCGCTCCGGGATGCGCTCGCGGTTGAAGTTCGCCATCTGCTCGATCAGGTAGTGGTCCTGGAGCAGGATCGGGCCGTCCGGGCCGACGGTGAGCGAGTGCTCGTCGCTCGCGACCGGGATGCCGGCATCGGTCGTCGTCGGCCTGGGATGCGTGCTGGTCACCGCGGTGCCTCCTCGCTGTGGTGGTCGGGCGCTGTGGTGGTCGGGCGCCCGCGGCACGGTCCACATCGGTGGCCCGGCCGCAGCTTCGACATACCCCGTGGCGCGCCGTTCCACCCGGCCTTCACCCGGGTTCGCGCACCGCCACGGGCACCTCGACGAGCGCGAAGGTGTCGACGTCGAGCACGAACCCGCGCACCGGCGTGCCCGGGCGCAGGTAGGGCGAGCGGTGCAGGCGGCGCACCCCGGCCGCCACGGCGGCGTGCACGTCGCGGAACGTCCCGGGCCGCCACGGCGGGCGGAACCCGCAGTCGCCCGCGATCTCGTCGGAGAACTCGTCGTCGGTGAAGGTCGCCATCCCGCAGCCGGAGTGGTGCACGACCAGGACGTCGGTGCTGCCGAGCTTGCGCTGGCTGTTCGCGATCGAGCGCACCACGTCGTCGGTGACGATGCCGCCCGCGTTGCGCAGCACGTGCGCCTCGCCGGGCCGCAGCCCGAACAGCGTGTAGACGTCGATGCGCACGTCCATGCAGGTCACGATCACGGTCTGCAGGGCCGGCCGGGCCGGCGCACCGGCGCAGGCCCTGGCGGCCCGGGCCTGCCCGTGGTCGGCGTGGCGGCGCAGCAGCTCGTCGGAGGTCACGATCACCAACGCTACCGGCGTCAACTGAGGTTGACACCCGAGGGATGTCAACGTAAGTTGACAGTCATGAGCAACGACGCGACCACCGTCGCCGCGGCGGCGTCCAGCCGGGACCCGGCCGTCGGGTTGGACGCGGTGCGCGCGCTGCGCGACCTGCTGGAGTCCCTCGAACGGCTGCAGGTCGGCAACGCCCGCGACCGGGGTTGGTCCTGGCAGCAGATCGCCGCGGCGCTGCGCGTCAGCCGGCAGGCCGTGCACAAGAAGTACCGGAAACTCTAGGAGAGGGAGATGTTCGAGAGGTTCTCCGACGCCGCCCGCCGGGCGGTCGTGACCGCGCAGCAGGATGCCCGGGAACGGAGCCAGGACGAGATCCGCAGCGAGAACGTGCTGATGGGGCTGCTCGACGCGCCGTCCGCGCCCGGCGCGATCCTGCTACGGCAGCTCGGCGTCGACCGCTCGGTGGTCGACGAGGCCATCCGCCGCCGCGACGACGCCGCCCTCGCCGCGCTCGGCATCGACGCCGACGAGGTCCGCCGCCGGACCGAGGAGACGTTCGGCCGGGGTGCGCTCGACCGCGGACGGCGCCGGCGACGCGGCCACCTCCCGTTCGCCCGCGGCACCAAGAAGGCCCTGGAGCTCGCCCTGCGCGAGGCGATCCGGCTCGGCGACCGGCACATCGGCACCGAGCACGTACTGCTCGGCCTGCTGCACGACGAGACCGGTTCCGCCCGGGACGTCCTCGCCGGGCACGGCGTGACACTCGCGGCGATGCGCGCGGCGGTGGCGGAGCTGGGCCGCGGCGCCGCCAGCGGCTGTCCGCCGTCGTCGCGCTCACGCACATCGCGGGGTGCTCACGCACATGCTCGAACCTGTGCGCGAGCGCACGAAGGTGTGCGTGAGCGCGGGACGAGCCGCGCCTCACACCGTCCGGCCGGCCGCCACCGTCTCCGCGATCTCGTAGGTGTTGAGGGCAGCGCCCTTGCGCAGGTTGTCCCCGCAGACGAACAGCTCCAGCGTGTTCGGGAAGTCCAGCGCCTGCCGGATCCGGCCGACCCACGTGGGATCGCCGCCCACGGCGTCGGCCGGGGTGGGCCACTCGCCGGCCGCCGGGTCGTCGCGCAGCACGATCGTGGGCTGCGCGGCGAGCACCTTGCGCGCGGCCTCCACCGTGACCTCCCGGGCGAACGTGGCGTGCACGGCCATCGCGTGCGTCGTGACCACCGGCACCCGCACGCACGTCGCGGACACCTTCAACCCCGGGATGCCGAGGATCTTGCGGGACTCGTTGCGGACCTTCAGCTCCTCCGACGACCACCCGTCGTCCTTGAGCGAGCCCGCCCAGGGCACCACGTTGAGCGCGAGCGGCGCGGGGAACGGCGAGTCCGCGGGCAGCCCGGCCAGCGCGTGGGCCACGTCCCCGGCGCGCACGCCCACCTCCCGACCGGCGACGGCCGCGAGCTCCGCGTACAGCCGGTCGACGCCGGCCTGTCCCGCGCCGGACGCCGCCTGGTACGACGCCACGACCAGCGCCTCCAGCGCGAACTCGCGGTGCAGCGCGCCCATCGCGGCCATCATCGACAGCGTCGTGCAGTTGGGGTTGGCGATGATCCCCTTCGGCCGGCGGGCCGCGTCGGAGGCGTTGCACTCCGGCACCACGAGCGGCACGTCCGGGTCCATCCGGAACGCCCCGGAGTTGTCCACGGCCACCGCCCCACGCGACGCCGCCACCGGCGCCCACTCGGCACTCACCTCGTCCGGCACGTCGAACAGGGCGATGTCGACGCCGTCGAAGACCTCTGGCGTGAGCTCGCGGACGACCACCTCGTCGCCGCGCACGCGCAGGACGCGACCCGCCGACCGCGCCGAGGCGACCAGCCGGATCTCCGACCACGGGACCGACTCCCGCGCGTCGATGATCTCGATCATCGTCGAGCCGACCGCCCCGGTGGCGCCCACGATCGCCAGCACCGGCCCCGCCGACGACGCGCTCGCACGCTCGCTCATCGCCCGCTCCCCGCGTACACCACGGCCTGCTCGTCGCCGCCCAGGTCGAACGCCGCGTGCAGCGCCCGCACCGCGTCGTCGAGCTGCTCCGCCCGGCAGATCACCGAGATCCGGATCTCCGAGGTGTTCATGGTCTCGATGTTGATGCCGGCGTCGGACAGCGCCTCGCAGAACGTCGCCGTGACGCCCGGGTGGTTGCGCATCCCGGCGCCGACCAGCGAGACCTTGCCCACCCGGTCGTCGAGCACGAGATCGGCGAACCCGATCTCGCCCTGCGCCGCGCGCAGCGCCGCGACCGCGCGCGGGCCGTCGCTGCGGGCGAGGGTGAACGTGATGTCGGTGGTGCCGGCGCCGCCCACGCTGATGTTCTGCAACACCATGTCGATGTTGATCTCGGCGTCGGCCACCGTGCGGAAGATCCGCGCCGCCATGCCCGGGGTGTCCGGCACGCCGACCACGGTGATCTTGGCTTCGGACCGGTCGTGCGCGACGCCGGTGATGATCGCGTTCTCCAACGGGATCTCCTCGATCGAGCCGGTGACGAGCGTCCCCGGCCGGTCGTTGTAGGAGCTGCGCACGCGCAGCGGGACGTGGTAGCGGCGCGCGTACTCCACCGCGCGCAGGTGCAGGATCTTCGCCCCGGACGCGGCGAGCTCCAGCATCTCCTCGTAGGTGACGGTGTCGAGGCGCTGGGCGTCGGCGACGATCCGCGGATCGGCGGTGTAGACGCCGTCGACGTCGGAGTAGATCTCGCAGACGTCGGCGTCCAGGGCGGCGGCGAGCGCGACCGCGGTGGTGTCGGAGCCGCCGCGGCCCAGCGTGGTGACGTCCTTGCTGTCCTGCGAGACCCCCTGGAACCCCGCGACCAGCACGATCGAGCCCTCGTCGAGCGCCGAGCGCAGCCGCTGCGGGTTGACCTGCACGATCCGGGCGTCGCCGTGCTTGGAGGTGGTGACCATCCCGGCCTGCGACCCGGTGAACGACCGCGCCTGGACGCCCAGCCCATGCACCGCCATCGCCACCAGCGCGTTGGAGATCCGCTCGCCGGAGGTGAGCAGCATGTCCATCTCGCGGGGCGGGGGCGCGGGGCAGACCTGCTCGGCGAGGTCGAGCAGCTCGTCGGTGGTGTCGCCCATCGCGGAGACCACGACGACGACGTCGTTGCCCTCCTTGTGCGTGCGCACGATCCGCTCGGCGACCCTCTTGATCCGGTCCGCGTCCTGCACCGACGATCCGCCGTACTTCTGCACGACCAGCGCCACCGCCGACCTCCTGGTTCCCGGCGCGGGGAGTCCGGCGCCGTCGGGCGTCACCGCCCGGGCGCGGGCGCTGGTCGGGACCCCACCCTACCGGCGGGCGCGGCGCCGGGGCAGTGAGTTGCCCGACGTCCGCGGCACCCGTCCGGGCCTGTCCCGGACCTGTCGGGGCCGGTCCCTACGGTGGACCCATGGCACGGAAGTCGTCCGGGCTCGGCGCGTGGCTCGCCACCCTCGATGCCGAGCAGTTGCTCGCGGTGCTGCGCGCCCGACCCGACGCGGCGCTCGCCCCGGAGCCCGGCAACCCCGGCGAGCTGGCGGCCCGGCTCGCCACCGTGGGATCGGTGCGCCACGCCCTGGGCCTGCTCGACGTGCCGGCGTTGCAGCTCGTCGAGGCCCTGCTCGCGCTCGGCGGCCGGGCGCGCGCGGGCGAGCTGGCCGAACTGCTCGGGATCGACGGGGCGGGCGCCCAGTACCGGTTCGACGTCGCGCTCGCCGCGCTCACCGGTCTGGCGCTGGCCTGGCCGGTGGGCGACGAGCTGCGGCTGGCGGGCACGGCGGGTGAACTGATCGCCGACCCGCTGGCGTTGGGCGCGCCGGGCCGGGAGCTGTTCGGTCAGCTCACCGTCGCGGAGCTGGAGCGGATCGGCTCCGGGCTGGGGCTCGGCGGGTTCGGCCGCAAGGCGCAGTGGGTGGAGGCGGTCGTGGCGGCGGTCGCCGATCCCGGGCTCGTGGCTGCCCGGCTGGCGCACGCCCCGCCCGCCCTGGTCGCGGCCGTGCAGGAGATCGCCTGGTCGGGCCCGCGGGTGGCGGGGGCCCGGTTGCCCGGCCGGTACGAGCGGTTCGCCGCCGACGACCTGGGCGTGGCGCTGGCCGTGCAGGGCTGGGTGGTGCCGTTTCCGTGGCGGGGGGTCGCGGAGATGCCCCGCGAGGTCGCGCTCGCGGTGCGCGGACCGGGCTACCACGCCCCGTTCGACCCGCTGCCGCCCCCGCCCGCCACCGCCGCCGTCGACGCGGGGCGATTGTCCGACGCCTCGCAGCACGCCGCCGCCGCAGCCGTCGACGCCGTGCGCAGGCTGGTGGCGATCGTCGAGCGGACGCCGCCCGCCACGCTGCAGGCCGGCGGGGTGGGGGTCCGCGAGCTGCGTCGACTGGCCAAGGAGCTGTCGGTGGACGAGGCGGCCGCGCGACTGTGGCTGGAGGTGGCGGTGGCCGCCGACCTCGTGGCGCCCACCCCGGCCGACGACGTGGTGCCGACGAGGTCCGCCGACGGATGGCTCCAGGCCGATCCTGCGGGCGCCCTGGCCGTGCTGCTCCGGGCGTGGCTGGAGCTGCCGATCGTCCCCGGGTGCCACCTCGACGACAAGGGCAAGCCCGGGCCGGCGGTGCACTGGTCGGCGGTCCTGCCCGGGATGGCCCCGCTGCGCGCCGACGTCCTGCGCGAATTGGCCGCGCTCGCCGCGGACGGTCGCGGCCTGGCCGACGCCGCCGATCCCGGCCCACTCGCCCGGCGACTGGCGCACCGCAGGCCGTTGCTCACCGGCGCCCCCGAGGCCGTCGCGCCGCCGGTGCGGGCCACGCTGACCGAGGCCGCGCTGCTCGGGCTGGTGGCGGACGGCGCGCTCGCCCCGCTCGGCGTCGCGGCCCTCGACGCCGCGGTCGCCGCCGACCCCACCGCGGCCCTCACCGCCGCCGCGGCCGGGCTGCTCCCCGCCGTGGCCACCACCGCGACGTTCCTGCCCGACCTCACCGCGGTGGTCGGCGGCGCGGTGAGCCCGGCGCTGGCCCGGCTGCTCGACGAGGCCGCCGATGCCGAGACCCGCGACACCGCGTCCACCTGGCGGTTCAGCGCCGCGGGCGTGCGCCGGGCGCTCGACGCCGGCCGCGACGCCGATTCCCTGCTCACGGCGCTGCGCGCCGTCGCGGACAACCCGCTGCCGCAGCCGCTGGAGTACCTGGTCCGCGACGTCGCGCGCCGCCACGGCGAGCTGGAGGTGGTGCCGGCGGCATGCTGCGTGGTCGTGGCCGACGCCGCCCTCGCCGCCGAGGTGGCCGCGCACCGCAGGCTGGCGCCGCTGAAGCTGCGCCGCCTCGGCGACTCGGTGCTGGCCAGCACGAAGTCCGCCACCGACACCCTGGCCGCGCTGCGGGCCGCGGGTTACGCCCCGGTGCGCCGCGACGCCCACGGCGCCGCGGTCGTGGAGAAGCGCCCGGTCCGGCGCGCCGAGCGGCGCAGGCCGTTCCCGGCACGGTTCGCCCCCGGCGGGCGCGCGCCGGGCGACCTGCCGGCGCTGGCGCGCAGACTGGCCGGGGGTGACGTCGGCGAGCTCCGCGCGTGACGTCTTTAGAACCGGCGGGCGATCCGGGTGAGCAACGTGGTGATGACCAGCCAGATGATCGCCGCGACGCCATAGTTCAGCGCGACCCGCAGCTTCTCGTCGCCCGGCAGGAACAGGTCCGACAGCCCGAGGTTGAACACGTTCGCCAGATAGGCGATGAACTGCGCGAACGCGTTGGCCGGGTTGGCCTCCAGCAGCGCCAGCAGGATGTAGATGACGAGCACCGCCACGATGAACATGCCGATGCCCCGGATGACGTTCGCCAGTACGGATCCGCCCCTGGTCGCCACGGCCACTGATCACCTCCGGTGAGAAGGAGGCCATCCTGGCACGCACCCGGCGATCACGCTGCGCACGCCGGTCCCTCGATCGGGTGCCGTCCCGGGACCGAACGTGGCGACGAACCGGCTTGCGTCGCGCCCCCCCGGTGCGGTTACCCTCGAACCGTGGTGCACCTGCTCCTTCGCCGCCGCGGCGGGGTCTGACCGACCGGCCCCTCGTCGCGGGTCTGGCGCGCGCCGGTCTTTCCGCTCGGTACCGGCCATCCACAGGAGCACACCCCTCATGACGACGTCGCCCGACGCGTTCACCTCCACCACCTCCAGCCGCCTGCGCACCCCGTCGCGCCCGGCCCCCGACGACCAGCCGCCGTGGAACCGCCAGCGCGGCTCGCACCTGCCCGTATCGCGTTACCGCCCGTTCCACGAGCTCGTCGAGCCGGTATCCCTGCCCGACCGCACCTGGCCCGACACCCGCATCACCCGCGCACCGCTGTGGTGCGCGGTGGACCTGCGCGACGGCAACCAGGCGCTGATCGACCCGATGAGCCCGGCCCGCAAGCGCCGCATGTTCGAGCTGCTGGTCCGGATGGGCTTCAAGGAGATCGAGGTCGGCTTCCCGGCCGCGAGCCAGACCGACTTCGACTTCGTCCGCGAGATCATCACCCAGGACCTGATCCCGGACGACGTCACCATCCAGGTCCTCACCCAGGCCCGCGCCGAGCTGATCGAACGCACCTACGAGGCCTGCGAGGGCGCCCCGCGCGCGATCGTGCACCTCTACAACTCGACCTCGATCCTGCAACGCCGGGTGGTGTTCCGGGCCGACCGCGCCGGCATCGCCAAGATCGCCACCGACGGCGCCGAGGACGTGGCGCGGTTCAGCGAGAAGTACCCGAACACCGACTGGCGCTTCGAGTACTCCCCGGAGTCCTACACCGGCACCGAGCTGGAGTACGCCGTCGAGGTCTGCAACGCGGTGAGCGCGGTCTGGCAGCCCCGACCCGAGGCACCGATGATCGTCAACCTGCCGGCGACCGTCGAGATGGCCACCCCGAACGTCTACGCCGACTCCATCGAGTGGATGCACCGCAACCTGGCCCGCCGCGACGCCGTCGTGCTCTCGCTGCACCCGCACAACGACCGCGGCACCGCCGTCGCCGCCGCGGAGCTGGGCTTCCAGGCCGGCGCCGACCGCATCGAGGGATGCCTGTTCGGCAACGGCGAGCGCACCGGCAACGTCGACCTCGTCACGCTGGGGATGAACCTGTTCACCCAGGGCGTCGACCCGCAGATCGACTTCTCCGACATCGACGAGATCCGCCGCACCGTCGAGTACTGCAACCAGCTCTCCGTCCCCGAGCGTCACCCGTGGGGCGGCGACCTGGTCTTCACCGCGTTCTCCGGCAGCCACCAGGACGCGATCAACAAGGGCTTCGCGGCGATGCAGGCCAGCGCCTTCGACGCCGGGATGGGCGTGGACGTGCACCCGTGGGAGGTGCCGTACCTGCCCGTCGACCCCAAGGACATCGGGCGCACCTACGAGGCCGTGATCCGGGTGAACTCGCAGTCCGGCAAGGGCGGCGTCGCCTACATCATGAAGACCGAGCACCAGATGGACCTGCCGCGGCGGCTCCAGATCGAGTTCTCCCGGGTGATCCAGGAGGTGTGCGACACCGAGGGCGGCGAGGTCTCGCCCAAGGAGATGCGCGACGCCTTCGACAACGAGTACCTGGAGCGGGTGACACCGCTGAAGCTGGTCCGCCACCGCCTCACCAGCGACGGCGAGGGCACCGACGAGATCGTCGCGACCGTGCGCGTGGAGAGCGACCTGCACGAGATCCGCGGCAGCGGCAACGGCCCGATCGCCGCGTTCGTCGACGCCTTGGCCGGCATCGGGTTCGACGTGCGGGTGCTCGACTACCACGAGCACGCGCTGTCCTCCGGCGACGACGCCCGGGCCGCGGCCTACGTCGAGTGCGCGGTGGAGGACGCGGTCCTGTGGGGCGTCGGCGTGGACTCGTCGATCGTCACCGCCTCGCTCAAGGCGATCGTCTCGGTGGTCAACCGCGCGATGCGCTGACGTTCCCGTTCACCGGTTGTTCATTTCGGGACGGCCGTTTGCCGGTGGGCGGGCGACGCCGCTGGCGCGACACTGCAACGGTGACGCGCGTCGAGCACTACCACGACCCCGCAGCGCCCGCCGCGGACCAGGTGGTGCCCGCGGTCTTCGCGCTCGTGCGGGACCCGGCGGGGCGGGTGCTGCTCGTCCGCCGGGTCGACAGCGGCAACTGGGAGCCGCCGGGCGGTCGGGTCGACCCCGGGGAGTCGGCGGTGAACGCGCTGCTGCGCGAGGTGCGCGAGGAGAGCGGGGTGACGGTGCAGGTGACGGCCGTGTCCGGGGTCTACTGCGATCCCGCGCACGTGCTGGTGTACCCGGCGCTGGGGGAGGTGCGCCAGCAGTTCGCGGTGTACCTGCACGCCCGGGCCGTCGCGGGCATCCTGCGGCCGGACCGCGTCGAGACCTCCGCCGCCTCCTGGTTCACCCTCGCCGAGCTGCCCGGGCTGCCGATGGCTCCGGTCGTCCGCGCCCGGATCGAGCAGGGCCTGCACGACGCGGCCGTCACGCACCTGGGGTGACGGCGCGGCCTGGCAGGGTGTGCGCATGACCGACGCCTTGCCCGACCGGCTCACCCCGGACCTGCGCCAGGCCCTCGCCCGGGCCGCCGAGGACGCCCGGGGCCGCGGGCACGGCCACCTCGGGACGGCGCACCTGCTCATGGGGGTGCTCGGCGTGCCCTACGCGCCGGGCGGAGCGGCGCTCGGGTCGCTCGGGGTGCTGCTGCACCACGTGGACGTCGAGATCGTGCGGGTGGCCGGCTACGGGCGCGGCGGCGCGGCCGCCGACCCGGGCCCGGTCGACGCGCAGGACGTGGCGGGCCCGCCCGACCTGCCGCGGCCCCGCTGGTTCCGCCGTGGCACGCCGCTGCCGACGTCCGACGCGGCCGCCGCCGCGCTGCGCCACGCCGGCGAGGTGGGCGGCGACGCGGTGCACACCGGGCACCTCGTGCTCGGGCTGCTCGCGAGCCCCGGCGGCCTCGCGCACCGCATCCTCGCCGACCACGACGTGACCGGCGAGCGGGTTCGCGCCCTTCTGCCGCTCCGTGACCACCGCCGGCAGTCAGATGATCACTCATCGCAGTGATCACCTGATTCAGCGAACCATGCTGTAACAATCTGCACCCGTCTGCGACGTTCTGCCCGAGTGGATCACTCGATAGAGTGAACCGGTCATCTCGGGTCTGGAGGACGTGGTGGGACCGATCGACTGGGCGAACGAGTGGATGACCAGCCTGCTGTGGATCGGCGAGGTGTTCGCCTACACGGTGGTCGGCTTCCTGTTCGTGGCATGGCTGCTGATCCGGCGCACCACCTGGGGGCGCCAGTTCTGGCGGCTCTCGGGCGCGTACTTCATCCCCGAACGCCGCGACTGGCCCAGCTGGCGCCCGCTGCTGACCGTGGCGTTGCTGCTGCTGCTCACCGTGGCCTCGGTGCGCCTGGACGTCGTGCTGTCGTTCTCGTCCAACGGCCTGTTCACCGCACTGCAGGAGCTGGACGCCCCGTCGTTCTGGCGGTTCATCGGCATCTTCTGCGTGCTGGCGACGGTGAACGTCGCGCTGGTGCTGATCAGCTTCTACATCGGCCAGGCCCAGATCATCCACTGGCGGGTGTGGCTCAACGACCACGTGCTCGGCGACTGGCTACGCGGCTCGGCCTACCATCGCGGCCGGTACGTCAGGTCCCCGGTCGACAACCCCGACCAGCGCATCCAGGAGGACATCACGTCCTTCGCGGGCATCTCGCAGTCGCTCGCGCTGGGCGTGGTGGGCTCGATGGTGGCACTCGTGTCGTTCTCGGTCATCCTGTGGAACCTGTCCGGGCCGCTGACGGTGTTCGGCACCGAGATCCCGCGGGCGATGGTGTTCCTCGCCTACGTCTACGTGATCATCGCCACGGTGATCGCGTTCCGGATCGGCCGGCCGCTGATCCGGCTGAACTTCCTCAACGAGGGCCTCGCGGCGACCTACCGTTACGGCCTGGTCCGGGTCCGCGACAACTCCGAGAACGTCGCGTTCTACCGCGGTGAGCGGGTGGAGCGCGCCGGGCTGCTCGGGCGGTTCGACCGGCTCATCGACAACACCTGGCGGATCGTGTTCCGCAGCCTGAAGTTCCAGGGCTGGAACCTCGGCGTCAGCCAGGTCGCGGTGGTCTTCCCGCTGATCATCCAGGCGCCGCGGTTCTTCAGCCAGCAGATCACCCTCGGCGACGTCACCCAGACCGCCACCGCGTTCGCCCAGGTCCACGCCGCGCTGTCGTTCTTCCGCAACGCCTACGACGACTTCGCCGGCTACCGCGCCGTCCTCAACCGGCTCACCGGGCTGCTCGACGCCAACGACGAGGCCCGCGACCTGCCGGGCCCCGACACCGAGGACCGTGCCGCCGGCCTCGGCATCCGCGACCTCACCCTGCGCCTGCCCGACGGCCGCCCGCTGCTCGCCGACCTCGATCTCGACCTGGCGGCGGGCGAGTCGCTGCTGGTCAAGGGCCCGTCGGGATCGGGCAAGACGACGCTGCTGCGCAGCCTCGCGGGGCTCTGGCCGCACGCCGAGGGCCACATCGCCCGCCCCGGCGAGGAGCATGCCCTGTTCCTGTCCCAGCAGCCCTACCTTCCGCTCGGCTCGCTGCGCACCGCCATCGCCTACCCGGGCGCCGCCGCCGACCTGTCCGACGACGACGCCCGCGAGACCCTGCGGTCGGTGCAGCTCGGTCACCTCGCCGACCGGCTCGACGACGACGCCGACTGGTCGCGCACGCTGTCCCCCGGCGAGCAGCAGCGCCTCGGCTTCGGCCGGATCCTGCTGGCGGCGCCGTCGGTGGTGTTCCTCGACGAGGCCACCTCCGCCCTCGACGAGGGCATGGAGCACGCCCTGTACAGCCTCGTCCGGGAGCGGCTCCCGGACGCCACGCTCGTCAGCGTCGGGCACCGCAGCACGCTGGAGGGGCTGCACACCCGCCAGCTCGCCCTGCTGGGCGAGGGCCGCTGGGAGTCCTCGGCGCTCGTGGGCTAGCCGCGCCCCCCGCGCCCCCCCGCCCCCGTGCACCCCGCGGCGCACTCGGGCGGCGCAGGTGTCGCGCGACGGCACCTGCGCCGCCCAAGTGCGCGTCGGCCGGGGGCGAGGGGGAGGGGGCGCGCGGGGGGCGCGGGAGGGGGCGCGTCAGCGGGGGGCGGCGGCGCGGCCCTTGGTGAAGAACGCGGCTACGGCTCTCGCGTCGGGCAGTTCGTCGAGCGGGCGCAGCGCGCCGAACGGGGCGTTCCAGAAGCCGCCCTGCACGGGTGGGGTCCACGGCCCGACGTAGGCGTACGGGCGGGGGTGCGCGGCGTCGCCGGGTGACACGCCGTAGTTGACCTCGTCCACGGTGACGCCGACGTCGAAGTGCTCGGGCCAGAGCACGGGCGTCTGCGACGGGGCGAAGGCGCGCATCGCCGCGTCGCCGCGGGCGAAGGCGTCGGCGATCAGCGCGGCGGCGGCCGGGTCGACGGCGAGGTCGTGGTCGGCGGGCAGGTCCGGCGAGTCGTGGTAGTTACCGGGCGTGCCCAGCTCCACGCCGGCGGCCGCGGCCAGCGCGCCGAGGGTGCCGGTCAGCGGCGCCCGCCCGCCGTCCCACACCAGCGACGTGCCCTCCACGCGCAGCGGCACCGCCACCCCGCCGAACCCGCCGGGCATCGCGGCGAGCCGGATCGTGCCGTGCGCGCGGAACTGCGGCCCGGCGATCACGCTCTCCGCCACGCCGTGCAGGCTCAGCCGCGTCGCGGTCAGGATCTGGTCGTCCATGTCGAACCTCCCGTGTAACGCGCGGCGCTCGCCGCGGCACTCACCCGCTGCTGGTGTCCGCGAACCCGGGGAGCGTTACATGCAACCGAACCACGTGCTCGTCGCCCGCTGGGCCGACCTCCCCGAGGCCGTCCCCACCGCCGCCGAGGCCGACGGGCTGGATCTGGTGCTCGTGCGCCGCGGCCCGGAGGTGTCGGTGTTCGAGGGCCGCTGCCCGCACCGGGGCGCGCTGCTCGCCGACGGCCGGGTGGAGGGCGAGAACCTCATCTGCGGCGTGCACGGCTGGGACTACCGCCTCGACTCGGGGATCAGCGCCTACAACCCGGCCGAGCGCCTGCACAAGTTCACCACCCACCGGGTCGGCGACGACGTCGCGATCGACAAGGCCGAGCTCGCCGCCTACCGGGCACTGCGACCCGAGCGGCCGGTCACGTCCACCTACGACCGGCTCTTCGACGACCCGCACCAGGACACCGCGGAGGAGCCGTTCGTCTCCGAGATCCACGCGCTGGCCAAGCGGGGCCTCGCCGGCGCGCACGGCAAGGTGGCGGCGATGGGCGTGCCGCGCACGGACCTGCCCACCTGGGACGACCTGCAGATCCTCACCGCGCAGCTGCACCGCTTCCCGCTGCTCGACGGCGCCCCCGTCGACACGTCGGTCGTCATCGGCCCGGCGGCCGCGAAGCCGCTGCGCCTCGACATCCCGGTGTTCGTCTCCGACATGAGCTTCGGCGCGTTGTCGCTGGAGGCGAAGGTGGCGCTGGCCCGCGGCGCCGAGGGCGCGGGCACGGCGATCGCGTCCGGTGAGGGCGGGATGCTGCCCGAGGAGCAGGCGGAGTGTTCCCGCTACCTCTACGAGCTGGCGTCGGGCCGGTTCGGCTGGGACGAGATGCACCTCGACCGGGTGCAGGCGCTGCACCTCAAGCTCGGCCAGGGCGCCAAGACCGGCACCGGTGGGCACCTGCCGGGCAACAAGGTCGTCGGCCGGATCGCGGAGGTCCGCGGCCTGCCCGAGGGCACGTCCGCCGTGTCGCCGCCGCGGTTCGTCGACTGGCGCACGCTGCTCGACGCCCGCGCGCTCGTCGACCGGATCCGGGAGCGCTCGGCCGGAATCCCGGTGGGGGTGAAGATGTCCGCGCAGCACGTGGAGAGCGATCTCGACGCGGCCCTGGACATCGGCATCGACTACGTCATCCTCGACGGCCGCGGCGGCGGCACCGGGGCCGCCCCGACGATCTTCCGGGACACCATCAGCGTGCCGACGATGGCCGCGCTCGCCCGGGCACGGCGCCACCTCGACCTGGCCGGCGCCCGCGACGTCACGCTGGTGGCGACCGGCGGGTTCCGCCGCGCGCAGGACATGGTCAAGGCGCTCGCGCTGGGCGCCGACGCGATCGCGGTGTCGAACGTGGCGCTGCAGGCCATCGGCTGCGTCGGGATGCGCGCGTGCCACACCGACAACTGCCCGATGGGCATCGCCACCCAGAAGCCGCACCTGCGGGCCCGGCTGCCCGTGCAGCGCGCGGCCGAGCAGCTCACCCGCTACCTCGGCGCGATCACCGAACTGATGGTGGTGCTGGCGCGGGCGTGCGGGCACGACTCGCTGTCGCACTTCACCCCGCGCGACCTGACGTCGTGGAAACGCGAGGTCGCGGAGCTCGTCGGCGTGAGCTACGCGGGGGTGCAGCGCTAGAGTACGCTTCCGGGTATGCGCACCACCGAACGCATCACGGTGACGTTGCCGACCGAGCTGGCCGAGAAGCTGCGGCAGCGGGTCAGCTCCGGCCGGGCGGAGAGCGTGTCCGGGTTGCTCGCCGAGATCGCCGACGAGTGGTTCCGCGAGGAGGATCTGGCCACGTGGCTCAAGGACATGGCCGAGGGTGCCGAGCCGATCACCGACGCGGATCGCGAGCGGGTCGACGAGCTGATGCGGATCGCGCGTGGCGAGTGACCACGCGCCCATCGTCATGGACGCCGGTGGGCTCATCTCGATCGAGCGGCGTGCGAGCGTCATGCGGCTTGCCGTCGATCGAGCCGCGGCGGCAGGCGCCCGCGTCGTGATCCCGGCTCCCGTCCTGGCGCAGGTGTGGCGCGGCGGCGCGCGGCAGGCGTTGCTGGGACGGTTCCTGCGCCTGCCCTTCGTCGAGGTCGATCTCCTCTCGACGCACCTGTGGCGCGCAGCGGGTGAGCTGTGCGGCGACTCGGGGACCTCGGACGTGGTCGACGCCGCGGTCGTCGTCTGTGCCCGGGAGCGCGGCGCACACGCCGTCGTCACCTCCGATCCCGACGACCTGCGCCGGCTCGACCTCGGCCTGGCCTACTGGACCGTGTAACGCCCGCCCGGGTCGGCGACACCGAACCTGCATGACCACATGGCACCGCGTGGACGGCGAGCTGGACGAGGGGCGCGTCCGCACCGTCGTGATCAACGGCCGGACGATCGCGCTCACCCGCTGCGGCGGGCGCTACGGCGCGCTGGACAACCGCTGCCCGCACCAGGGCGGCCCGCTGGGCGAGGGGTCGATCGAGAACGGGTGGCTGCGCTGCCCGTGGCACGGCTACGACTACTCCCCGCTCACCGGGCGCCCGCCGGAGGGCTTCTCCGACGCGCCGGACGCCTATCCCGTGCAGGAGCGCGCCGACGGCGTCTACGTCGCGGTGCCCGACCTGCCGCCGCGGGCCCGGAGCGTCTCCGACGTGCTCGTCGAGACGCTCGTCGCGTGGGGCGTGGACACCGTGTTCGGCATGGTCGGGCACTCGAACCTCGGGTTCGCCGATGCGTTGAGGTGCGCAGAGCAAAGGGGCGAGCTGCGGTTCGTCGGGATCCGGCACGAGGGCGCGGCGGCGTTCGCGGCCTCGGCGTACGGCAAGCTCACCGGCCGGCCGGCGGCGTGCTTCGCGATCGCCGGGCCGGGATCGACGAACCTGCTCACCGGGCTCTACGACGCCAAGCTCGACGGCGCCCCGGTGCTCGCGATCTCCGGGCAGGTGCCGTCGAAGGTCCTGGGGCGCGGCGCGTTCCAGGACGTCGACCTGTCGGCGGTCTTCCGGGACGTCGCGCTCTCGACGGTCACGGTGCACGCCGGGTCCGACCACGCCGAGCTGGCGGCCACCGCCGTCAAGCACGCCGTCGACGGGCGCGGCGTGGCGCACCTGGTGCTGCCCGACGAGGTGCAGGACCTGCCGTCGGACGCCGCGGCCGGGTCGCCGGCCGGACGGCGGGCGGATCCGGCGGTGGCACCGTCGGCGCCCGCGCTGGCGGCGGCCCTGGCGAAGTTGCGGGCGGCGCGGCGGCCGGTGGTCGTCGCCGGGCAGGGCGCGCGGGGGGCCGCCGCCGAGCTGCACGCGCTGGCCGAACGGCTCGGCGCGCCCGTCCTGACCACGTTCCGCGCGAAGGGCCTCGTCCCCGACACGCACCCGCTCGGCGCCGGCGTGCTCGGCCGCTCCGGCACGCCCGTGGCGTCGTGGCTGATGAACGAGGCCGACCTGCTGCTCGTCGTCGGCGCCTCGTTCGCCAACCACACCGGCATCGCGCCGTACAAGCCGATCGTGCAGGTCGACGACACGCCGTCGGCGATCGGGCGGTTCCACGGCGTCGATGTCGGGGTGCTCGGGGATGCGGCGGTGACGCTGCGGGCGCTGCTCGGCGGTCTCGGGGCCTGCGCCGCCACGGACCAGCGGCCCGACGTCGCCGTCCGGCAGGAGATCTGGCGGGCGGAGAAGGCGCGACGTGCCCGCGACGACCGCGGCCGGGGCGTCGCGTCGGCGGCGGTGTTCGCGGCGCTGTCCGCCCACTGCCCGGCCGACGCCGTGATCGCCGTGGACGTCGGCAACCACGCGTACTCGTTCGGCCGGTACTTCGCGAGCGCCGGGCAGCCGGTGCTGATGTCGGGCTACCTCGGGTCGATCGGGTTCGGCTACCCGGCCGCGATCGGCGCCTGGGCCGCCCTGCATCCGGCGCGCGACCCGAGGGCGGACCGTCCGGTCGTGGCCGTCACCGGCGACGGCGGGTTCGGGCAGTACCTCGCCGAGCTGACGACGGCGGTCAAGTACGGCATCGGGGTCAAGCACGTGCTCCTCGACAACGGCGCGCTCGGCAAGATCTCGAAGGAACAGCTCGCGGGCCGCCTGCCGGTCTGGCAGACGTCGCTGGTCAACCCCGACTTCGCCGAGTACGCGCGGCTGTGCGGCGCCACCGGCATCCCCGTGCACCGCGCCGACGAGCTGGACGAGGCCATGAAAGCGCTCTTCGCCGCCGACGGGCCCGCGCTGCTGCACGTGCACGCCGACCCCGAGCTGGTGTGACGTGTCCGCGTCACTGGTGATCGTCCTCGCGGTCGCCGCCGCCGTGCCCCTGCTGCTGGGGCTCGCGCCGCGACTGCTGCTGCCCGGCGCGCTGGTGGAGATCGTCGCCGGGATCGTGCTGGGGCCCTCGGTACTCGGCTGGGTCGAGCCGGACGCCACCGTGTCGGCACTCGCCCTGCTGGGCCTGTCGTTCCTGCTGTTCCTCGCCGGGTGGGAGGTGGACCTGCGACGGTTCCGCGGGTCGCTCGGCCGGCGGGTGGCGGCGTCGCTGCTGGTGTCGGTGCTGGTCGCCGCGCTGGTCGCGGGCGTGCTCGTGCTGCTCGGCGTCCGCGGCGCGGCCCTGCTCGGGGTGGCGCTGCTCGCGACGTCGCTCGGCCTGGTCGTGCCCGTCCTCGCCGACGCCGGGCGCCTCGCCGACCCGGTGGGCCGGCTGACGGTCGCGGGCGCCTCGGCCGGCGAGGTGGCGGCGGTGGTGCTGCTCTCGGTCGGCCTGGCCGGGGCGGACACCCCGCTGGCCGGGCGGTTACTGCTGCTGGGCCTGCTGCTCGTCGCGCTGGGCGCGATCGCGCTGGCCGTGCTCGGCGTCGAGCACTCGGCACGGCTCACCGCGCTCGTGGGACGCCTGGCCGACACCAGCGCCCAGATCCGCGTGCGGCTCACCGTGCTGCTGGTCGCCGGGCTCGCGTTCGCGGCGGCCGCGCTGGGCTTCGAGGCGATCCTCGGGGCGTTCCTCGCGGGCGTGCTCGTGCGCGCGCTCGACCCGGAACCGGAGCGTTCCCACCCGCACTACCCCGTCAAGCTCGAGGCCGTCGGCTACGGGCTGCTCGTCCCGGTCTTCTTCGTCACCAGCGGGCTCACCCTCGACCTGCGCGGACTCGTCGAGCACCCGTCCGCGCTGCTGCTCGTTCCCGCGTTCCTGGTCGCGTTGCTGCTGGTGCGCGGCGTGCCGGCGCTCGTGTTCCGGCGCGAGCTGGACCGTCGCGGCGTCGCCGTCGTCGGGCTACTCCAGGCGACGTCGTTGCCGTTCCTGCTGGCCGCCACCGAGATCGGGGAGCGGATGGGGCTGCTCGACCCGGCCGTCGGCGCCGGGCTGGTCGCCGCCGGGCTGGCGTCGGTGCTCGTGTTCCCGGCACTGGCGCTGGGGCTGCTCGCCCGGGCCCCGCGCCAGGCGACCGTCCCGTCGTGATCACCGTCCCGGGACCGGCCGCGGTGATCACCGTTTCGGGACGGGGACCGGCGTGATCACTGTTTCGGGACGGGGGACCGTCGTGATCACTGTTTCGGGACGGGGGACCGTCGTGGTCACGGTTCGCCGTCCCGAAACGGTGATCACGGCCCGGCGGTGGTGGCCGGCGGCGCGGTTCCGGCCACCACCGACCGCCGGTACGGTTCCCCGGTGCTGCCGGAGGACACCGACCTCGTGGCCCGGTTGCGCGGCGGGGACGAGGCGGCCTTCGTCACCGTCGTGCGCGCCTGGTCACCGGCGATGCTCCGCGTCGCGCGCGGCTACGTCCGCACGCACGCGTCCGCCGAGGAGGTCGTGCAGGAGGCGTGGCTGGCCGTCGTCCGCGGCATCGACGGCTTCGCCGGCCGGGCGGCCCTGCGCAGCTGGGTGCTCACCATCGTCGCCAACCTCGCCCGGCGCCGCGCCCGGGCCGAGGCGCGGATCATGACCGCCGAGTTCCAGCCGGCCGTCGACCCCGACCGGTTCCGCGGCGACGACGACCCGACCTACCCCGGGCACTGGCGCGAGGGGGCGGCCCCGCAGGCGTGGGGACCCGAGCCCGCGCTGCTGGCGGCCGAGTTCCGTGGTCTGCTGGAGACCGCGCTCGCCGGGTTGCCCCACCGGCAGCGCAGCGTCGTCGAGCTGCGCGACGTCCACGGGCTGGATGCGGAGGAGGTGTGCACGCTGCTCGACCTGACCCCGGCCAACCAGCGGGTGCTGCTGCACCGCGGCCGCTCGCGGCTGCGCGCGGTCCTGGAGACGGTGGTCGTGTGAGGCAGCCGCGTGACATGGCGTGCCGCGAGCTCGTCGAGCTCGTCACCGACTACCTCGAAGGCGCGCTGCCGCCCGACGAGGTCGCCGCCGTCGAGGCGCACCTCGACGAGTGCGGCGGCTGCCGCGAGTACCTCACCCAGATGCGCGCCACCGTGTCAGCCACGGGCGCCGTGCGCGTCGACACCCTGCCCGACGCCATCGTCGACGACCTGCTCCGGGCGTTCCGCCGGCACCGCAGCGCCTAGCTCACCCGGGAGGCGCACCCAGCGCGGCCCGGACCTCGGCCGCCGTCGCGACCCGCCCGCCGGCGTCCTCGATCCGGCGAGCCGCGTCGCGCACCAGCTCCACGTTGGTCTCGGTGGTGCCGAACGGCGCGTCCTCCAGGCCCACCCGGACGTGCCCACCCAGCTCCACCGCGTCCGGGATCAGCGGGCGGACGTCCACGGCCAGGCCGGCGATCATCCACGCGCTGCCCGGCGCGGCGTCGTGCAGGAGCGTGCGGTGGGCGTCCAGCGCGTAGCGCCGCGGCGGGAACCCGAAGTGGAAACCCTCGGTGAACATGAAGCGGTAGACCGGCGCCGGCAGGTCGGGCCGGGCCGCGGCGAGCGCCGCGCCGAACCGGGTGAAGCCGGGCTCGTAGCAGGCATACGCCGGGCGCACCCCGTGCGCGGCCACGATGCCCAGGCCGGTGCGGACGTGCGCGTCGGGGTTGAGGTAGACGAAGCCGTCCCGGCCTGCCGCGAGATCGTCCAGGTGGGTGAGGGTGGTCGTCCCCGGGTCGACCGCCGCCCACTCCAGCAGGCCCCGGCGGCACAGCTCGGCGACGGCGGCGAAACGCTCCTCGGGCGGCATCGGCTCCGGGGCGTCCGGGCTCCCGGCCAGCGGCAGCGTCGGGTACACGATGGCGTCGACCTCGGCGCGGATGCCCTCGATGATCGGCTGGTAGATGTCGGGATCGTCGCGCTGGCGGCCGGTGGCGACGTCGTAGGGGTGAACGTGCACGATCGCCGCTCCCGCCCGCGCGCAGGCGATGCCGTCAGCCACGATCTCGGCCACGCTGATCGGGATCCCCGGCTGCCGGTCCCGCGACCACGGGCCGTTCACCGCCGCCTCGAGCCACACCGCCCGCGCCTGCGCCATGCCGCCATCCTCCCGCGAGTCCGCGTTCCCGACACGGCGAGTCCGCGTTCCCGACACGGCGAGTCCGCGTTTCCGACACGGCGAGTCCGCGTTTCCGACACGGCGAGTCCGCGTTCTCGACACGGCTACGGCCGGAGTGCCGCCAGCCGGTCGAGCTCGCGCAGCGTCGCGTCCGTGCCGCGACCGTCGGACCCCACGTCCTCCGCCGCGCCACCCAGCCCGTGGTCGGGCAGCTCGAACAGCACCCGGTCCACACCGGCGGCGGCGTACGACTCCAGCGCCGCAGGCGTCGACACCGCGCCGTAGACGGTGACGGGCAGGTGCCCGCGCCCGGCATCGGCCGCCCGGCTACGCAGCTCCGCGACCCGGCCGGCGAAGGCGTCGAACTGGTCGAGCCGCACCCGCAGCGGGATCCAGCCGTCGCCGTGCGAGAGCACCCGGTCGAGCACGGTCGGCCCGCCGCCACCGATGAGCACCGGCGGCACCCGCACCGGCTTCGGCCACGACCACATCGGTCCGAAGTCGACGAACCGGCCGTGGAACTCGGCCTCGTCGCTGGTCCAGATCGCCCGCATGGCCGCGACGTGTTCCAGCATCCGCGCGGTGCGGTGGGTCGCGGCGCCGTGGTGCGCGGCCTCCTCGACGTTCCAGCCCGGCCCCACGCCGAACTCGAACCGTCCGCCGGCGAGCCGGTCGACGCTGGCGACGGCCTTGGCCTGGACGATCGGGTCGTGCTGCGGCACCAGCGACACCGCCGTGCCCAGCGCGATCCGGTCGGTGACGACGGCCATGGCTCCGAGCGCGACCAGCGGGTCGAAGGTGTGGGCGTAGCGCTTCGGCAGTTCGGCGCCACCGGGCCAGGGCGTCCGCCGGGACGCGGGGATGTGGGTGTGCTCGGTGAGGAACAGCGCGTCGAACCCGCGCTCCTCGACGGCGCGGGCGAGGGTGAGCCCGTCGATGCCGTAGTCGGTCAGGAACGTCACGACGCCGTGCTGCATGGCCCGATCATGCCGAACCGCCCGACTCGCGCTGTCGTGTGGCCCGACTCGCGCGGTCGTAGAGCCCGACTCGCAGGGGGTACGGTCACTCGTCATGCGCGAGCTGCCGCCGTCCGGTGTCGACCACGAGCGGCACCCATGACCGATGGTCCCCGCGGCTGGGGCGCGCCGTTGCACGCCCGCGTCCTCGACGTCACCGCCGCCGGCCCCGGCACGGCGCTGCTCGATCTCGGCTGCGGGCCCGGGGTGTTCTCCCGTGCAGCCGTCGACCGGGGCGCCCTCGTCACCGGCGTCGACCACGACCCGCAGGCGGTGCGCCACGCTGCGGCAGAGGTTCCGGACGTGACGTTCCAGGTCGGCGACGCCCACGAGCTCGACCTGCGCGATGGCTCCTTCGACGTGGTCGCGGCCGTCCAGCTGCTCACGCATGTCGCGAACCCGCTGCGGGTGCTGCGTGAGATGGGTCGCGTCGCCCGACCGGGAGGCGTCGTCGCCGTGACGGTGTGGGGCCGGGAAGCCGAGTGCGACGTCCGCGCGTTCGGCGAGGCCCTCGCGCCGTGGCTTCCCCCGCGCGCGCCGCACGGCCCGCCGCCGCTCACCGATCCCGAGCGCCTCTGCGAGATCGTGACGTTGGCCGGGCTCGAGGTCGACCAGGTCGACGAGGTCGGTTGCCCGTTCGACTACGCCGACGCCGACGCCGTGATCGAGCCGCTGTTCGCCTCGGGGCTGGCCAGAGCAGTCGGCAGGCACGCCCATCCGGCCGCCGTCCGCGAGGCCGTGCTGGCGCGGCTGGAACCGCTGCGCACACCGGGCGGCGGCTACCGGCTGCACAACCTCTTCCGCGTCCTCACCGCCCGCACTCGCTGACCGACCATCCACCGCGTCGAGCACGCGGACTCGCCGTGCCGAGCACGCGGACTCGCCGTGCCGAGATTGCGGACTCGCAGACGGAACGGGCCAACGGGCGAACGGCGCGCCCCGGTCGGACGCGCCGTTCGGCACCACAGGGGAGCGGACGCGCTAGTGGTGCCCCGAGTGCGGGGCGTTGACGCCGACCGCGCCGTCGAGCGGCTCGTTGGCGAAGAACAGGAAGATGTTGGACGGGATGTCGCGGCCGGTCCCGCCGTTCGCCTGCGACGCGCGCAGGGCATCGATCGAGGTGAGGCACTTGTCGCGGCCGGCGGCGCAGTCACCTTCGAGGTCGGGGAAGACCGCCGGGTCGGTGACGAGGGTGACGATCACCTGCCACCAGATCGTGTCGTCGAACTCGGTGTCGGTGATGTGGCTGTGCCCGGGCAGCGGGATCACGGCCGGGGGGTTCGCCGGCACCACGAACGGCGCGTCGACCGGCGGCTTGCCCGGCAGGCCCGCGAACATCGGGAACGGGTCGGGCATCGGCAGGCCGCTGATCTCGGTGCCGGCCTCTGCGAGGATCGGCTCCGAGGCCACGAACGACGGGTGCGTGGTGCAGGCGCCCACCGGCTGGTCCTCCGAGTGCGACGGCGAGCCGGGCTCGGGGCACTGGAGGTCGATGCCGGGAGTCGGGTCGAAGGCCTCGATGAGCCCGTCGCCGTCGGCGTCGAAGAGCGGCACGATCACGAAGAACTCGCGGGCCTTGTCGATCGGCAGGCCGGTCGGGTCCTGCAACGGTTCGGAGCCGCCGGCCGTCTCGCCGGAGATGCACGACGGGAACACCATCTCGTCGGGGTCGGCCGCGGCCGGGATCCCGTCGCCCTGGCGGCCGATGCCGTCCAGATCGTCGAAGGGGTCGATGACGCACTGGAAGTTCTGCCCGTAGGTCAGGACCTGGTTCTGACCGTCGAAGAAGCTCTCGGTCTGGTTGGCCTGCAGCGGCCGGACGGTGTTGCGGCCCTCGTCGGAGGCGATCCCGGTGGTGGCAGTGACGCCCACGACGGCGAGTGCACCGAGGGTGGCGGCGAGGTACTGATGGCGACTGGGCACGAACACACTCCGGGCGTCGACGGCGACACGTCACCTGTCCAACGCCGGCGCACCGCTGCGGGTACGCCCCCAGATTGGGGTACTTGAACGCCCCGACTCGCCGTGCCGAACGCCCCGACTCGCCGTGCCGAATACCCCGGCTCGCGGAACGTGCGACGGCCGCGGCCCGGAGGTCCGGGACGCGGCCGTCGATCCGTCGGGTCACCGCGCCGTTGCGGCTCCCGAGTACCTGCTCTGCAAGAGGCTCTTGCAGTACTCGCCGTTGGACTCCATGCCGATGCGGGTCACCCGCGCTCGCCGCAGGTGCAGCGGCACCTGCGCCGAACTCACCCGGGTGCCGTCGGCGTGGATCAGCAGCGGCGCGTCGTCGCCGTGCGGCAGCCCGAGGGCGGCCCGGCGCTCCCGCAACCGGACGAGATCCACCGACTCCGCCACCTCACCCAGGGTGAGCTCGGCCAGCTCCTCCGGGCCCGAGCCGGCGTCCACCAGCGGCCGGGCGACCCGGTCCTGCCCGGCGATCGCCGCCTTCGTGAGGAACAGCTCGCGCAGCCCGTCCAGCTCCTCCATCGCCTCACCGGCGAAGGTCTGCATGAAGCCGGCCTGCGCGGCCACCCCGCCGTTGATCTCCGCCGAGGCGTGGTGGTCGGCCAGTTCCACCACCGCGTGCGTCACCCCCGGGACCGCCGACACCGCGTCGTAGGCATCGGCGACCATCAGGAACGAGAAGTTCGGCGCGCAGAAGAAGGTCGGCAGCCGCAACCGCACGGCGGCCACCCCCTCCTCGTCGACGGTGTACGACTCCACGAAGTCCAGGTCGGTGATCGGCTCGTCGATCTCCGGGTCGAGGACGGTGCCCAGGGCGGACCAGACGGCATCGCGCATCGCCGACCGGTCCGCCTCGGGCGTAGGAGCCATCGTCACGCCTCGACCAGCTGCTCACCCGGGGCCGACGGGGCGTCGGTCGGCAGCTGGCACTCCGCCGGGACGTCGATGTCGTAGAGCCGGGCAGCGTTGAGACCGAGGATCTTCTTCTTCGACGCGGTGGTGAGCCGCGGGTAGTCGGAGAACGCCTCCTCGTCCGGGATCTGGTAGTCGACGAAGCCCTCGACCTGCCACTTCGGCGTCCAGATGTTGTAGTCCGAGCCGAAGGTCATGCGGTCCTCGCCGACCCAGAACAGCAGCTCGCCGAGCACCTTGGCGAAGAACTTCGGCCGGGCGTGCATGAGCCCGCCGATGACCACCGAGCAGCCCGCGTACACGTTGGGCTCCTGCACGGCCATGAAGCAGAAGTCCTCGATGCGCGGGATGCCCGCGTGCTCGATGATGAAGTTCAGGTCCGGGTGGTCGGTGGCCGCGGCGTCGACGTCGTCGGCGGCGAACGCGTCCTTGTTCAGCGGCCAGATCGTCGGGCCCTTGTGCACGTGCAGGTTCTTGATGCCGAGTTCCTGGCACTTCTCCATGAAGCGGTAGGCCTCGGGGTCGGTCAGCTTCCAGCCCCGCGAGCCGTTCTCGTGCCACTCCGCGGTGTAGAGCTTGACGCCCTTGAGGTTGTACTCCTTGGCGTCGGCCTCGAGCTGCTTGAGTCCGGCGTCGCCGTCGCGCGGGTCCCAGCCACCGTTGGCGATCAGCTTGCCCGGGTGCTTGCGCGCCAGGGGGCCGTTGCGCTGCAGGGTGTTGAAGCCGTCGGTGTACCAGTACTTGAGGTACGTCGACTGGAAGATGGCTGCGTCGACGTAGCCGTCCTCGAACACGTCCTTCATGAGGTCTTCCTCGGAGACCTTCAGGTAGTGCTCGTAGTCCCAGTGCGTCTCGGGCGGGGCCAGCTGGTGGTAGCCGTAGAAGCAGTCGATCCAGCCCTTCGAGTACTGCTCACGGCCTTCGCGCCAGTTCTCGCGGCTCGCGTCCCAGAAGTGCATGTGGGCGTCGACCACGAAGTACTTCTCGCCGTCCTTCTCATACATGTGGTGGGACCTTTCGCGTCGTCGTTGACTCTTCGGTTCGGGTCAGGGAACGAGGATTGCCCGGCCGCGGACGCGGACCTGGTCGAGATCGTGGAACGCCGTGAGCGCCTCGGACAGCGGGTACTGCCTGGTGTGCAGGGTGACCTTGCCGGCCTGGGCGAGCACCATCAGCTCGGACAGGTCGGCGTAGGTGCCGACGATGTTGCCGATGATGTTCTTCTCGCCGCCGACGAAGTCCAGCGTCGGCGCCGTGAACTCGCCGCCGTAGCCGATGACGAACATGGAGCCGTCCGGGCCGGTCATCGCCCACGCGTCGTGCTGGGCGCCCAGCTCCGCCACGTAGTCGAAGACGACCTTCGCGCCCACGCCGTCCGTGAGGTCCTTGACGGCCTCGACGTGGTTGCCGTCGGCGAGCACCGTGTGGTCGGCGCCGATCTGCTTCGCCAGCGCCAGCGCGTCGGCGTTCTTGTCGACGACGATGACCTCCGCGGCGGTGAGCGCCTTGAGGCACTGGATGCCGATGTGGCCCAACCCCCCCGCACCCTGGACGACGGCAGCCGTGCCGGGGTAGAGCATCGGGACGGACTTGCGCACGGCGTGGTAGGCGGTGATGCCCGCGTCGGCGAGCGCGGCGACGTCCGACGGCTTGGTCTCCGGCTTGAGCTTGACGCACGAGCGGGCGCTGGTGCGCAGGTACTCCGCCATCCCGCCGTCGTTGTTGGACAGGCCGGGGAAGTACGCGTCCGCGCACTGCATGTCCTTGCCGCGCCGGCAGGCGGGACACAGCCCGCACGTGGCCAGCGGGTGCAGGATCACCGTGTCGCCGACGGCGACGTTGGTGACCCCCTCGCCGACGGCGTGGATCCAGCCGGCGTTCTCGTGCCCGATCACGTAAGGGAGCGACGGGTCCATCGCCTCGGCCCAGTCGCCGTTGACGATGTGCAGATCGGTGCGGCACAGGCCGGCGCCACCGATCTTGACGATGACGTCCAGCGGGCCCTGGATCTCTGGCTCGGGGATGTCGTCGATCTGCGGATCCTGGTGATACGCATGTACCCGGACGGCCTTCACCGGCATACCTCCTCGACTGCGATGTCTCGCCCGATCTCAGCCCCGGGTGTCAGGGCTCACAAGCCGCCGGATTCCACGGAGCGAGAAAACGGACGAATCCGGCGTGGTGATCCCTTAAGCGGCCCGCTGACCTGCGGATGTGCGGGTCAGGGAGACCGTTGCGTCTCAGATCGAGACTCGTCGAGCGGACCAGCCTCGTCACGCGGACTGGGTGAGCGCGGCCGCGACGCCCAGCGTCACCGCCATCAGCACCACCTCGACCCCCGCCCAGCGCAGCACCGGGGTGCGCCCGGCCGCGAGCCGGCGGCGCGCGACCATCCCCAGACCCGCCAGCGCCACGATCAGGCCCGACTTCACCAGCACCAGCGCGCCGTACCCGGTGCCCAGCAGCGCGGACCACGACTCCAGCCGCACCGCCGCGCTGAGCACGCCGGTGACCGCGACCGCCACCACGCACGCCCCGGCCAGCGTGGAGTACCGCGGCAGCGCGTCGACCAGCAACCGCCTGCGCCGCGCGACCAGCACCAGCAACGCGCCGAGCCCGCCGACCCACAACGCCGCCGCACCGGCGTGCAACGCGATCGCGACGACCGCCACCTGGTGGTCGGGAGCGGAGCTGGCGTGCCCCGTGACGGCCGGCGTGAGCACCCCGAGCAGGGCGCCGACCAGCGGCACGCGAGCGGGAACCCGCGCCGGGTCACGCAACCGCGCCACCACACACCCGAGGACGACCAGCGCGCAGGCCGCCGTGAGCAGCAGCCCGCGCCCCGCCGCGAGCTGGGTGGTCCAGCGCAGCAGCTGGTCCGCGCCGAGACGGCCCAGCGACTCGCCGAACGCGTCCGCGGCGCGGAAACCGATCCCGAGCAGCACGAGCACGACCCACGCCCCGGCCGCGACGACGAGCGCCCGGTCGGCCCGCCGGCCGGTCGCCGCGGCCTCCCGGTCACCGGCCGGCAGCAGCACGCCGACCAGCGCCAGCCCCACGCACGCCACACCGGCGACGGTCATGCCCGCGCGGGTGATCGAGGTGCCGAGCAGCACCGGCAACCCGGCGCCGGCCAGCGCGCCGGCCACCGCCGCGGTGCCGACGGCGAGCACCGCCCACGCCGCCGGAACCAGTCGCTCCGTCGCGGGCGGGCTGTTCGCCGTCGACCGGGTCACCGCTGCGCCCGGCCCGACCGCAGCGCGACCGCGACGCCGCCGGCGACGAGGAGAACCGCGCCGGCGATCCACGGCCACACGAGCGGGCCGCCGTCGGGCACCGGGGCGGCGACCGCCTGCGCCTGGGGGGCCGCCGGCGCAGCGGCGCCGTCCGCCCCGGGCCCGGGCGCGGACAGGACGAACCCGACGGTGCCCGCGACCGGATGGCCGTCGTCGGAGACGACCCGGTAGCCGATCTCGTAGCGGCCCGCGGGCCCGAGGGGCAGCAGCGCGACCGACACCGTCGTGCCGTCCGCCGCGACCGGGCCGGTCTGCCACGCGGCGCCGTCCGGGCCGGTGACGGTGACCGTCGAGAACTCGGCCTGCATGGCCTCGTTGAACTCCAACGAGACCCGCTCGGGGGCGGCGGCGAGCGTCGTCCCGTCCGCGGGATCGCTGCCCAGCAGGCGGGTGTGGGCCAGTGCCGGCCCGGCACCCAGCAGCATCACCACCGCGGACAGCACGATCAGCGCGACGCACCGGGCCGCCGTCGTCCCCCCACGTGCGGTGCGTGCGCGTGGGACGGGGATCGGCAGAGCGGGCTGGGCGGGCACCGGCCGGGGGGCGTGACGGGGCATGAGGGTCTCCGGGAGGTCCGCGCGTCGGCGCGGGAGGGGACGGGCGGGCAGGGCTCAGCACGCCGCCGGGGGGCCCCGCCGCAGGACCGGGGCGAGCCCGGCGCGGGCCAGGCGCAGCGCGACGACCGGGCCGGGGACGATCGCGACGACCAGCGGCACCGCCACCACCGGCCCGCGGCGGCGGCGCGGCACGATCCGAGCCACCGCGGCCCGCACGGCGGCGACGGCACGGTCGGCCCGGCAGAGCAGCACCGCGGCAGCGACCGTGGCGAGGGCATGCATGGCGAGCATCGCCGGGCCGGCGAGCACCGCGTCCGCGGCGTGGTGGCTGCCGGGATGCAGCGCCGCGAGCAGGTGGTGCAACAGCACCTGCCCCGCACCGAGGATCGTGACGGCCCGCGGCAGCGTCGCGGTGCGCTGCGCGAAGGCGACGGAAGCGGCGGCGAGCAGCGGCAGCAGGATGGCGGCGAGGGCGAGGTCGGGCAGCGCGCCCCCGCCCGCGCGGTGCCCCAGCGCGGTCAGCAGGGTGACCAACATGGCGAGGGTGGCGGCACGCAGCGGGGCGCCGCCCGGGTCGCCGCTCATGGGTCAGAAGGTAGCCCGGACCGGTGGCCGGGACCAACCGGTCTGGTACCGGGTGCCCGTGGGTGGCTCAGCTGCGGTGGCCGGCTCAGGTGTCGATGCCGAGGTGGCCGAGCAGCTCGGCCTCGACGCGGTCCAGCTCGCCGCCGATCGCGCGGAACGCCGCCCGGCGCCGCGGCGCCGGCAGCTGCTCCGCGGCGCGGACCGCCATCGCGAGATCGGCGAGCCGGGGACGGACCGCCGCGGCGAACCGGAGCGCGTCGTCGCGATCCCCGTTGTGGCCTCCGTCGTTGCGGCGCTCGTTGTTGCGGCGCTCGTTGTTGCGGCGCTGGTTGTTGCGGCGCTCGTTGTTGCGGCGCTGCTCGGACGGGCCGCCGTCGAGCGCGCCGAGGGTCTCCGCGACCCGCGACAGTCGCGCATGCAGCGCCCCGCCGCGCCCGGCGAACGCCGAGAGCTGGTCGGGGGTGACGCCCATGCGGGCCGCGCGGTGGGCGTCCCAGCGCGCCCGGGCGGCGCCCGCCGCAGCCAGGGCGTAAGGGGCGAGCAGCGGCGCGACCGCCGTGCCGACCCCGATCAGCCGCTTGGCCCGGCCCGCGGTGAGGGGCCTGCGGTCGCGGCGCCCGTTGCGGCCGGTGCCGTCGCGGCGCCCGGCACCCGCGGTGCGGTCGCGGCCTCCGCCGGGCGCAGCGCCGCCGCGGGCGGAGCTCCCGTCGCGGGCAGCGCCGGCGATCTCCGCGGCGGCGAAGCCTGCGCCGAGGGCGCCGGGCCCGCCCGCACCCGGGTCGCCCGCCGGCATGCTCGATCCGGCACGTCGCCGCAGGCCCATGGTCCGTCCCTCCTCGCGCCGGTACGCCGGTCCGGAGCCTAGTCCAGCGCGGTGGGAGCCCGCCGGGCTCGCCCGGCGCCGCCACCCGCCCGTGGCCACCGACCCCGGCCGACCCGGCCGCGGCGCTGCACGCGCACCGCCCCGCCCGCACCGCAGCTGCCGCCGTCCCCCTGCCCCGCCCGCACCGCAGCCGCCGCCGTCCCCCTGCCCCGCCCGCACCGCAGCCGCCGCCGTCCCTCCGCCCGTACCCATCCCGCACCGCTACCCGGCCGTCCGCCGCACCGCCAGCCCGCATCGCTACCCGCCGTCCCCCGCACCGCCAGTCCGCACGTCCACCACCCTTCCCGGCGCCGGCGCGCGGCGGTGATCACCGTTCGGGGACCCGTGACCGTCCCACGCGCGGTTCGCGGTCCCGCATTGCCGATCACCGCCACCGGCCGCGGCCACCCGCTGCCGTCCGCCCCGCCGCCCACGCTCCCCTCAGCCTCGTCCGCTCCCCCGCATCCCTCTCGCGGCCGCTCCGGTGATCGCCGATCGGGGGCCCGTGGCGGCACCCCGCCAACCTCCTCCATCCGCGCCATGATCACCGTCTCGGGACGCGCGACCGTGCCTGGCACGACTCGGCGTCCCCGGACGACGATCACGGCAGCCGCCGCCCGCCCCGGGGCGCCGCCCCCGGGTCTCCCGGCGTTCCTCGCCCAGCCGCCGCAGCACGCGCAGCGACCCACAGCACACGCAGCGACCCACGGCACCGCCCGACGGCGATCCCGGGGCGTCGGACCCGGCCGTTGTCGGTGGTGGTCACTACCCTCGCCGGTGTGACGGCAGTACCGGCGGTGTCGGCCGCCCCGGCAGCGGGGGCGGCGGGCGCCGTGGCGATCCCGGGCGATCCGCCGCGCGCAGGCGGCCCCCCACTCCTGCTCCTGGACGCCGGGGTCACCACCCGCTGCCGGCGCCGCGTGCACCTCGACCACGACCCGGTCGTCGCGGCCGGCTCGCGCGCGCTACCCGATCCCGCGTTGGAGCAGCGCCGCGACGACGCCGCCACCCACCGCGGCCGGATCGCAGCGGTGCTCGCGGGGGCGTCCGGCGCGGCGTGGCACGTGGTCCCCGCCGGGATGCCGTTCGGCGAGCGCCTGGCGGCCACGGCGGCGGCGGTCACGGCGGGCGCACCGCTGATCTGGGGGGCGACGCTGCCCGCCGGCGGCGAGCCGGTCGGGCGGCGCGGCGGCGCCGAGCTGCTGGTGCGGCAGCCCGGCGGCGGCTACGTGCCGGTGATCGTCGTCCATCACCGGGTCACTGATCCCGGGTCGGGCGCGCGCACCACGGCGCTGCCGGCGGTCAGCCCGCACCTCGCGGGCCCGGACGCCGCCCGGCGGGTGCGGTCGCAGGCGCGTGATCTGCTGCGGCTGGCCCACGTGCACCGCATGCTGCGGCAGGCGGGCTGGGCACCCCCGGACGACGACGCCGTCGGGCTGCACGGCGGGGTCGTCGGGCTCGACGCGGACGTGGTCGTCTGGCACGACCTGGCCGCCGCGCACTGGCCGGGCGGGCGCACCACGTTGCAGGAGTACGACCTGCGGTTCGCCGACCGTGCGGCCGTGGCGCGCGCAGCGGCCGGCGGCGGCCCGGCGCTCGCGGCACCGTCGCGGATCAACGAGTGCCGCCGCTGCCCGTGGTGGCCCACCTGCGAAGCGGAGCTGTCGCGGACCACCGACGTCAGCCTCGTCGCCCGCGGGGAGACGGCCGGAGCGCTGCGCGAGCTGGGGGTGCGCACCGTCGCCGAGCTCGCGGCGCTCGACCCGCACGCGCCGCCCGGTCCGGTCCCCGGCCCGCCGTGGAACGACGTGGTGGCGCTGGCGCGGGCGTGGCTGCGGGGGTTGGCCGTCGCCCGGCGGGTGCCGCGGGTCGAGGTGCCGCGCGCCGACGTCGAGGTGGACGTCGACATGGAGAGCTTCGGCGAGTCCGGCGCGTACCTCTGGGGGGCACTGCTGCACCATCCCGGCGGCCGACGCGCGGGCGACGAGCCCGACGGCTACCGCGCGTTCGCCACGTGGGAGCCGCTGCCCACCCCGGACGAGGCGCGCTCGTTCGCCGCGTTCTGGACGTGGTTCAGCGCCCTGCGGCGCCGGACGCTCGCGTCGGGGCGCACGTTCGCGGCCTACTGCTACAACGCCGACGCCGAGAACCGCTGGCTGCTGGGCTCCGCCCGCCGCTTCGCCGGCCGCCCGGGGGTACCCGCGGTCGCCGAGATCGAGGAGTTCGTCGGCGCCCCGGAATGGGTGGACGTGTTCGCGCTGGTCGGCAAGTGGTTCCTGTGCGCGCACGGCAGGGGGCTCAAGGTGGTGGCGCCGGTCGCGGGGTTCGCGTGGCGCGACCCGGAGGCCGGCGGGGAGAACTCCATGCGCTGGTACCGCGACGCCGTCGGCATGGACGGCGCACCGGTCGACCTGGCGCAGCGCCGGCGGCTGCTCGAGTACAACGCCGACGACGTCGCGGCCACCTGGGTGCTTCGCGAGTGGATGACCTCGGCGGCGGTGACGGAGGTTCCGCTGGCCGCCGACCTGTAGGCCGAGCACGACCCCGGCGGCCGGCGACGATCGCGGCGTGACAGCACGCACCCGCGAGCAGCGCGCGTCACGCTCATCGGCGCGCGTCTGATTCTGACACCGCCCCGAGCACGGCTGGCGGATGGCGAGCACGCCCCGGCCGGTGATCACCGTTTCGGAACCGGCGACCGCGCCCCGCACAGCCCGACGTCCCCAACCGGCGATCACACCGGCCCCTGCCCGGTCGGCACACGCCGCGGGGCGGTCTCACGAGGCCGCGGCGGCGCTGGGCGCGGGCTGGGCGGGCTCTACGGGCTGGGCGGGCTCTACGGGCTGGGCGGGCTGGGCGGGCTGGGCGGGCTCTACGGGCTGGGCGGGCTGGGCGGGCTGGGCGGGCTGGGCGGGCTGGGCGACGATCACGCGCCGGGGTGCGGAGTAAACGTTCATCGAGCCGCCCCGGGCGAACCCGGCGAGGGTCAGGCCCGCCTCGGCGGCGAGGTTCACCGCCAGCGACGACGGCGCCGACACGGCCACCAGCGCGGGCACGCCGGCCATCACCGCCTTCTGCACCAGCTCGAACGACGCCCGCCCGGACACCACGAGCACCAGCCCGCGCGCCGGGACGTGGCCGGCGAGCAGCGCCCACCCCAGCGCCTTGTCCACCGCGTTGTGCCGGCCGACGTCCTCGCGCACGACAAGGCACCGGCCGTCGGCGGTGAACAGTCCGGCCGCGTGTAGCCCGCCGGTCGCGTCGAAGATCCGCTGCTGGGCGCGCAGGGTGTCCGGCAGGCGCGCGAGCCCCCGCGCGTCGAACGAGACAGGGTCGTCGCCGGGGGGAAACCGGGTGCGCAGCCGCACGGCGTCGAGCGACGCCTTGCCGCACACCCCGCAGGACGACGTCGTGTAGAAGTTGCGCGCCAGCGACGGGTCGGGCGGCGCGACGCCCCGGGCCAGGGCGACGTCGAGGACGTTGTAGGTGTGCGCGCCCGCGTCGTCGCGCGAGGCGCAGTAGCGGGCGGTGGCGATGTCGGCCGCGGCGCCGACGACCCCTTCGGTGAGCAGGAACCCGTGCGCCAGCTCGACGTCGTTGCCCGGCGTGCGCATGGTCACCGCCAGCGCCCGGCCATCGACGCGCAGCTCCAGCGGCTCCTCGACGACCAGCGTGTCCGGCCGCGACGACGCGCCGTCCGGGGTGATCCGCAGGACCGGCAGCCGCGTGGTCAGCCGTCCCATGTCGCCCCCGCGGCCAGCGGCAGGGCCCGCACCGGGCCGCGTGCGCCCGCCGGCGCGACGACGGCCAGCGCGTCGGCGACCGCGGCACCGCGCAGCATCGCCGCCCCGCCGTGCCCGACCGGCTCGGCCCGGCCGGCGCGCAGCAGCACCGGGACCAGCCGCGTGTACCCGTCGTGCGCGGCGATGGCGGGGGCGTCGACCGGGGCGAGAACGGCGAGCGGGGCGCCGCGCAGCCCGGCGAGCACGGGCACGGCCAGGGTCAGGAACGCGACCAGCGCTGCGAACGGGTTGCCGGGCAACCCCACGACGAGCCGGCCGTCGGGCAGCCGGGCCAGGGTCTGAGGGTGCCCCGGCCGGCACGCCACACCGTCCACCAGCAGGGACGCACCGAGCGCGGCGAGCGCGGGACGCAGGTGATCGGCCGGGCCGGCCGCCGAGGAGCCCGAGACGAGCACGAGTGTGGCGTCCGCTGCCTCCAGCGCCGCCCGCAGCAGCGGCCCGGAGTCCGGCAGGTGCAGCGGCCGGGCCGGATCCCGGCCCGGTGCCGCGTCGCCCGCCCCGTCGGCCGTGGCGGGCACACCGTCCGCGGCGGCAGCGAGGCCCGGCCGGCC
>JBQTJE010000085.1:0-4063 GCA_052387455.1 Pseudonocardia sp.
GGTGGCGCGGCGCTCGGACGGTGGCGCGGTGTCCGGCCGGGCTAGAAGTCGAACCCGCCGAGGTCCATGCCGCCGCCTGCGTCGCCCATGTCGGCGGCGCCGTCGGCGGCGCCGCCGCCGTCCAGCTCCGCGCCGGGGTCGCCGGCGTCGCCTCCTGCGTCGTCCATCGCGGCGCCGTCGGCGAACCCGTCGGCGTAGGCGACACCGGACATCCCGCTGAACATGGCGCTGAACAGCAGCATCGAGCCCACGCCCCACGCGCCCGCGACGAGCGCGGGCTTCCACCACGGCTCGGAGTACCAGCCCTGCGGCACCGGCCGACCGGCGACGTAGCCGCCCGGGTAGTAGTGGGCGTTGCGGCTCGACGGCATCGGCGAGGCGCTGTAGGCGTGGCCCTGCACCTCGACGTCACGGGTCTCGCTCACCGCACCTGCCCGCGCCTGGCCGGGCAGCGGCGGCAGCTCGGGGCCGGGGTCGATGCCCATCGCGGTGCGCGCGGCACGCACGTAGTAGAGGCCCTCGTAGGCGGTCTGGGTGACCTGGCGGGACTGCTCGGTGCTGCGCGCCTGTTCCAGCTGGGAGCCAGCGGCGGTGTAGCGCTCGGCGGCGTCGGCGAGAGCCTGTTTGGACGCCTCGTCGGTGCCGACGAGGTTGAGCACCTGGCCGCCGAGACGCTCGACCCAGCGGCGCGCCTCCGAACGGGCGTCGTCCAGCTCGCGGGCCTTGCCCGCCTGCCCGCGCCGGACCAGGTAGAACACGCCGCCGATGACGGCGAGTAGGAGCAACAGCGTCACGGGGTCCACATCTGGTGAACGTCCCGGGCGCGCCCGGCGTTCCCGGCCCCGGCCGCGGCCGTGCGTGTCACCACCGGAAAATGACAGGGGTGTGATTTACCCTCGGACGCATGGACGCGACGCACACGACCGGCTGGTGGACGTGCTCCGACTGCGGCGCCGAGGCCGAGCTGCCCGCTTCGGACACGTCGGGTTTCCGGGTCCCGTGCCCGGACTGCGCGGGGGCGCTCACGGAGCTGTGGAGCTGGGACGGGCCGCGCCCGGCCCGGCCGGGGCCGCCGCTGCGGCACGCTGCCTGACCCGCCCCTACCCGCCGGCTTCGAGCCGCAACGGCAGCCCGAACAGCGGGAACAACGCCGGGGTGTCGAGGAACGAGTTGATGCCGGTGATGGCCGTCCCGTCGGTCTCCAGCACGACCAGCGCCCACGGCGTGTAGCCCCCCTCGGCGCACCGGTACTGCCCGAACGCGGGCGAGCCGTTGGCCGCGGCCGGCACGACCCGCGAGCCCTCGCACCCGAACCCGGGGCCCGTCATCCAGGCGGCGATCTCGTCCGGACCCTGCACCCACAGCGCGTAGGGCGGCATCGAGAGCACGGCGTCGTCGCGCAGCAGGGTCGTGAGCGAGGTCATGTCGTAGCGCTCGAACGCCGCGACGTAGCGGGCGACGAGCGCGCGTTCCTGCTCGTCCAGGTCGCGACTCGGGCCCGTGCTCGGCCCGATCTCGGCGAGCGTGGCCCGCGCCCGTTGCAACGCACTGTTGACCGACGCGACCGTGCCGCCGATGAGCTCGGCGACCTCGGCCGCGCGCCAGCGCAGCACGTCACGCAGGATGAGCACCGCGCGCTGGCGCGGCGGCTGGTGCTGGAGCGCCGCGATGAACGCCAGCCGGATCGTCTCGCGCTGCACGGCCAATTCCGCCGGATCGGCCTGCGTTAGCAGCACCGCGGAATCGGGCATCGGCTGGATCCAGGTGGCCTCGGGCAGCGTCGGTCCCGGGTTCGTCGGCCCGACGCTGGACGGCCCCATCTCCATCGGCCGGGCGCGCCGCTGCGCGCTGCCCACCATGTCCAGGCAGACGTTGGTGGCGATGCGGTAGAGCCAGGACCGCACCGACGAGCGGCCCTCGAACGAGTCGTACGCGCGCCAGGCCCGCACGAACGTCTCCTGGACGGCGTCCTCGGCCTCGAACGAGGAGCCCAGCATCCGGTAGCAGTACGCGATGAGCTCCCGGCGGTGCTGCTCGAACTGGAGCTCGACGGCGGTGGTGGTCGCGCGATCGGGGGATGTGGTCTTCGGCACGTCGCCCAGGGTAGGAGCGGCCCCCGACAGTTTCCCGTCCTTATCGGTGGGCGGGTGTCCCCTGATGGAACACGATCCGCCAGCGGCCGTCGCGGCGGTGCCACAGCGAGCTGCGCAACGTCACCCGGTCGGCCCGCCGGGTGCGGTACGTGAGGTGCACGACGTCGAGTGCCGGCCGCGTCGCGGTCATGTCCTCGACGGTAGGGGCAACGGTGTCGTCGCTGCTCAGGGCGTCGAGCACGGACTCGCGGTCGTAAACAGTGCCGGACGAGCCGAACTCGACGAACCCGGGGTCGATCAGCACCCCGGCCCGCTCGCGGTCGTGGCGGACGACCCGGTCCATCAGGCGCAGCTCGGCCGCCACGACCGCGTCGAGATCCGGGTCGCGGGCCGTCATCCGGTGCCGGCCGGCCCGGGCACGGGATCGTCGGGCCCGTCAGGCATCCGGGCCGTACAGCGCGGCGATGTCGGGCGAGTCGGCCCACCGGCTGTAGGTGGGGCCCTGCGGCCAGCCTTCGGGCGAGTCCTGCCACACCTCCTGCCGGCCGTACGGCAGCAGGTCGACCAGCCCGAAGGTGTAACCGAGCTGTTCGGTGCCGCGGCCGTCGGTGTGCCAGGTGCGGTACACGGTGTCACCGGCGCGCAGGAACACATTGACCGCGAACCCCCCGCCGGGGGGTGCGCCGACCTCCGTGCCGAACGGGCTGTTCGCGGTGGAGTACCAGGTCATCCGGTTGCCGACCCGCTGCCGGTAGGCGAGCGCCTCGCCGATCGGGCCCTGGGTGACGACGACGAACCGGGCGTCGAAGTTGCTCAGGGTCTCCAGCCGGGCGAACTGCGAGGTGAACCACGTGCAGCCCCCGCACTGCCACTGCTCGCCCGGGAACCACATGTGGTGGTAGACGATCAGCTGCGCCGCGGTGCCGAAGAGGTCCGCCAGCCGGACCGGCCCCTCCTCGCCATCCAGGGTGTAGTCGGGCATCTCGACCATCGGCAGCCGGCGCCGTTGCGCCGCGACTGCGTCGAGCTCGCGGGTCGCGGCCTTCTCGCGGGTACGCAGTGCATCGAGCTCCTTCTGCCAGGTGTCGGTGTCGACGACGGGTGGTAGGGCGTTGACGGTCATGGGCTGTCCCTCCCTGGTACGCGGCTGTGTTCGTGCAGACCGTGTCGGGGCCGGGAACTCATCGGTGCCGCCGGGAGCCGGACGTGCCGACGCAGGTGAGGATCCCGGTCGAGATCGACGTGACGCCCCGTCTGAGGTCGGCGAGGGGGCCGCCACGTCGATCCCGCCCGCGATGGTCGAACTCGGTCTCGACGTCCGCGGCCAGAGCTGCTCGCTGACCGCCGCGACCATCACGCGTCCAGTCCTGCACGTCTGACCCGATCGCCAACACGCCGTCGCGGGCGTCGGTCCTGGTTGAGCGTCGCGAGGCGCCCACAACGCGGCAGCCGGCGTTGCGCGCACGGACGACGGTCGCGGCGCCGATGCCGCTCGGACCGCCGGTGACCAGGAGCGCCGGCCTGTCCACGTCTGCACCTCCGTGGCCGCCCGTTGCTACACGGTTGCTGCAAGTCGGGCAACCGGCGATCCGAGGAGATCGCCGATCATGCCGCCTACCTGGTCGGGGTGGCCGGATTTGAACCGGCGGCCCCTCGCTCCCAAAGCCACGGCAGGTCGTGTGGGGTGGTCCGCCGAGGTCCGTGACCAGCGCTCGCGTTGCTCTTCGTTGCGATCTTGGACGGTCTGTGGCGGGTGCCGTTGCTACACGGCTGCTACACGACCGGCCCGGACAACTGTTCCGCGGAACGCTCCTCGTGGGGCCGCTCGGTGATCGCCGGACAGAGCGCAGGGTCGTCTTTGCCGGGCCGCCTTGCTCGACCGGCGCGGGCCACGCCGGCCGGCGCCGGCCGCCCCCCGCGGGCCGGTGGCATGTGCGGGGGGGCGGCCGAGCGCCGGGCGGGGCGGGGGC
>JBQTJE010000086.1:0-4152 GCA_052387455.1 Pseudonocardia sp.
TCGGCCAGCGGCTCTCTGAGCGCCCCGGACTGAGCAAGCGCAAGAGCGGCACCGTCACCTGGTACGGCGTCGGACTGCGATCCACCGGCAAGTGGGACCACCTCGACACCCCGCCCGCAGAGCAGCCCCCCCCGCCCCCCGAGCCGCCCGCGGCGCCGAGCTCGCCCGAGCCCGTGCCGACCCCTGCCGCCGTGCCCTGCTCGAGCTGCGCCGGCCCCGGCCCGTCCTGCGGCGCCGGTGGCGTCGCGGCCGACGGCGAGACCCTGCCGTGCGTGCTGTGCGCCGGCCCGACCCTGGTCCGCTCCCGCTGCGGCGCCCCCCGCCACGGCGAGTGCCGCCCCGATCCGGACCCCGGCCCGCCGGCCCCGGTCGGCGACCCGCCCCCGCCGGCAACCGAGACGGCCCCTGAGACCATCCGTACAGCGCCCCGGCCGCCGGCCGGAGCAGCACGGCGCAGCACCAACGCCGCGGCCCGCAAGGACGCCAAGAGCGCCGTCGTCGACGAGTTCCGCGCCGCGCTCGCCGCGGGCCGCCCACTCATGTTTCTGTCCGCCTTGGAAGGCGCGTTCGAGCCGCGCCGCCGCGTTGACGGCCGGATGACCCGCCCGTTCTGGCGCCCCGAGCTGCCCGGCGTCACCTACGCCGTGCACGCGGTGGAGGCATGGGGTTGGCAGCGACCGCACGAGGGGCCGGCCGTCGTGCTCGACCGCTCCGCCGCGTTCTTGTCCGCCGCATCGTCCGTGCTGGTCGGTCACGGCGCCCTCGAACACACCGGCCCTCTTTCGGAGTTCGACGACCGCCGGCCCGGCTACTACCAGGTGCAGGTGCACCCCTGGTACGAGTCCGAGCACCTGCCGCACCCGCTGCTGCACACCCACAAGCGCGAGACGGCATGGGTCACCGCGCCAACGGTCGCCCTGCTCCGCGACCTCGAACGTGAGGGCCGCTGGCCCGACGTCACGATCCTCGACTCCTACACCGCAGACGGTGTGCGGATCGACGAATGGGCACGATTCGTCAACACCATTCGAGCCGAAGCCATCACCGAATACGGCCGCGATTCGGAACAGTACGCCGAGGTGAAAGACCGCTACTCGATGGCGTTTCAACTCATGCTCGGCAGCGCCGACGACGGTGGCCGGCGTCGCTGGAAATGCGGTGCGCAACGGCCGGACTGGACACAAACCGTCCGGGCGCAGGCCGCCGCAAACCTCTACCGGTGGGCCGACGCCTGCCGGAAGGTCGCCCCGGACGCCCCACCGATCGCGCTGCGCAACACCGATGAGCTGGTCATCCCCGCGGCCGCGCTCGACGTCGTGACCACCGCGGCCCGCCCCGGTGGCCTGCGATCAATGTTCATCGACCCCGACGGCATCAAGCTCGGCTCGTTCAAGGTGAAGCACCTCGACGAATGGAAGGGCGGGAAGTAGTCGTGTCGAAAACGAGCACCGGCGACCCCACCGCCTACACCGAGGATGACGAATCCGGCCTGATCGACGCGGTAGATGAGGGATGGGAGGAGTTCGAGCACCCGACGAAGATGACCGTTTCCGCGGTCGTCGAATGGTCCGGCTCGACCAATCGCGCACACGGCGGACACCGCACGGTCCGCCTCGACGGGCTCGAACTCGGCGGGGTCAAGGCCGCGCTCGACGACGCCCGTGCCGCCGGCAACGCGGCCCGGGGCGCGCGCACGGCGACGTCCTACACCGCCCAGAGCTGGCACGCCCAGATCAGCGCCCTGACGAAACACTCGCGCGGATCGGAGCTGGCCGACCGCGCCGGCCTGGACCCGACCGCCCGCACGCTCTCCGCGTGGCTGTCGGAGTCCCGCGCGCCGAGCAAAGCCAACCGGGCGCGCATCGCCGAGGCGTACGAAGGCCTGCGCACGGCGAACATCGAGTCCGCCCGCGCTCGCCAGCGGCAGGCCAACCACCGGGCCGCCGAATCCATCAGCGACGCCGTGCGCGACCGCTACGGCGCCGAGGTCCGGTTCACCGACGTGCGCAGCGTCGAGTTCGACGACTGATCCGGTCACAACTTCACGTGAAAACGTGACCCGCAAAGTCTGTTCACGTGAACGCACACGCGATACGCTGCACCTATGAGTTCCCAGAGCGGCGACCGCCCCCGAGTTCTAGGGGTCGGCTCACCCAAGGGTGGCGTCGGGAAGACGCAGACGGCCGTCACCCTCGCGCACCTCGCGAGCCGCGCCGGCTACCGCGTCCTGCTCGTCGACGCCGACGAGAACCGCAGCGCCGAGGACTGGGTCATGCGCGCGGGCGACCGGATCGCCCTCGACGTCGCTACCGAGCGCGACCCCCGCAACCTGGTCCGCCTGCACGACCTGCGCGACCTGGACCTGATCGTCGTCGACCTCCCCGGCGCCCGCACCTCTGACGCCTGGTCGGCCCTGCTCAACGGCGCCGACGGCACGCCCGTCGTCGACGCGCTCGTGGTCCCTTCCGCGGTCCGCACGATGGACCTGCGCGCCGTGCTCCGCGTGGTCCACGGTCCGATCGAGAAGGCCGGCGTGCCCTACCTGCTCGTCGGCACGCTGGTGAAGACGCCGAGCCTGCCCAACGCCATGCAGGACTTGAACGAGATCGCTGCGGGAGGCGTGCAGGTGGCCCGCCAGATCATCCGCGACCTGTCCGTGCACGCCGACGCCGTCCGTGAGGACCGCCCGCTCACCGACATGCCCGGTGGCCGGCATTCCACCGCCCGAGCTGCCGAACGCGAGTACCGCAGCCTCGCCGCCGAGGTGTTCGCCCTGCTCGGCGTGAAGTGGCCCGCCGAGCTGCCCGACCTGCCGCCCGCCACCACCGACACCGAGGAGGAGTGATGGCCCGCCGCCGATCAATCGTCGAGTCCCTGCGAGAGACCGAGGAGCCCCAACAGGAAGCCCCGACACCGGCTGAGGAGCCCCAGGAGCCGCCCAAGCCCACGCGCAAGCGGACACCCCGGAAGCTCGCCGCCGTGCCGGCAGACGCGCCCACAGACGGCGAGAGCGAAGAGAAGCCGGGCCGCCCGGCGGGGCCGCGCCTTCTCACCGCGGAGAGCACCGGCGACGCCAAGCGGGTCGGGCTGTACCTACACCCCGATGACTTCCGCGCGCTCGGCATGGCCAAGCTCGACGACGGCGCCGACGCCAACGCCCGCATCCGCGCCATGATCGCCCTGTGGCGGCACAACGACCGGTACCGCGCCGCGGTAGACAAGCTCGCGCGCACCGCCCCCCGGGGCGGTGGCCCTCGATGAATCCCGGCGTCGAGACTCGCGAGTACGCGAAGGTCGGCAAGACGACGTGGCGGGCTGAGATCATGCTCGACGACGGCGAGGACCCGCGCGCTCGGTATCTGGCCTCCGCTGAGTATCCGAACCGCGGGTTAGCGAAGGCATGGGTGAACCGAACGCTGCCGACGTTCCGGCCACAGGTGGAGGGCGAGCGTCCTTGGGTTGAGCTGCGGCGCGGCACCTACGTAGACGACTCGTTCGACGATGGCGAGTTCGGACATGTTGGGGACGCTTCGTGGGAGGCGGACGAGCGATCGCAGTGGTACGGCCAGCTCGCCGAGGATGGCATCACGGTCGACTGGCAAGACGACTCCTGATGGTGGCCGGCACATGAACACTCTGTTCGCTCACACCGCCGTGTGGCGTGTCGTCGAGATCGTGCACACGACCAGCACCCTCGACGGCCGCCCTCGACTGATGACCGGCAGGATCGGCTACCGGTGGACCCGCAAGGGTGCTGACCGCCTTCGGGACCGGTGGGCGCGCGCAGACTCCGCTCAGTGGGGCTCGTCTGGGTTCGTCGTGCAGGGCGGCATCGTGCACTGGGTGCCTGACGACGAATGGGACGCGGCTGTCGAGGTCACCGAGTGGAGCCGCGAGCAGAACGTTGACGACCGTGACGAACACGGACCATCTGTTACGTGGACGCGAGCACGTCGAGGCGCGCGATGACCAGCGGGAATGCACGCGCACCCCTTCCCGCGCGCGCGCATTCCCGCCCATTCCACACGTTCACGTGAAATGGTGAAGCGCGTAGCGCGAAACCACTATCACGCATTCACGATTTCACGTGAAAATGTGACGACAGCGGACAGTAACCACGTCTCCACGCGATCACGTGACCGCAACGCGAAC